>JBIQLO010000052.1:0-20642 GCA_044464175.1 Planctomycetaceae bacterium | reverse complement strand
TGACACGAATTTATTCCGCCCAGGGAGATCGGAGGCGGAATGTGGAAGAGCTGATTGAGCAGACGGAGCACCTGGCGGGGCAGATGGGGGGCGCGATCATTTTTCCAGGGGCATTCGGGCCAATCGTGGCGCTGATGGAGCGGCTGGACCGGCTGGGGGTGCCGTGGGTGTCGATCAACCATCCCACGGAGCAGGTGATTTACAATTTTGTGTCGGCCGACAACATCGCGGCCGGGAAGACGGCGGGCCGTTGCTTTCTGGCCAACGGGTTTGAGCGGATCGTGATTTTGAGCCCCCCGCTGGCGCCGCTGCTGTCGTGGACGCAAAAGGCGATGGGACTGTTTGAGGCGTATCTGCACGCGGAGCGGCCAACGGGGGGGATCGCATACGTGCGCTGCGAAGGGGTGGAGGAAGCGGCGGGGTATCGGGCGATGCTGGAACATCTGGAGCGGGCCGGAGCGCCGCAGGGGGTGTTTGCCATCGGGGACCCGCTGGCGATCGGGGCGATGCGGGCGTGCCGGGAGAAGGGGCTGGCGGTGCCGGGGGAGGTGTCGGTGATCGGGAGCACGGGGATTCACGCGGGGGAACTATGCTCGCCGGCGCTGACGGTGGTGGCGCAGCCGATGGAGGCGATGGGGGCGGAGGCGGCTCGGATGCTGCTGCGGATGATCCAGACGGGGGAGCGGCGGCTGCCGGGGCGGCAGATCGCCGGGGCACTGGTGGTGCGGGAATCGCTGAAGCTGGAGGTACCGGCACGACGGCGGCTGGCGGAGGCGGGGATTCAGGTGGAGGGGGACGGGTCGGAGGGGTCGATTCCGGAACCGGTCCGCGCGGCGGACCCCAGACAGGAGATAAGCCATGCGTAGGCACAAATCGGGTTTTACGTTGGTGGAACTGCTGGTCGTGATCGGGATCATCTCGGTTTTGATCGCGATGCTGTTGCCGGCGTTGAACAAGGCGCGGGAGGCGGCCAACCGGGTGGCTTGCGCGAGCAACCTCCGGCAGATGGGCCAGGGGGTGATGCTGTACACCAATGAGTACCGGGGATATCTGCCGTGCGCGACGGCGACGGACTCGGCCGATTTTTACGGCCCCTACTACTACGACAGCTTCATCACGCAGATCGCGCATGTGCTGGGGCAGTTGAATAACGATCCGCACGGCATCCACGGCAGCCCCACGAGCCGGATGTACATCTGCCCGACCGACACCAGCCCGTATTACTTTCATCCGCACACCTGGGATGGGTTTTACAGCAGCTACGGGGCGAATTACGAGATGTTTTTCTACTACTCAACCGCGACCAACACGGGCCGGCCTTATCGCATCAACCAGGCGAAGCTGCCGCAGTCGCTGGCGGTGATCGGGGACACGGCCAATGGGCTGGGCTGGACGGCGGTGGGAACCAACGCGTGGTACTTCGAGGTGAATCAAGCAAACGTGGGGCTGGAGCCGCGGCACAACGGGGGCGTGAACCTGCTGATGCTGGATGGGCACGTGGAGTATGCCAAATTCCCGATGAAGCGGGCGAAGGACCAGCAGTATTACTGGCTGCGCAGCGGGCAGGCGTCGTCGGATGCGAACCGCTTTTCGGAGTGAGAGACTGAGCGGTGTGGAGAGAAAGAAGGGAATTGGCCGGGCGGGTGGGGGTCGGGTATAAGGAAGGGCTATGATCAAAGGCATGTCATCGGGCATTCGCATCACCTCGGTTCTCTCTTTTACCTTGTTGACCGCGTGCGCGGGGGGGCAGTCGGATCAACAACCCAGCAGCGCCCCGGCCGCGACGCACCCTTTTGCCTTTACTGAAACCCTTCCTCAGTCGAATTCATCGTCCAAGACGCCCATGGAGCGGCGGGCGGCAGTGTTGGAGGCGGGGAAGAAGGGTGAGGCGGGGCTGGGGGAACTGACGGCGGCAATGAAGGACCCGGCGGCCATGGTCCGGCGGACGGCGGTGCGGTGCCTGGGGGAGATTGGGGCCCCGGCCGCGGGAGCGCTCAGGGACGCGGCCACGGATGACGGCGATGCGCTGGTTAGGCGGACGGCAGTGCGTGAGCTGGCGCGGATCGAAGGGGCCAAGGCGCTGCCGACGCTGGGCAAGGCGGTCAAGGACGCGGATGCGATGGTTCGGCGGACGGCGGTGGAGGCGCTGGCGGGGATGAAGCCGCGGACGGAGGCGATCACCAATTTGCTTCGGCAGGCGCAGGGCGACAAGGACACGGGGGTGAGCCAGCTGGCCAACAACGTGTTGTGGCCGTTTCACAAAAAGGCCGAATCGGTGCGGGAGCGGCCGGAATTCAAGGACCACCAACTGAACGTGGTCAAGACGATTCCGCTGCCGACGGACGGGTGGAAGTTCAAGACCGATCCGAAGCAGGATGGGCAGATGTCCAAGTGGTACGAGGGCGATTTCAACGACAAGAACTGGAGCGCGATCAGCATCGGGAAGGTGTGGGAGGAGCAGGGTCACGCCGGGTATGACGGGGCGGCGTGGTATCGGCGGACGATCAAGCTGCCGGAGAAGCCCGATCAGGATGGGACGGACCTGGTATTCGAGGGGGTGGATGAGAGCGCGTGGGTGTGGGTCAACGGGCAGTACGTCGGGGACCATGACATCGGCATGGCGGGGTGGGATCAGACGTTCCGGGTGGATGTGACCGATGCGCTCAAGTGGGGGCAGGAGAACCAGATCACGGTGCGGGTGCTGGACCGGGCGATGGCCGGGGGGATCTGGAAGCCGGTCTATCTGGAAGTGCTCAAGCGGTAGGCAGGGGCCGGGGTTGAGGGTTCAGGGATCATGAAGCCGCTTTATGCTTATACCGACTGGCGCAAGCCCTCCGAGGCGTCGACCCTTGAGGTGACGGTGGGCGTGGATTCGGGGATGTTCCGCGGGGCGGACCATTTCGCCCTTCAGGGGGCGGTCGATTATGCAGCGCGGCACGGGGGCGGGACGGTGCGGATCGGGCCGGGGGTGTATCTGCTGCGCAACGCGGTGTTTCTGCCGGGATCGGTGGCGCTGGTGGGATCGGGACCGGAGACGGTGCTGCGAAAGGATGCGTCGGTGGAGACGGACCTGGCGGAGGATCAGGACTGGTACGCCTGGGGGGTGAAGGTGAAGGAGGCCGGGGCGCTGGGCGTGGGGGATGGGATTCTGATCAGCAGCGGGCGGCTGGACGGGGGAACCGCCCAGCAGGTGACGCGGCACACGATTCTGGGGGTGGAGGGGAACCTGCTTCACCTGGACAGCCAGCCGCGCATGAACCACTGGCTGTCCCACCAGGCGAAAGTGATCTCCATCCATTCGCTGATTGAAGCGCAGCGGGCGCAGGACCTTGGCATCTCGGATCTGGTGCTGGAGGGGAACAAAGGGGCCAACGCCTATCTCGATGGCAACTACGGGGGGGCGATTTTTCTCCATGACTGCGAGCAGGTGGCGATCCGCAATGTCACGATCCGCGACTGGAACGGGGATGGGATCAGTTGGCAGATCTGCCACGATGTGCTGGTCGAGAACTGCCTCATCGACGGGATGGCGCAGCTGGGACTGCATCCGGGCAGCGGCTCGCAGCGGCCGGTGATGCGGGGGAACACGATCCGCAACTGCACGACCGGGCTATTCTGGTGCTGGGGGGTGAGGGATGGGGTGGCGCAGGAGAATGAGATTTCCCACTGCACGAAGCACGGCATCAGCACCGGGCACCGGGACACGGACAACCTGATCCGGGCCAACCGCATCAGCGACTGCGGGGAGGCGGGGATCTTTTTCCGGCCGGAACGCTCGGCGTGGCACACGTCGCACCGAGTGCGGGTGGAGGAGAACAGGTTTCAGGTGCCCCGGCGGCCGGAAACGGCGGTGGGGATTTCCCTGGCCCCGGGGGTGGAGGATGTGATTTTGCGCGGCAACCGGGTGAGCGTGCCGCGCGGGGGGCGGGAACGGGGGATCGTGGTGGCGCCGGAAGCGGTTCGGCCGGTGCTGGAAGACAATCAGGTGGCGGAGCTCTAACAGGTCTTTTGGAAGGAGACATTCATGTTCAATTCGCGCAGCCTCATGGTGGGGTTGATGGGAGCGTTACTGGGATCGGCGGCTTTTGGGGCCGGCCCGACGACGCAACAGGCCTGGGAGCAGCCCTATTCGGGCCAGGCGGCCACCGGTTCGGATGTGATCGCATTGTGGCACTTCGACGCCGACGCGCCCACCCGGGATGCCTCCGGGCATGGGCATGAGGCCAAACTTCAGCAGACCAACTCGAAATTTGCCGCCGACGGCAAGTTCGGGGGCTCGCTGCAGGTGTCGGTGGGCGAGAAGGTGATCGACAAGGCGCACGGCGTGCTGGTCAAGGACAACGACGCCCTGAGCCCCAAGGGGGCGTTCACGATCGAGATGTGGATTCAGCCCGATGAGCGGCTGGCGACGCTCAAGACGGCGTTCCTGCTGGACAAGAAGGGGTATCCCTACAAGAGCGACCGGCCGCACGCCAACGACGACTACCTGCTGCAGCTGGTCAAAGCGCCCAAGGACCAGTTTTACCTCCAAGCGCAGCTCGGGTATGGCACGGAGTCGGACATCGTGCAGTCGCGGCCGGTGACGCTGACGGCGGGCCAGTGGTATCACATCGGCTACAGCTATGACGGCAAGGGGGGCAGCCGCTTTTCCGTGAACGGCACGGACGCCGGGTTCGTGCTGCACGAGGGGCGGGGGGCGATCAGCAACGGCATCTATCAACTGGCGATCGGGGACCGGGTGATGAGCGTCCACGCCCCCTTTTCCGGCAAGATCGACGAGGTGCGGCTGAGCAACGGCCTGGTGCGGTTTGCCACGGGCAAGGTCATGATCGACACCGACCTGTCGCGCACCGCCTTTTACCGGCTGGAGAAGGATGCCCATCTGCATCTGCGGGTGACCAATAACCGGGATGAAGCGCTGGACGGGGCGAGCGTGAAAGTGTCAGCGACGGGGATCGAGGGCAAGCCACTCAAGCTGGACGACCTGAAGCCCAACGAAGTCGCGATGGTGGATGTGCCGGTGGACACGCGGCTGCACATCGGGCAGTACGCGGCCGAGGTGTCGGTCCTGGACAAGGCGGGCAAGCCGCTGGGGGATGCGGCCAGGATCAACCTGACCCTGGTGCCCCGCCCGATGCCGCACGAGATGCCGGTGACGATGTGGGGGACGCCCAGCGCCGGCACCTATCAGGAACTGAAGGAGATCGGGTTCACCGACTGCCTGGTGTGGGTGCCTCAGACCTCGGCGGACAAGGCGCTGTGGGCCGGGGGCAAGGCCAGCGACCAGCGCGGCACGCCGGCGTGGCAGAAGGTCCGCAAGCAGTTGGATGAGCTGATGGCGCTGGGGGTGGGCGGGGCGCCGTCGCTGTCGCCGGGGCGGTACGCGGCGACCAACCAGAAGCAATATGACCGGGTGGACCGGGATGGGAAGCTTTATGAGAATCTCAACATCTGCGGGCAGTTTTCGCAGGTGCAGGCCTATTGCTTCGGGGTGGGGGCGATGACCGCCAAGACGCTGGGGGATTTGCCGGCGTTGAAGGCGGCGCTGGTTCACACCGAGGTGCGGGATGGGACGCAGCTTTGCTTCCATGACCTGGACAAGGCCGCTTACAAGAAATTCAGCGGCAAAGATATTCCGGTCGAGGTGAGCAGCAAGCGGGGCATTCTCTACCATGCCCTGCCGGATTTTCCCGCCAGCCGGATCGTGCCGGATGATTTTCCGATCCTCAACTACCTGCGCTGGTTCTGGAAGGAGGGGGATGCCTGGAACCGCCTGGACACGGCGGTGAGCGAAGGGGTCCATTCCACCGGGCGCAAGGACCTGTGGACGTGGTTCGACCCGGCCATCCGGGTGCCCAGCGTCTGGGGCAGCGGCGGGAAGGTCGATTTCCTTTCGCAGTGGACCTACAGCTACCCCGACCCGCTGAAAATCGGGCTGGCGTGCGATGACCTGCTGGCGATGGCCCAGGGGCAGCCGGGGCAGCAGGTGATGAACATGATCCAGATCATCTGGTATCGCTCGCAGACCGCCCCGATGCCCAAAAAGGGGCAGAAGGTCCCGGCCAACCAGGCGGCGTGGGAAAAGCAGCTGCCCGACGCCAAGTTCATCTCCATCGCCCCGGACCACCTGAGCGAGGGGATGTGGCTGGAGCTGGCCCGGCCGATCAAGGGGATCATGAACCACGGGTGGGGCTCGCTGGGCAAAGAGGTGGGATATAAACAGGGCAGCTACGTCACCACCAACGCCCAGACGCGCGTGCGGCTGACGGAGATGCTGCACAAGGTAGTCCAGCCGCTGGGGCCGACGCTGATGCAGGTGCCGGACCGGAAGGCGGATGTGGCGTTTTTGCAGAGTTTTTCTTCGCAGATGCTGGCCGGGCGCGGGACCTACGGCTGGGGCGGGGGCTGGGGGTCCGATGCCTACATGGTGGTGCGCTACGCCGCCCTGCAGCCGCGAATCGTCTATGACGAGACGATCACCAAGGAGGGGCTGAGCCAGTACAAGGTGCTGGTGCTGGCCGACTGCGATGTGCTGACCCGGAGCGTGGCCAACGCCATCGAGGCGTTCCAGAGCCGCGGGGGCATCGTCATCGGCGATGAGCACCTGGCGCCGGGCATTCAGCCGGACATCGTCATCTCCAGCTACACCCGCACGGGCAAGGCGGACCAGGACAAGGCGGCCGTGCTGGAGCGGGCGGCGAAGCTGCGCAAGGACCTGGGGGGCTTCTACGCGCGGGCGGCCGACAGCTCCAACCCGGAGGTGATCGTGCGCCTGCGGCAGTACGAGGGGAGCGACTACTTCTTCGCCGTCAACGACCACCGGACCTTCGGCGATTACGTCGGCCAGCATGGGAAGGTGATGGAAAAGGGGCTCCCCTCCGAGACGACGCTGACGCTGAGCCGGGGCGATGGGTTTGTCTATGACCTGTCGGAGGCCCGGGCGGTGACGGATGTGCAGAAGGCCGACGGGCGGCTCTCGTTCAAGAGCCAATTCGGTCCCGGGCAGGGGCGGCTCTTCCTGGTGACCGACCGGGCGATCGGGGCGGTGCGGGTGGAGGCCGACAAGAAGGCCAAGGCGGGTGAGTCGGTGAGCTGCGACATCGCCGTGACCGATGCGGCGGGCAAGGCGATCGACGCGGTGGTGCCGGTGGAGGTGCGGATCACCGATGCCCAGGGGAAGGCGGCCGAGTACAGCGGCTACTACGGGGCCAAAGATGGGAAGGTGACGATCAAGCTGGACCTGCCGACCAACGCGGCGGCGGGGAACTGGACCATCTCGGTGAAGGAACTGGCCTCGGGCAAGACGGCGGAGGCGTCGATGGCGGTGCAGTAGGCTCGGGGAAGAAGAGGGATGGGGAGACAGGAAGAGACGACTCTTTCTGTCTCCCCGTTTTTACTGCGTCACTCGCCCGATCTTCCGTCCTGGTTGCCTCGGCCGCCGGCGGATTCTAGGATCTACTGCCGTATAACTTGCCTTCCAGAGATGGATCATGAGGAACATCCGCCTGCTCGTCCACCTCCCTTGCCACGGGGGAGAGGAGTGGTACAGGCAAAGCGGCGTCTGCTGATTTGGGCGGCCTTCTTGCTGCTGATCCTATTTCCGCTTTGGGCAGGCTTGCGTTTCGTTTACTGGGTGGGCTGGGGCAGTCACCGGCATATCCAAAGCCGACAGCACCTGCTGGTATATGGATTGAATCCGGGTGCAATCTTGGCCGCCGCCCCCGAGATACGGCAAAACGCATCGACCTATCGCCAGGATCCAACCTGGAACAATGTCCCCGCGGGCACCTTCCGATACCCCGATCCCAATGATCCCGCCCTCCCGGCAGCCATTAAGGCACTGAAGCCCTCATCTATCATCATCGAAACGCATTCTGTCCGAATCGAGATGGGAGGCGGCTTTTTTCATTACGGGGTAATTGCCTATCCCCCCGGAATTCGAGGGCATGGGTTGAAGGAACTAACGCCGGGACTTTGGTACTATGCCGATGATCATCGAATCCCGGCCCCGTAGCATTTTAGGCGTCGGGTGGACATGGCCCGTCGCGCCAACGGGGTACATCGTCTGTCAATCAAATGCAGGTGGGCAGTGCCCACCCTACGGCTTTATCGGCCATCGGCCCGATCACCTGAGGGGGGATGCCCGGTTCGGGCTCCGTTTTTGCCGCTTTCATCCGCACTTTCGCCGCTCTCCGACGTCCTTTTGCGCCTCCCGTCCGTTCTTTCATCGCGTCGGCCCGTCTTTTTGGGACGTCTGAGCAGGCCTGTGCCCCTCAGCCGCCTCTCCACCAGCGGGCCAGGGCGAAGAGCCAGGGTTCGATCAAAATCCAGAGCGGAGCGGCCAGGGCCATGCCGGTGAGATAAACGATCCAGAGGCGGTTGCGTTCGTGGCGATGGACGGCCCAGAGCAGGCGCAGAAGCAGGATAAGGCAGATGCCCGCCTGCGTCCGGAGGCGGGCGGCGTTGATCCAGCGGCCATCCAGAGCGGTGGTGAAGAGGACCAGGGTGATCCAGGCGAACAATAAAGCCGCCAGATAGGGCTTGATGGGCCAGGTGGTCGCCTGGGGGGCTGGGGCGGATTCGACGGGAACCTGTTTCATGGCAACGGCCGCCGACGCGGTATTGCGCCGGCGGCCCCAAAATCATCGCATGTAGTCCTTGCGGTTGACGCCGTCAAAAGCGGCCTGATTTCAGGCAGCAGCGTTTGAAAGGACTTGTTCGAGCCGCAGGGGCAGGGATCGTTGCGCCCAAGCTTTTCGAGCAGTTCCTTATCACCGTGGACGATCCGCGGGCCGCGCTTGACGTGCGTCTCGGAGGGAAAGCCGCGGCGGCGCTTACTGGTGCGCTGGAAAGCAGGGGCGGTCGTCATCGTGGTGGAACGGGCTGGCCATGGGACACCTCCATTGTTGAACCGGGTCAGTCTACCCGACGGCGGGACCCGGGCCAACCGCCCGGCGGGATGGGGCCGGCGCGCGTTTTCCAAATCGGCCCGGCTTCCCGTACAATTCCCGTTTTGTGCCGGGTTCGGCCGAACGGGCCGGGGGGCGGCGGCGTAGTAACCGGGTCTCGGCACGTTCGGCCGGGTTTTCCTTTGGGAACTGCATCATGAGCGACAAAGCCATCCGCATCCGCGGCGCGCGGGAGCACAACCTGAAAAACCTTTCCCTGGAGATTCCGCGCGACCGGCTGGTGGCGGTCACGGGGCTCAGCGGCTCGGGCAAGTCGACGCTGGCGTTCGACACCATCTACGCCGAGGGACAGCGCAAGTACATGGAGTCGCTCAGCGCCTACGCGCGGCAGTTCCTGGACCAGTTGCAGAAGCCGGACATCGAGGAGATCGAGGGGCTGCCCCCCACCATCGCCATCGAGCAGCGCTCGGCCAGCAGCAATCCGCGCTCGACCGTGGCGACGACGACGGAAATCTATGACTATCTGCGTGTCCTGTTCGCCCGGGCGGGCACCCCCTACTGCCACGTCTGCGGGCGCAGGATCACCGGCCAGAGCGCTTCGCAGATCGTCGATGCGGTGATGCGGCTGGCGGCCGGGACGAAGGTGATGATCCTCTGCCCACTGGTGCGCGGGCAGAAGGGGGAGCACAAGGATGTCTTCGGGGCGATCCACAAGCAGGGGTTCGTGCGGGCGCGGGTGGATGGGCAGATTATCGAGCTGGGGGGGCCGGCCTCGTTCCCGGCTTTGAAGAAGACCTTCGCCCACACGATCGAGGCGGTGGTGGACCGGATTGTCCTGAAGCCGGAGATCCGCTCGCGCCTGGCCGACAGCGTGGAGACCGCGCTGAAGTTCTCGCAGGGGCTGGTGATCATCTCGGCCGCCTCCGACCCATCCGGGACGGTGTGGACGGACCAGACCTACAGCGAGAAATTCGCCTGTCCGGACCACCCGGAGGCGGCGCTGGAGGAGCTGGAGCCGCGGCTGTTCAGCTTCAACAGCCCGTACGGGGCGTGCCCCGCGTGCCACGGGCTGGGGACGCGGTTTGAGTTTGACCCGGAGCTGGTGATTCCGGATGAGAGCCTGTCGCTGGAGAACGGGGCGGTGGAGGCGTGGCGCAAGAACGGCAAGCGGATGAACATCTGGTACAGCCGGATTCTGCGGCAGTTCTGCCGGGACCACGGCGTGGGGTATTCGACCCCCTACCGCGACTTTCCCAAGAAGACGAAGGAGGCGCTGCTGTTCGGGTCGAGCGATTTCGAGGGGGTCCTGCCCAACCTGCAGCGGCGGATCGAGCACACCGAGAGCACCTTCGTGAAGGAGCGGCTGCAGCAGTATATGTCGGAGCAGCCGTGCGAAACCTGCGGCGGCAAGCGGCTGCGGCCCGAGGCGCTGGCGGTGCGGATTGGGTCCGTGATCCGTGATCCGTGGTCCTTGGACCGAAAGGAAAAAGCCATCCAGCCCAAGAAAGGCAAAAAGCGAAAAACGGACAACGGACAACGGACAACGGACAACGATCTCCCCGGCGTCTCCATCGACGACCTGACGCGGCTGAGCGTGGAGCGGGCCAAGGCGTTTTTCGAGTCGCTGGAGCTGGGGGAGGAGGGGAAAAGGATCGCCGAGCCGATCGTGCGCGAGATCGGGGCGCGGCTGGGGTTCATGAACGATGTGGGGCTGGGATACCTGACGCTGGACCGGCGGACCGGGTCCCTCTCCGGCGGCGAGGCCCAGCGCATCCGCCTGGCGACGCAGGTGGGCAGCGGGCTGGTGGGGGTCTGCTACGTGCTGGATGAGCCGACGATCGGGCTGCACCAGCGCGACAACCAGCGGCTGATCCGCACACTGCTGAAGCTGCGCGACATCGGCAACACGGTGCTGATGGTGGAGCATGATGAGGACTGCATCCGGGCGGCCGACTACCTGATCGACATCGGCCCCGGCGCCGGGGCGCACGGGGGCAACGTCGTGGCGGCCGGGGAGATGCCGCAGGTGCTGGCCCAGCGGCAGAGCGTCACGGTGCAGTACCTCACCGGGGAGCGCGTGATCGCCACGCCGGCGGTGCGTCGGCCGATCCGCCCGGGCAACGCGGTTGAACTGACCGGCTGCACGGAAAACAACCTCAAGGGGGTGGATGTGCGCATTCCCCTGGGGGGGCTGGTCTGCGTGACGGGGGTGAGCGGCTCGGGCAAGTCCACGCTGATCAACCAGACGCTGTTGCCCGCCTTGAAGCGAAAAATCTACGCCTCGAAGGTGAAGGCCGGCGCGCACAGGCAGCTGTCGGGCGCTGAAAAGATCGACAAGGTGATCGAGATCGACCAGAGCCCGATCGGGCGGACGCCCCGGTCGAATCCGGCCACGTACACGGGGGTGTTTGACGACATCCGCAAGGTCTTCGCGTCCACCCGTGAGGCGGGGGTGCGGGGGTATCAGCCGGGGCGGTTCAGCTTCAACGTCAAGGGGGGGCGCTGCGAGGCGTGTCAGGGGCAGGGGACCAAGTGCATCGAGATGCACTTTCTGCCGGATGTGTACGTCAACTGCGAGGTGTGCCACGGGACGCGCTACAACGCCCAGACACTGGAGATTCATTACCGGGGCAAGACGATCGCCGACGTGCTGGCGATGACGGTGGAGGAGGCGCTGGAGTTTTTCAGCGCCCACCCGCGCATCGTGCAGTTTCTCAAGGCCCTGAACGATGTGGGGCTGGGATACATCCGGCTGGGGCAGCCCTCCACGCAGCTTTCGGGGGGCGAGGCGCAGCGCGTGAAGCTGGCGACGGAACTGGGCAAGAGCGCCACCGGCCACACGCTCTATGTGCTGGATGAGCCGACGACGGGGCTGCACTTTGCCGACATCCACAACCTGCTCAACGTGCTCAACCGCCTGGCCGACCTGGGGAACACGGTGCTGGTGATCGAACACAACCTGGATGTGATCAAGTGCGCGGACTGGATCATCGACCTGGGCCCCGAGGGGGGCGAAGGGGGCGGGCGGATCGTGGCCGAGGGCCCGCCGGAAAAGATCGTGCAGACCCCCGGCAGCCACACGGGCGAGCACCTGCGGGGGCACCTGTTTCCTGCGGTGAAGCAGAAGAGCGCCTAAGCGCCTTCACGGCTGCGTGGCGGGGGTGAGGTATTTCTGGCGGAGATTGGCGACGGCGGCCTGGCGGGCGGACGGATCGGCATCGAGGTTGAACTGGAGGGTGGGGAATTTCTTTTTCAGATGGGCCAGGGCGACGGCGCGGATGTCGCGCTGATCGCTGCTGAGGCAGTTGAGGAGGAACTCCGGGCTGTCGCGCAGCTCGGCCGCCTCGGCGGGGGTGAGAGTGCGATAGGCGTCCAACAGCGCATCGAGCCGCGTGTTCTGTTCGGGGGAGAGCTTTTTGCGATCCAGCCGCATCAACTGCAGCGCCCCGGGGGCGCCAAGCCGGCGGAGCGATTCGCTGGCGGCCGCCCGCCGGGCGGCCTGAGGCGCCCCCAGGTCCGGCAGAAGTTGATCCACCTGGGCCGCCATCTTGGGGTCGGCCTTGAGCTCGGGGGCGAAGACCTGCCAGGCGACGGCCGGCTCCACGGCGAAAATGGCGGCCTCCTGGTGCAGGTCGCGGAGGATCGGCTGGATGTACTGCGCCATCTCGCGCGGGTGGCGGCGGATCATTTCGGCCATGTTTTCAGCCGACAATTTCAGGTCGACCGTGTTCTGCCCGCTCTGGTTGTCCATTGCCTGCACATAGAGCCGCACGGCGTCGCGCCCCTGGGCGCCCATGATCTGGCGCATCTGCAGATTCTGGATGAGGGAGATATTCAGGTTCTGGTTCGGGCCCTCGATGCCGCGGGCGATCTGGACGTAGCGCGGGCCGGTGAGAATTTGCGTGGTGACCAGCACATCGTCCCCGCGCTCCACATCATCGTGACGGAACTGGATATAGAGCACCGGCCCCTCCCCCATGCCCCGCCCGCCGCGGGCGGCGCGGAGATTGATGCTCGCATCGCCATTGAGGCCGGTGACGGTGACGCGCATCGGGCCGCTGGTGGGGCTCAGGTCCGTCTGCACCTGGAGATCGCCCTCCTCCATACTGAACTGGAAGAGCTTTTCGGGAGCCACCTCCCCAAGGGAGGGAAGGGACTGGAGGCGCTGCTGCACCTGCTCGGCCGCCTCGCGGCGCAGGGTGGCCAGGTCCGCCCCCGGGCCGCCCCCCTCGCGCGGGGCCCCCACCGCCGGAAGGGCCAACCCCAGCACCGCGACCAGAATCCATCGCTTGCTCATACCGGTGATTATAGCCTGCTGTTGAGCAGGGGCAGCATCCTTTTCCAGGCGAGGTCGGCATAAAAGCGGTGCCCCTCCGGGCCCACCACCAGTTTGCACTTGTCCTCGGCCCCGGCGGCGCGGTAGATCGCCTGGAGGTTCTTGAAGGCCTTGCGCACGGCCTTGACGGGAAAGATGGGGTCCGTTCGTCCGGCGACCACCACCACCGGGCGCGGGGCGAAGAGCCCCATCACATCGGCCGCCTCGGCATAGCGGGCCAGGCCCGGAATGTAGTTGTCCGCGCAGTGGTAAATCGACAGGATGGAATCGGCGAAGGTGCAAAAGGAGCAAGAGGGCATCGCGAAGCTGAGACGCTCCAGCAGCGCGGCGGCGTACATGGTGACCGTCCCCCCGCCGCTGTTGCCCATGACGCCGATGCGCTTCGTGTCGATCTCCAGGCGCTGGGTCAGGAAATCGATGCCGCGGTCGACGTCATAGACCCGCTCCCCCGCAAGCGTGCGCCCGATCATGAGCGAGCGCATGGCCGCATCGTGGCAGCCGTGGGTGGAAATCTTCTCCTGGTGCTGCTCGCGGCGCTGGCCGAAGGAGCGCTGCTCGATCGCCAGGGCGGCGATGCCGCGCTGCATGCACCCCAGCGAAAAATCCCGGTCCCCCTTCACTTCGATGGGGGTGCGTTCATCCTCGGGGCTGACGGCAATGTCGTTGTGATGCCCGCCGGAATGGCCCTGCAGGCAGATGAAGGTGGGAAACGGCGGCTTGGCCGACCTGGGCAGGCAGAGATAGGCCGGCACATCCGCCCCCGGCTCGCTGGTGAAGACCAGCTTCTCGATGGTGCCCAGCGGATGCTCCCGCCGCCAGAGGGTGCGGACGTTCAGCGGGCATTTCCCGGCCGGCATCTGGTCGTATCCGGTGAGTTGGCGCAGCTTTCGCCGCAGCCTGCGCTGCCAGGCGGCCACGTCGCCGCCCTCAAACGCCAGTTCCGGCTCGATTTCGGCCAGACGGCGGTGGTGGACAATGGAGGGGGAAAAGTTGAACCCTTGCTTGCGGGAGGACATTCATCTCCTTGTTTGTCAGGTGGGTGACACTGTAGCCGGTTTGGGCGGGCGATGAAAGATCAGCCCCGATACACCGAGACAGGTCCTGAGGCTCCGCCGGGCGTCAGCGGGCGGGACCGGGAGAGCCGCACGGGCCCAGGCGTCCCTCAGGCCCGCGCTGACCTGGTGCGCGGCAGCTTGGACGGTTCGGGCTTCTGGGTGGACGGCGCTTCAGTCAAAGCGGACCTTGGCCAGAAAGATGCTGTTGTCGCTGCCGTATTTTTCGCAGATCGTGCAGTCATGCGAATTGGGCGGCAGGGTCTGCATCCACTCGGCCACAACCACCCAGGATTCATTTTCGCTGATCTTGCAAATACCAAAATTTCCCAGGCGCGCCCCCCGCTGGGGGACGAGAATCCGCTCGGAGTCGCGGATGACGCACAGGCGGTCGGTGTCCACACGGGCGATGAACAGCGGCGCGCGATGGCGCACAATGTGGTCATTGTCGGCGCCGCGCCGAGTGTAGACCAGGTAGAGCTCATCATTGTGGGTGATCCAGTGCTGCTGGGTGTTGTAGTTGCCCAGGTCCGAGCCGTCGTCGAAGGACCACAGACGCGACTGGCCGAAATTGAGGCCGTCGTCGCTGGTGGCGACGTATCCGGCATTGTCGTTTCGGAGGGTGAGGAAGTATTTGCCGGCGGCGCGGGTGAGGGAGGGTTCGGGGAACCCGCGTCCGGTGGGCATGGTGAGTTCATTGCCCCGTTCCAGACAGCGGAGGGTCTGCCCGTCGAATGCGCAGCGGAGGACGGTGGCGACGCACTGGATATGGAAGACATCCCTGGCCGTCTCCATCAGGCCGATATAGGTGGGCAGGAGAATTTCGCCGTTGGGCAGGTCGAATCGCTGGGTGCAGCCGGCGCCCTGATTGAAGACGCCCGGCAAGTCGAGTTTTTTCCAGGCGGCCCAAGTGCGGTTGGCCGGATCGTAGGTGCTGTAGGCGGTGCTGCGGGCGCGGGGGTAGGGCTGGAGATCGTCATCCTTGTAACGAACGGTGTGGCCGGTCGCCAGCAGAACGCCGGTTTTGGCGTGCCAGGTCGGGGTGAAATCGCAGATGCCTTCCTCGATCCCGTCCTCGACGATGCGCCGGCCCAGGGTCTGCTTGTGGGGCACGGGCTGAGACCAGGTCTTGCCGCCGTCATCCGAACGGGTGTCATTGAGTTCATAGAAGACATCGCTGCCGGTGAGACGCAGCTTCTGCATGGTGACGATGCCGATGGGCTGGGGGCCGGGAATGTAGCCGGGCCGGGCTTGGACCCAGCAGGTCTTGCGATCGTAACCGCTGTGGATGGCTTGGAGTTCGATGTTCATGGTGTTTGGTGTAGCGTCCGCTTCCGCGGAGGGCAAAATTTCCGGGCCGCAGCATCGTTCGCCGATGCTGAGGCGTCCAGGGGTTATTTCATCCCGATGGATTTCAACCAGGGCCAGAAATGGGTCGGCCATTGATTGCCCGGGGCGTTGCCGGGATTGAACGCGGTGTGGCCGCCCTTGGGAACACTCCAGAGCATGGCGGGCACGCCGGCCTTCTGATAGGCGGCGACGATCGCCTCGGCGAAGGCATGGGGGGCGACCTTGTCATCCACGGCGGAAGCGACAAAGGCCGGCGGGGTGTCACTGGTGATGGGGAACGCTTCGATCGGCTGCCTGTCGGGCCAGGGACAGAGGAGGGCGATAAAGTCGGGGCGGCAGCTTTGTCGCTCAACGGGGTCCTCGGCAGTTGGGGTTCCCGGGTCGGTGTGGGTGGCGAGGTTCAGAATCAGGTGCGAGCCGGCGGAGGTGCCGAGCATGCCGATTCGATCAAGATGCCACGCGCGGGCGTTCAAGCGCACGAGGCGGACGGCACGACGGGCATCCGCCAACGCGTCTGCCTCCACCTGTTTCGAGGGAGGCCTGGTGCGATATTTCAGGACAATGATCGCCGTTCCCTCCTCGACAAAGCGGGGCACGGTGAACCAGCCGTTGGCGAACATGCCGACGACCCGGTAGGAACCGCCGGGGCAGACGATCAGGGCCAATCCCGACGCCTTGGACTTGGGGGGCAGAAAGACCGCCATCTCCGGAACCGAGATGTTGCCGACGGTTCCCCACGGCCCGGTGATCCGCTCCGGACCGGCGTTGGGAACGAAATTCGGCGGGTCGCCGGGCCAGAGCTTGAGCATCATGGGCCGGGGCGGGGTGGGGGCCTTTTTGGTCGCAGGCTGATGATCGTTTGAGGCGGCCCCGAGGCAGAGAGCGGCAGCCAGGCCAAGAGCGAAGGTCGATGAAATCTTGATTTTTGACATGGATATTTTCCAGATACGACCCGCGCCCCTATTGAGGTTGAAGCCAGACGTACACCCATGCCTCGGAATCCAGGGGGAGGGACAATTGCCCTTTCGGGGTCATCTCCACCGCCTGGCCATTGAGGGGATTGAAGACTTTTAACCTTTGACCGGCCAACCCCAGTTTGTCGAGATCGAACCGGACCGTCACATCCTGCTTCTTCCGGGCAAGATTGGAGATGATCGCCAGCACGCCGGTTTTGGGATTTTGCAGCAGCGTGGCGTAGCATTGCTGCGGCGCAACGTTCACATAGGACTGGTTGTTCCAGTAAAACAGCTTTTTGGCATGTTCGGCGTCAAATTGTTCCCGCATCTTCCAGATGGCCGGGACCAGGGCGAAATAGGGATCATCCGAGGACTGGCTGGCATGGCTGTAGCGGTTGGTGCTGAGGCGCGGAGAGATGTCGTGCAGCAGTGAGATGGCCGCGCATTTCATGTTGTTTCCCCCGAGGCGGTAGGTCAGCATTTCCGCACCCACGCCGAGTTGGTACCCCATGAATTCCGTGCGGAACTGGTCCAGGGAGAGCGCGCCGGAGACATATCCACCGGGCACGCCGGTTTTGGCATATTGGTGCCACTGCTCGCCCGTCCAGAGGACGTCGCCATACGCCAGCCCGGCCGGATTCCAGCCCCAGGAGCAGTGAACATCCACGATGTTGTCCGGGTTCCGCTCCTTCACAACGGTGTAGATGCGTTTCATCATGTCACGAACGGCGAAGGTGGGATAGGTCCCGTGAATTTTGCCGTCGGCCCCCTTGTAGCCGCAGCCGTGGTCCATGTTTTCACATAGCGGGCCGATTTGGCAGGTGCCATCGAGATAGACGCCGTCATCGCCAAACTGCTCCAGCCGCTGCGCCAGCGCGTGGATGTAGGCATCCTGCAGCGCCTGGCTCTTGTCGCACATGAAGACGGTTCCCTGCGAATCGGCGCCGTAGGCGGTGGTCACCGGGCCGGGACGGGCCTCATCGGGATTGGAACCGGGAACGAACTGCCGTAGCGGGCGATTGGCCATGTTCAGGCCGTACGGGTCGAACTCGGGAACGGTAACGGGAAATCGCTGGTGGATGACATAAGGATAAACCTTGATCCCCTGCTGATGAGCGGCCTCGACCAGGCGGTGCTGAGCGGCGATGAACGTGGGGTGCACCGGCATTGGCCAGGGCCAGATGTCATTCACATTGGTGAAGAGGTGGCGAATGCCGATCCGGTGGTAATAAGCGAGCGTCGGCTCGTCCCCGCGGCGGCGGTCGGGAAGGTTGAGATCGGCCCCATACGGCTCGCTGCGGGCGATGCGCCACCACCAGGCGTCATGGACCAGCGGCTTGATCGGCGTGGCCAGGAGGGCGAACTTGTAGTGCAGTGACTGGCCTGTCTTCAATTGGGTGGGCTTGTCCACGAAATGGGCGCGGAAGAGCGTGGTCTGTCCGTCGGGAAGAATTTGGATCGCCCGGTTGGGATCGGCGTTGTGCCAGTACTGGTCGGATTCGGTTTGCCAGGTGAGGCCCAGATCCTCATTGCCCAGCCATATATTCGGGCTGAACATGAAGGAAAGGCTTCCCTTGACCGCGCCACTGTACCACTGCGATATGAGGGGAGCTCCTTTTTTCAGGGGGAGAACGCGATCGCCATAGCAAAGGGTGGCGAATTGCGTCTTTAGCGGAATATCGAGCTTCAGTTCATCCAGCTTCAGGTCCCGTCCGGCGGTGATCCGGCAATCATAGATCGTGTAGCCGTCGTATTCCGTGCGGGCGGCAATGGTGAGGGTGGCGCCGTCGGCTTTGTAGGATTGCTCGACCACGGCGGCCGTCGGGGCGGCGGCCTTCAGCGCGGTCTGCCCCCCCTTCCAATCAATGCTCCGGCCATCAATCAGGCCGTCCAATCGGATGGGGGCGGCGAGGATCTCCTGCTGTTTGGTTTCGATCCGGCTCAGGAAAGGTGTCGGCCCGAAATCGTACCGGCGGCCCCAGATACCGACCTGAACCCCATCTTTCGCCGACTTGGCCTGAACCGGCGTCCAGGGGGCCAGCACCTTGTCGGAATATCCCGCCTTCGTGTGAATCCAGTCGGGCTTCTCCAACTTCACCGCCTGATCCAGTTGGACCCCCGAGCCGGTCAATCGGGCCGTGGCTTTGACAGTTCGGCCTTTCATGTCTTGCGTGAGAGGAAACGTGGCGACGGCGACATATCGGCCCGAGGCGTTCATCGAGGCATCGGCCAGCTTCACCTGTTGCGCGGCTTGGTCCCCCAGGGAGATTTCCACAGCCTGGTCGGCGTCATTGGCGCTGTGGGTGGTCAGGCGCACGGCGATGGCCTTCCTGTACCAGTCCGGCGTGATGCGCAACTGGCGGTCGGCCGAGGCCACGACGGGCTGTCCCTTGGCGTCGGCCGCGATCTCTGCTTGCGTCAGCGCCCGTCGATAGAGGCGAAATTCCGTCAGGTCAATGGGGCTGAAACTGGTCTTTCCGTTGCCGCCGATCCGTGTCGGCCCGGTTTGCAGTTGGCCATTGAGGCCGGGAAAGGGCATGTAGCCGTCGCGGACCAGCTTGCCATCGCAGTAAAACTTCATCCGGGGATAGGCGACGACCACGGCGAGGTGAGCCCACTGGTCGCCGAGGATGTGGCGCGGTATCGGCTCAACCATCATTTCCCGCCGGTCATCGCGGTTGCGGTAATAGGCCAGCAGCTCGGAACCGAAATAGGCACTGGTGAACTGGAAACTTGAGGAGGCGTCGAAGAGCCCGCCCCATCTTGTCTCCTTCAGCGGCCGGTTCAGCCGCACCCACATTTCAATCGTCGTATCCCCATCAACGCGCACGCGGTCGCCCGATCCGCAGTCGATATAGGAAGACCTGCCATTGAGCCGCAACACCCCCTTCCGCCCGTCCACCTCCGCCAGCCACTGGCCGTCGATGATCTTGCCGTCGTTGCCATGGCCGGAGAGGTCTTTGACAGCGGCTCTGGAGTTTTTGTCGAATTTGTAGTGAAGGACCAGGGTGGGATCGACCGGAGCGGCGGTGAGCGCCGGTCCGATGAAGGCCAGAAAGCCGATCAGGGCAAGGGCGACAGCCGCTTGCCGGCCGATTCGATAGATGCGGGCATCATTCATCACAGATTCCTCTTCATTCATGGACCGAGGAAGGAGCGCAATTCCGGCTTCATTCCGCGCTTCGCAGCCAGACGTACATCCATCCCATCGAATTCAGCGGCACGGTCAGCCGGCCGTCGGGGGAAAGTGTCAACGGTTTGTCGGTCAGCGGCTCGAACGCCTGGAGTTTCCGCCCGGCCAGGCCCAGCTTGTCCAGGTGGAACGCAACCGTCACCTCCTGCTTCTCCCGCGAAAGATTCGAGACAAACGCCAGAACGCCTGTTTTCGGATTCCGCAGCAGCGTGGCGTAACATCGATCGCCGGAGACGTTCACGTACTCCTGATTTTTCCAGTAATACAGCTTCTCGGCCTGTTCGGCGCCGAACGCATCCCGCATTTTCCAGATGGCCGGCACCATCGCGTAATAGGCGTTGGATTTGGCGCTCCAGTTGTCGAATTCGTTGGTGTAGAGGCGGGGGGAGATGTCGAACAAGAGGGAAATGGCGGCGCAGCGGTAGGGATTGCCAAGGCGATACGTGAGCATCTCCGCGCCGATGCCGATCTGCCGTCCCGTGAATTCCGTTCGGAATTGATCAAGCGACAACGCGCCGGCAATGTAGCCGTCCCTGGGGCCGCGCATCTGGTATCGCGGGCCGAACTGTTCGCCATTCCATTGGAGGTCGGCATACGCCAGACCGGCCGGATTCCAGCCCCAGGAGCAGTGGACATCCACGATGTCGTCGGGATTGTGCTCCTTCACCACCGTATAGATGCGCTTCATCAGTGTGCGAATGGCGAAGGTGGGATAGGTTCCGTGGATTTTGCCATTGGCGTCGCGCCAGCCGCAGCCGTGGTCCATGTTTTCGCAGAGGGGACCGATGTGGCAGGTTCCGTCCAGATAAACCCCGTCATCTCCATATTCCTTCAACCGTTCGGCCA
>JBIQLO010000051.1:0-20642 GCA_044464175.1 Planctomycetaceae bacterium | reverse complement strand
GGAGGGGGTGGGGCGCGGGGCTGGGGGCGAGGCGGAAGCGGTTTTTGAGGGTGAGGAGGGGGCGTTCGATCCAGGCGTAGGATATGGCGGCGGCCAGGAAGCTCAGGGCGACGGCCAGAATGGCGCGGGGGAGGGTGGGATCGGCGTTGTCTCCATAGAGGCCCAGTGCGAAATAGATGGGCAGGTGATAGAGATAGAGGCCGTAGCTGATGCGCCCGATGTAGCGCATGGGGGCATTGTCCAGACAGCGGGCCAGCCAGGTGTTGGCGCCCTTCATGTTGATGGCGGTGAGGACGAGGCATCCGGAGAGGAGGGCGAAGCTGAAGAAGGTGACCAGTTCATGGGCCTCGTCGGGGATGATCTGGGCATTGAAGAGGTGTTTGGCGGTGCGATTGATGGCGATGAACCCCAGGAGCAGGCCCGTGGCGACCCAGGAGGTGCGGACCTTGTCGTGGCGGAGCCATTGCTCGTGGTAGGCGAAGAGGGCGCCCAGGGCCAGGGAGGCCATTCGGCATTGGGTGCCGTGGCGGATGAGGGAGAGAAAGGTGGGTGGGAGTTGACTCTGGAAGAGGGTCAGGGCGATGGCCAGGATCGCGGCCAGGGGGAGGATGAGGTTGCACAGGAGGGCGTGGCTGCGACGGAAGGAGAGGGCGTAGACGAGCCAGGGCCACAGGAGATAGAAGTGTTCCTCGACGGAGAGGGACCAGAAGTGGCCCAGGGGGGTCATGACGGGGTGAAGGGAGAAGTGGTAATTGGCCAGGTAGAGGGCACACCAGGCGATTTCGCGCCAGGGACGGAAGAAGATGAGTATGAGCAGGAGTAGGTAGTAGATGGGGAAGATGCGGAGGGCCCGGCGCATGAGGAAATGGCCCAGGGGGCGGCCGGCGATTTTGTCGGCGATGAGGATGCGGGTGATGAGGAAGCCGCTGAGTACAAAGAAGATGTCCACGCCGAAATACCAGGGGTTTAGTATCCAGAGCAGGTGGAGGAGGGGGGCGGCCAATAGCTGGAGGGGCACATGGGCGAGCAGGACCATAAGGGCGGCGACGGCGCGCAGGCCGTCGAGGTGGGGAAGGTAGTCGGTGAACGGGGTCAGTTCCTTGGGGGATGAGACGGCGCAGGGGGTGATCGGCGAGGCGATGGACATGAGTTGATTCCTGCCTTCCGAAGCCCCGTTTGCGGGGGGGACGCGGGTTGAGTCTTCCGGGGTTGGGGGAATCCGCTCGCCTAGAGGCGCCAAGGATAGATATTGGCCGGGAAATGGCCATTGCGCCTAGGCGAAAAATCCGGCAGGAGAATTGGGGTGGAGAGAGCTGGGGCAAAGGGCGCCGTTTGGCAGAGATGGGTAATCTGGGGCGAACGGTGGGGGAAAGGGGCTTTGGCTTAGAAAGGGCGGCGGAAGTCGGATTGGGGGCGGGTGGGTTGGGCGGTGTCGTAGCCCTGGGCGAAGTGGCAGGCGGCCCAGTGGGTGGGGGTGAGCTGGCGGAGCTGGGGTTCCTGCTGGACGCAGGGGCGCATGAGGCGTTCGTGGCCGTGGACGAGGGTTTCCTTGTCCCCCGCTTCCTGCGCCAGGGCGCGGGTCAGGGGGCAGCGGGGGTGGAATTTGCAGCCGGGGGGGAAGTGGGCGGGGTTGGGGACGGAGCCGGGGATGGTTTCGAGGCGCTGGGCGCGCTGGCCGAGTTTGGGGACGGAGCGGAACAGGCCGCGGGTGTAGGGGTGGCGGGGATCGTCGTAGAGCTGCTCGACGGGGGCGAATTCGACGATTTTGCTGGCGTACATGACGGCGACGGCGTCGGCGTTTTCGGCGACCAGGCCCAGGTCGTGGGTGATGAGGAGGATGGCCATGCCGGTTTTTTGCTGGATGTCGCGGAGCAGTTCCATGATCTGGGCCTGGATGGTGACATCCAGAGCGGTGGTGGGTTCGTCGGCGATGAGGAGCTTGGGCTTGCAGGAGAGGGCCATGGCGATCATGACGCGCTGGCGCATGCCGCCGGACATCTGGTGGGGGTATTCGCGCATGCGGCGGTGGGGGTCGGCGATGCCGACGTCGCGCATGGCCTGCTCGGCGATGGCGTAGGCGCCGCGCGAGCCGACGGGCTGGTGGAGCAGGACGGCCTCTGCGATCTGGTCGCCGACGGTGAAGACGGGATTGAGGCTGGTCATCGGCTCCTGAAAGATCATGGCGATGTCGCGGCCGCGGACCTTGCGCATCTGGGTTTCGGGCAGTTGGAGGAGGTCGCGTCCCTGGAAGCGGATTTGGCCGCCGACGACCTGGCCGGGCGGGGAGGGGATGAGGCGGAGGATGGAGAGGCTGGTGACGGACTTGCCGCAGCCGCTCTCGCCGACGAGGGCGAGGGTCTGGGCGGGGTAGAGGCTGAGGGAGACGCCCTGGACGGGACGAATCTGGCCGCGGTCGGTGTTGAACGCGATGGTGAGGTCCTGGATGTCCAGCAGGGGATCGGGCATGGCTGGGGAGGATGGTAAAGGGAAAAGGGGAAATGGAAAAGCATTGGGGAAGCGACGGATCGACGGAGAGCATGTCATGGCGGGCGGCCGCCCCTGCGGGGCTTCGTCGCTTCACTCTTGGCTTGCTTGCATTTACCATCGCGGGCATGCAGACCATTGCCGCTCAATTGGATCGGGCGTTTCGCCGCGCCATTCGTCAGGCGTTTGAACTGGAGGCCGATCCGCTGATCGCGCCGGCGCAGAATCCGCAGTTCGGGGATTATCAGTCGAATGCGGCGATGGGGCTGGCCAAATTGCTGAGCCAATCGACGGGGCGGAAGACCAACCCGCGGGCGGTGGCCGAAACGATCAAGGGGAAGCTGGAGCTGGGGGACCTGGCGGAGGAGGTGTCGATCGCGGGGCCGGGGTTTATTAACGTGCGGCTGGCGCGGGGGTGGCTGTGGGGGCAGTTGCAGGCGATTTCGCCGGATGCGCGGCTGGGGGTGGAGCCGGCGGGCGAGGCGCAGCGGGTGCTGATCGACTATTCCGGGCCGAACGTGGCCAAGCAGATGCACATCGGGCATTTGCGGTCGACGAACATCGGGGATGCGCTGTCGCGGATTCTGGAGTTTCAGGGGCAGGACATTATCCGCCAGAACCACATGGGGGACTGGGGGACGCAGTTCGGGATGCTGCTGGCGTATCTCAAGCGGCAGCCGGGGGGGGAAGGGGCGCCGATCGAGGACCTGGATGAGTTTTACCGCAAGGCGCGCGAGGCGTTTGACGCCGATCCGGCGTTTGCCGATGAGTCGCGGCGGACGGTGGTGCGATTGCAGTCGGGGCAGGGGGAGGAGCTGGCGCTGTGGCAGCGGATCGTGGCCGAGAGCCGGGCGCATTTTCAGCCGCTGTACGAGCGGATGAACGTGCGGCTGTCGCAGGCGGATGAGCGGGGGGAGTCGTTTTACAACGACCTGCTGGGGGACACCGTGCGGGAATTGAAGGAAAAAGGGGTGGCGGTGGAGAGCGAGGGGGCGGTGGCGGTGTTTGTGAAGGGGTATGATGCGCCGTTGATCGTTCAGAAGCGGGATGGGGGGTTCGGGTATGCGACGACGGACCTGGCGGCGCTGCGCTACCGCATCCGGGAGTTGGGGGCCCGGCGGATCATTTATGTGACCGATGCCCGCCAGAGCCAGCATTTTGCGCAGGTGTTCGCCACGGCGCGGGCGGCGGGCTGGGCCGAGGGGGTGACGCTGGAGCACGCGCAATTCGGCTCGATCCTGGGGGCCGACGGGAAGCCGATGAAGACGCGGCAGGGGGAGACGGTGAAGCTGAAGGCGGTGCTGGATGAGGCCGAGAAACTGGCGCTGGAGCTGGTTGAGCAAAAGAGCGGCGAGCTGGATGAGGGGCAGAAGCAGGCGGTGGCGCGGGCGGTGGGGATCGGGGCGGTGAAGTATTTCGACCTGAACAAGGATCGCACGGGGGACTACATCTTTGACTGGCAGAAGATGCTGGCGATGGACGGGAACACGGCGCCGTATCTTCAGTATGCCTACGCGCGGATCCAGTCGATCTTCCGGAAGGCGGGCGCGGCGGGAGAGGGGGGAAGCGCGGCGGCGGGCGAGGCCGAGGCCCTGGGCACGCCGCAGGAGCTGGCGCTGGGCAAGCACCTGCTGCGGCTGGGGGAGGTGGTGGAGCAGGTGGGGCGGGAGCTCAAGCCGCACCATTTGTGCAACTACCTGTATGAGCTGAGCGCCCGGTTCAGCGCGTTTTACGAGCACTGCCCGGTGCTGCAGAGCCAGGAGCCGACGCGGGGGCAGCGCCTGGCGCTGTGCCGGCTGACGGCGCAGGCGCTGGGGCTGGGGCTGGACCTCTTGGGGATCGAGCATCCGGTGCAGATGTGAATGGGCGGGCGTGCCTCAGCGCGCCGATCGGACCAGGACGCAATCGCCGGGAGCAAGATGCAGATCGACTCCGTCCTTCGGGGCGTCGGTCCACTTGGACGTTTTCGGATCGAACACCTGGAGCGGGCCCGGCCCCACCAAATGGTGGCGGACGGGATTGAGGATGAATTCATTCCTGCGGTCTTGGCCGATGCCGGAGTAGGTGCGGTAATCGAGATTGACCACCAGGGCGTGGGTTGGGGTCTGCCCCTGGCCGAAATACCCGATGGCCCAGCCTTCCACGGGGGCGGGCGGGGCATAATCCTTCTGCGGAACCGGCGGTTCAATGTGGAAAGGCGCATCGGGGGGCAGGGGGTGGGTTCCCTCCGGCAGCATGCCCGCGTGATAGACCGCGATGGAATTCAGGGGCTGGAGCTGGGCGGCGATGGCGGCATACTCCCGGTGCAATACTTTGGCGTAATAATAGAGAGGCGTTGGTGACCCGCCGAGAACCACCTGGCCCCGGGTTTTGGCAATGAAGCGTTCCCGGTAGGTTCCCTCCGAAAAGGCCATGCCGCCATCATGGCCGGGATAGCTGTAGACATACCAGGACAGGCCCTGCGAGCCGTAAGCCAGGGCGGTATAGGCCTGCCAGCGCAGCATTTCGCCGGTGGGGATGCGCTGGTTTTTCTGCCATGCCGCGGCCTGCTGGATGACGAGGAAGGGGATATGGGCCTCCAGCGCCGCCTGGCGCACGAGGGCCAGGTTCAGGAAGTAATCGCTCCGGTCCCCCTTGAGACCCATGTCGAACGGATAGAAATCGTAGCTGAGCAGCTGGGGCTTCACGACCTGCACAAACCGCCTGAGATATTCCTGATAGGCGTGGATCGGGTCTCCCTGCGTGCCCAGTTGCTTGTTGGTGGCGTAGACCGGCAGAAGATTGACGTACACGAGCGTCGAGGGGTCCTTTTCATTCAGATAGTTTTTGATCCGGGCGATATTGGAAAACAGCGCCGTGCTGGGCTCGTCCTTGATGTGGTAGGCGTACAGGGCCGGATGCCCGTGGACGCCTTTTAGAATGGCGTCCAGTTCCGCCTTCCATTTTGGATCATCGAGCTTGGAAGGGGCTTTGGGGTCTCGATCCACGCCGCCGACGGAAAGGATCCCGCGCAGGCCGTGGTGCTGAAGTATATCGAGCTGGTGGCGATAGAATTCAACGACATCTCCCCCTTTGGGCAGGCCGCGATCGGTCACCCACACGAGGTTGAAGCCTCCGTCGGCCATCTGGGCGGCGACGGCGTCGGTCATGGGCATGGGACCGGCCCAGTAGGTGACGATGGGGTCGCCCATTTTCCACGCGGCCGGGGCGGCGGCGGGGCTGAATGCCGGCAGGTAGGCCAAGGTCGCCATCAGGGCGCATCCGATCGCAATCGCTGTTGTATTCATCGTTGTTTTTCCGGGTTAAAAAAGGGCGCTGAACGAAGCGTGCCGGGATGCCAAGCCGCCTGCGGGGCTCCTTGCGGGGGTTCAGTAATAGAGCATAGTTGTTGAGCGCGCGGTTTCTCGTTTTGATTTCCGGCCAGTGATACCACTGGACATGGCCGTCGGCATATCCCACGTTTTCCCCCACGGTCTTGCCATCGCCCCCGAGGTGGTTGGAAATCAGGACGCTGGTGGGGTAGGTCGCCACGGGCGTATCCCAGGCGCGGTCGAGGATCAGCGGCGCATCGGAGGCGTTTCGAGCCATCTGCGAGAGGGAATAGGAGGGGGGCTAATTCCCGTCGGTGATGAAACTGCGGGGCCAATCATGCCAGTAGGAGTTGTTCGTGATATTGGTGTCAGCGCCCCAGCCCCCGACATACATGTATTGAAGCACCACGTTGTACGTGCCGCCGACGGGGCCGAAAACGGGAGATTGGGGTGTGGGCCATTTATCCGGCTGCGTGTTGGAGGGGCAGAAGATAACCCCCTGGGTCAATCCGTAGTATTTGAGAACGGAAAGGGGTTCCGTGGTGACCATCGGCTCCCCCAGCAGCATGGCGCCCGTCCGCCGCCCCTTGGGAAAGACACCGTGATTTTCATTGGCGTAGATGAGAAGCGCCTGCGTGATCTGCCGGATGTTGGAGGCGCATTGGATTCTTTTGGCCGATTCGCGGGCCTTGTTCAGCGCGGGCAACAGCATTGCGATGAGAATGCTTATGATTCCGATGACAACGAGCAATTCAATCAACGTGAATCCGTTTTTTCCTCGCATGGTCGGTCCTTTCGTTTTTGAAGTGCAGCGCCTTTGGCGGCGGAGGCCATCGGGCAATGCCAAGCGGGAGCAAACTCCCCGGCTCTTAATCATCCGTTCCCCGCCGCTTCATCATCCATCGCGTCAAGGGACCTTGAATGAATGAAGGCGGACATTTGAACCTGGATCATTCGATCCGGGAGACGCCCGGGGCGGGCCGGGCCGTGCTGCGCCGTTGAATCAGCGCACCCTGGATCGTTTCTCCGGCGAATTCGCGTTCAGGATCCTCCAGTTTGGCCAGGACATTCTCGGCCGCCAGCACGCCCAGCCGCACAGCGTCTTCGTTGACGGTGGTGAGGGAAATCATTTCAAGCGCGGAAGTCGTCAGGTTCCCGACGCCCGCGATGGAGACATCCTGAGGAACGCGCAGGCCCCGGCGCATCAGGCGGTCCATCACGGAATAGGCGATGTGGTCGCTGATGGCGAAAATGGCGGTCGGCGGCGCCTCCAGGTCCATCAGTTGTTCGGCCATCATTTCGACGCTTCGCCGCTCTCCCAGACGGGAATAGCAAATCAGTTGCGGGTCCTGGGCGATTCCCGCCTCGCGCAGGGCGTCACTGTAGGCCAGGTGGCGCGGGCCCAGGGACAGCGATTTTTTCGTGCTGTCGGTGGCCGCAAAGGCAATGCGGCGGTGCCCCAGGCCCAGCAGGTGGCTCATGACCTTTCGCCCGGCATCGTAGCCGTCCAGCCCGACCCAGCCGGTGCCGGGGATTTCCAGGCCGTTGCCGACGAACAGGAGGGGCGTGCCGGCCTCGATCACGCGCCGATAGATCGCTTCATTGCCCACCACCGGCTGGCAGATCATCGCCTCGACACGGCATCCGAGCAGATGTTCAACCTCCTGCGCCTCTTCGGCCGGATCCCAGGAAGCCAGAGCGATCAACGGGTGATAGCCCCGCCGGCCCAGCACCGAGCGGGCGCCGAGCACGATGTTCTGGGCGTAGGAGTAGGAGACGTCGGGAAAGAGCAGGCCGATGGTGCGGGTCTTCTGGTTGCGTAGACGCTTGGCCTGGAGGTTGGGCCGGTAACCCAGTTCGCGGGCGACCCGGCGCACTTTGCGGACGGTGAGGGGGCTGATGTTGGAATAGCCGTTGAGGCTTCGGCTGACGGTCTGTTCCGTCACTTTCAGCCGCAGGGCGATGTCCTTCAACGTGACCGGCATGGCGTCACCCTACCGCCGGAGCGGGTCGAATGTCAAGGTTTATCTTTAAACTTCGTTGAGTTTATCGTTATCCCGGCCTGCCCCCCCCCTGCCGTGCCGAGGCGCTCTTGGGGCAAGCGTCCTCATCCCGCCGTATGGAGGACCGCCAGCGCGGCCGGGAAACGGAAGATGGTTTGGAAGTGAAGAAAAAAATCCTTCCAGGTCTGAAGTAGTGACGGGGAAGCAACCCCGATAGACAGGCTGGAAGCCTTTTATACGATTCGCGCCAACGGGGGCGCTGGCGGGACTGAGCGGTTGGGGGCCGGCCTGGGACGCCGGAATCCCGGATGAATCTCGCCCGAGGGCGCATATAATGAGCCCGCATGCCCCAATCGTTCCAGTATCTTGACCCCGGCCCGCTGGTGGAGGGGGAGTTGGAGTTGATCCGGCCGGAGGAGCGGTGGGTGGAGGCGCTGCTGGCGGCGTGCCATCATCCGCTGACGGTGCGGCTGGAGCCGGGGATGGCGGCGACGACGCGGCAGCAGGCGGTGGCGTTTGTTGAAAATCATCCGGGGGGGCTTGGGCCGCTCAACGCGATGGGGGAGCCGCCGCCGACGTACCACTTCTGGATGCGGACGCACGGGCAGGAGGCGGCGGCCCTGATCGCCGGGGGGATCGCGCTGCGGATCGGGCACTCGGCCGACCTGGAGCAGTACGTGGGGCATATCGGCTACCACGTCTACCCCCCCGCCCGGGGACGGCACTACGCCGAGCGGGCCTGCCGGCTGCTGCTGCCGCTGGCCAGGAGGCACGGGATCAATCCGCTGTGGATCACCTGTAATCCGGACAACATTCCCTCGCGCCGGACGTGCGAGCGGTTGGGGGCGGTGCTGGTGAATGTGGTGGATCTGCCGGCGGACCACAGCCTGCGGGCGGCCGGGGACCGCCGGAAATGCCGGTATCGGTTGGATTTATAGTTCTTGCGGTCCCGGGGATGGGGGCGGTGTGGGTGGATGGGCTTGAAGTTGCAGGGGAAAACGGTCGAAAATTAAAAAAGAATTCCGCTGCCTCTTGTTCAATTGTATGGTAGAGTGAGATTATGCTGTACGTCCACAAACGATCGGTCAAGCCGGTACCCGCCTGGGGCGCGATGCGTCTGGGGGGCGCCAACAACATCGCCCCGCAGGCCAGCAAATATCTGGTGCTGATGGGCGCTGAGGCGATCCTCCGCAACGGCGTCTGGCATTACCTGCTGGAGTTTGACGCCCGCAACTCGCTGGAAATGAGCACGCTGGCGCATGCGGTGCTGGGGCTGCCGGCGGCGACCGGCTACCGGGACTGCATGAACTGGAAAAGCTGGCTGGGGGAGGACTGGGAGTTGATCGACGAGCACCGCCGCTGGGAGTTGCTGCATGCCCAGCGCCCGGAGCACTCGGCCGACGCAGTCATCACGGACCTGCGCGAAATCAGCCGCCCGCAGGGCAAGCCGCTGGCGCCGGAGTTCGCGGGGTATGACTTCCGGCCGAGCCGCGTGCTGGCGTAAAGCATCGACATCATGAAACGCCAAAGGCATGAGCCGCGAATTTTTCGCGGCTCATGCCTTTCTTCGTTGGGGGGGCGGGCGGAATTGACGGCCATGGCGGTCATGGTGGGGTAAACCGCGCCCTGCGTTTCTTGCGAAGAAGTGCCCCCACCCTAACCCTCCCCCGGCGTACCGGGAGAGGGAACAAGAGGCCATTTTTCGGGGCAAGCCCGTGATCCATTCACACAGTTCAGCCGGTGAAGAATTTTTTGAGGGCGTGGAGGGTGGTTTGGCGGCCGACGGTGGCTATGGACTCGAGGTTGGGGATTTCCTTGGGGCAGACGACGACGCAGTTGCCGGCCTTGGCGCAGTCGCCGACGCCCCCTTCCTGTTCCATGATGTCGAGGCGCTCGTCCTTGAGGGCGGCGCCGGTGGGGTGGATGTTGAAGAGCTTGACCTGGGTGATGACCATGGCGCCGACGTAGTGGTTGACGGGGGTGTACTGGGGGCAGGCCTCCAGGCAGCAGCCGCAGGAGATGCAGCGGGAGAGGGGGTAGCGCTCCTCGGTGAGTTTTTGCGAGATTTTGGGGCCCGGGCCCAGATCATAGGTGCCGTCGATGGGGACCCACGCCTTGACGCGTTTGAGATCGTTGAACATGCGGGAGCGGTCCACCATCAGGTCGCGGATAACGGGGAACTTGGTCATCGGCTCCAGGGTGATCGGCTCATCGGCGCCGTGGCGCGGGCGCATGGCCATGGGGTCGGGATGGCCGTAGTTGACGGGGGTGTAGACGGGGTTGTCGGAGTCGATGGTCTGGCGACGGTAGGTGGGGACGAGGTTGTCCATCAGGGCGGAGCAGGCCTGGCGGACCTTGCCGTTGATCAGCATGGTGCAGGCGCCGCAGACCTCCTCGAGGCAGTTGCTGTCGTAGACCACCGGCGTCGTCTCCTTGCCCTCGATGGTAACGGGATGGGCGGCGATGTACTGGAGGCAGGAGATGATGTTGGCGTTGGGGCGGCGGGGGATGGCGAATTCCTCCCAGCGCGGGGTGGCGTCGGGGTTGTCCTGGCGGCGGATGCGCAGGCGGAGGGGGTTGTCGATTTCAGGGGACATCAGGACTCCTTTACGCAAGCAGGGTGGGCCTTGGCCCACCACGACGGACCGAACGAACGTGGCATTCCGTGCGATTAGCAGTGTAACGCGGTTGGGGGAGGCCTGTCAGCGGGGGAATGGGAAGATCACAGGGGGATGTTTTGCCACGGATAATTGTTTTGTGCTATGGATGACTCGCCCGTGTAAAATGCGTCGAGGGCACTACGTTGCTGTTGAGATTTCACCGATGATCTGTCAAGCGACACAAAATGAAGAAGCTCGTATCGCTATTCCTTCTCGATCACCAGATGGTCCATATCACCTCTCCATCGGCGCGGCGGAGCGATTGCGGCATTTGGCGCTCCGGCCGCGGGAATGGTTTAATCTCGCAACGATTCATGGACCATTTGAATTTTATTTGCATGATGACTTTTATGACGAGAACGGTGAAGCATGCCAGCCGGAGTATGATGTTGAGCAACCGGCGAGATACCCGTGCCCCGCGCTCGAAGAGTGCGCCGGCGATGCGCAACAACTGCTGAATTTTTCATTGACTCGCTGGTACTTAAGGCAACCTGTCATCGAAGCATTCAGTCCGCATGCAGAAAATTTATCGAGCGCCATCATAAGCCGTTACGCCGGAACCCGGAATCCATGGTTTCGAAGGCGCCTTATGGAGATTGCAGGCTCTGTTCTTAAACAAAGAGCAGAACATTGGTTTCGGGGTATTATGGGTGGCGCGGGAAATTACGATCGCATTCAATATCTTCGCGTCGCGTATCAATGCTTATCTCATGCTGAAGGTTTACAGGCGGCACAAGAATCGCTTTACGGGATTGCGCAGCGAGAATTGGCCCAAGAATGTCTTGTACTTGCGTGTTTCCGGGATCGGAAGGTCTTGGACTGGATCGAATTGAATATTACTGACCCCCTTACTTTCCAGTGGGGAGATTTGGCGGCGGTCTCTGCATTCGATTGGGATCGAGCCGAAAAATGGCTGCGAGGAGGGCGGCCATTGAGTCTCGTTGCTTTGGATGCGATGTGCGCTTGCGTTGGGTCGCATCCCGGCCAATCGCGGCTCATTCAAGAATTTCGGCCGCACATGGACTCACAGATTCCAGCTTCCTCTATTGATACCGCGCTTCGTGAATATGCCAGGCGAGATAGTTCGCCGAGAGTGCGCAAGGCGGTCAACTTCATAATAAAGAACCTTTCCACGATTATTGCGGCGGAGTAACGATAGTGTTGTAGGCATCGCCCGCGGACCATTCGCCGATAACTGTCCGGCCGCGAGATGGTCCGCGGTGCGGACCCTACACTGCGACATTGCCGACAGGCTGGAAGCCTGTCCTACAGTTCCTGAAACTCCTCGGATTTGGCCTCTTTTTCGATGGGGGGCTGGATGGCGGCGAAGGGGAGGCCCATTTCGCGGCGGACGGCCTGAGCGGCGTAGAGGCCGGGGCGGCTTAGCAGGTGGTAAAAGACATCCCCCTCGCGGCGGATGCCCTGGGGGGGAGTGACGGCGGCGTTGAAGGGTTGGAGTTTGCCCTGGTGGTTTTCCCAGCACCCCTCTTTCTCGGCCCAGGCGGCGGCAGGGAGGAAGAGGTCGGCCGAGTCGGTCAGGGCGTTGGGCAGGAGGTCCTGCACGATGCGGAAGCCGCGGCCCAGGAGCGCGGGAGGATCGGCGGGGAGCCAGTTGGAGAGATAGCCGCCGACGATCCAGCCGCCCCGGCGCTTCTCCAGCTCGGGGCGATTGGAAGTCAGATCGGGATATTCGGCCGACGGGCCGCCGAGCATTCCCATGACGCGACGGATGCCGGCGGCGTTGGGGACTTTTTCCGCCTGGATGCGGAAGGTCTCTTTTCGGGTGAGGTAGTTGTGGAAGACTTCATCCTGGGGGGCGCGGGGGACGGGGCCGAGGATGAGGAGCGCCTGGGGGTCGAGGCTTCGCATCCACTGGCCCAGCAGCCAGGCCTCCTCGCAGGCCATCATGGGGGAAAGGAGGCAATAGAGGGAGCCGGGGCCGTGGTCCTGGACGCATTGCTTGAGGCCGGCGGCGGCCTGCTGGAGGGCCTGGTCCCAGTCGGTGCGCACCGAGGCGCCATGCTGGCGCGTCATGGGGAAAAAGAGGCGGTTTTTGTCGTAGAGGATCTGATAGAGGTGGCGGGAGTCATCGCTGATCCACCATTGGTTCACCTCGGCGTTGTAGCGCGGGCGGATGCGGTAGACGATGTTCTGGCTGTGGTCGATCCAGGTGTTGTCGCCGCCGCTGTCGGCGGGGGTGATCGAGGGGGTGGAGCGGAGGAGCCAGACGCGCTTTTTGAAGAGAAACTCCTTTTCCAGCAGGGCCCCCACCGGGCAGAGGTCCACGACATTGAGGGAGAGTTTGTTGTCGATGGGGCGGCCGGGGAAGGCATCGACCTCCTGGGTGGCGCCGCGCCCCTTCATGTACAACTCGCCGCCGCCGCTGACTTCGCGGGTGAAGCGGATGCAGCGCGTGCAGTAGATGCACCGGTCGCTGTAGAGGAGGATATGCCGGCCGATGTCCTTTTTGGCCTGGCGCTCCTTGTCCTCCTCGAAGCGGGGGATGGATCGGCCGTAGTTGAAGGAATAGTCCTGCAAAAAGCATTCGCCGGCCTGGTCGCAGACGGGGCAGTCCAGGGGATGGCTGGTGAGGAGGAATTCCATGACGGCCTTGCGGTTGGCGATGGCCTTGGTGGAGTTGGAGAAGACGACCATGCCGTCGCGGACGGGGGTCTGGCAGGAAGGGACGAGCTTGGGCAGCCCCTCCACCTCCACCAGACAGATGCGGCAGGAGGCGACGATGGAGAGGCCGGGGTGGTAGCAGTAATAAGGCAGCTCGACGCCGGCGTCGAGGCACGCCTGGAGGATCATCTGGCGGTCTTTGCATTCGATCGTTTTTCCATCGACGGTGATCGTGGGCATGGCGGCTTTGAGGGTACGGGTCGGGGCCGGGGCGCGCCTAGGGTGAAATTGAGGGGGCTGGAGCCCGGACCGCTATACGACACCTGGCAGCACAGCCAATAGGAAGACCAACAAGAGCAACAAGGCCCAGAGGCGCCGCCGAGCGTCAATCCATAGAAGCCATGTGTTCAGGCAGACGCCGGTGAGGAACAGTGCGATCGTAGCGCACCACGATGTCTGGTGTGAGAGACCGGGATAGTCGCCATTCATATCCACGAGCATCATAAGGAGGGTGAGCATCCCCAGAAGCCCGATGTTCGCCCGCCACAGCGGCCGGAGCCATGCTTTTGGGATATGGCATGTCATGCGAGTTTGTTTCCGCGGGTCGAACCTTGCACGGGATGCGGACCCTGTGGATCTCACTTGTTCCCCACGATGCTTCCCTCGAACACGACTCTTGGATCATTCACGTTCACAAGCTCGTGCAGCTCATAAACATTGTGATAGCCATAGCCATACAGGTTTATGTACGTCGGAATGTTCAGCGCCATCATGACGGGCTTCTCTTGCGCGGCCATCTGCGCGGCCGCTCCTGCGGCGGATTTCCGGCCAGGGCGGAAGATTTTCGTGGCAAAGTCTGTCTGGTTGCCGTCGAAATTATTGTTGCAGTAGATCAGGATTTTCGTGTCGGTCGATGGGATGATTTTTCGGAGATTTTCCTGCGTAAAATCCGCGAAGGCCAGATGCTTGGCGCCTTTCAGATGAATGCGTTCAAACCGAAAGTCTGAGCGGGAATCCAGAATGATCACACCCGGCTCCTTGCTCATTTTCAAAAAGGTGTCGAAATCAATGAGCCGGCCGGCGCGCTGTTTCTCAACTTTCGAAACCAACGCCTTGAAGTCGTCGAAGTTGACCTTTGCCCTGGGATATTCCTTGTCCTGCGAGAGAACCACGGTGGCGGTCAGAAGGAGTACGGATATGCCGATGAGTCTCATCTTCCACTCCTTTCGTCGTTTTCCTGAGTCCTGCGAATCCGGATCAGCATCATAATAGGTCGACACCAATCTTCCTTCAAATACTGCAAATGTGAAGCCATGCTGTTTTGAGCCGGAGAGCGCCGGATCGCTGGCGTCGCACGCCGTGGGGACCACTTTGGGCAGACAGCGCCCCGCGCGCCAAACGCTGCGCCCGGCGTGCGAGCCCTCCGTCACTCCATCGCTTCAAGTTTGGCGAGAAATTCCTGCGGGTTTTGGCCTTCGCCCAGGGCCAGGGCGCCGAAGGTGAGGGAGGGGGCGATGAAGAGGGTTTTGTCGAACATGGTGACGTCCAGGGCGCGGAGGCGCTCCTGCAGGTCGGGGTGGACGTTGACGGCCTCGCGGACGCGGACGTCGGGGGTGATCGGCTCGCCCAGGCGGTAGGTGTGGCGGCGGTTGCGGACGGTCCAGAGCAGGTTCACGGCGAAGAGGGCGATGGCGGTCAGCTCCAGCAGGCCGGTGAGGCCCATGAGGCGGAAGGCCCAGGGCCACTGGCCGATGGTCGCCAGTTCCAGGGTGACGCGGCCGGCGTTGCCGATGAGGATGAGGGCGGCCGACAGGAGCATCAGGCGCGTGGAGAAGAGGGGCTGTTTGATGAAGATGGGGACCAGGCGCTGGCCGACGCCCAGGATCATGGTGGTGATGAAGCCGACGGTCAGGGCGTGGCGCCAGGCGCCGGCGTAGGCGTGGGGCAACTGGGAGAGCAGGGGCTGGAGGGCGATCATGACCAGGCCGGCGATGAGCCAGAAGAAGGCGGCACGGATGAGGATGTGGCCGCGCACATCGACGCCGTAGATGGGGCGCGGTGGCTTGCCGCGGAGAAAGTTCATGCCGGCCAGGTAGGTGATTGCCGCGGCGAGCATGAGCAGCGGCCCGAGGATTCGGGTGTCGCGCCAGGGGATGAGGAGGAGGCACAGGCCGAGGTTGTGGAGGAAATAGGCGGCGGTGAAGCATTTGGGGCGGAGGTTGGAGATGGTGAGCAGGCCGGGGATCAGACGGATGCCGAAGCCGTAAATGGCATTGGTGGCAAATCCAAGCACCGGGAGGAGGATCAGCAGGTTGCGGGCGGACTCGGAAGGGACGGGGGCGTGCAGGAAGTCGATGCGGATGAACAGGTCGGCCATCGACCAGATCCAGAGCCAGGCGATGAGGGCAAAGACAAAGCGGTGCCAGACCTGGCGCGTCTGGCCGGAGAGCGAGAGCAGGGCCGATGCGCCGAAGCAGAGGGCGGCGGCCATGAGCAGCGCCGAAGCCAGGATGTCCGCCCCGGCAAAGGCCTGGCGCACCGGCGGCAGGAGATTGGCGAAGAAGATGGGAATGGCGGCGACGATGGACAGGACCGCGATCCATTCCAGCCAGGCGGGGGCGGGACGGCGGGCGGTCTGTCGCAGCAGGTGGGTGGCGACGGCGAAGATGAACAGGGCCATCCAGCCCCAGAGCTGGGCCACGCCATGCACATGCACCTGAGGGGCGGAGGCGACGTGATAGCTGAGGCCTCCGGCGATGCGCAGCAGCAGCAGCACACCCCACCCCGCGCCCAGCGTGAGACAAATGGCGATGGCGGTGAAGATCAGGGGGATGGGAGAGCCGGTGCGCCCCCCCTGCTGCCTCGGGCCCACCGGCACGCCGGCGGCGTCGGCCAGTTGGTTGAGCAGGTCTGCCTCGGAGCGCCCGCAGGCGGCGGCGAAGGGGCTTAATTCCTGGAGGGTCCAGCGCCCCCCCACCTTGGCGCCGGGGCAGGTTTCCAGCAGCGCAGCGCAGGGAGGACAGGCGGCGGCGAGTTGCCGCACGGTCATGTCCGGGGTGATGCGGGCCGGGGCGGGCATGGGTACAACGTCATGCCTGCTGCTGCGGCTGAATCTTGCCGATGCGGACGCGCCACAGGTCGGGGCCTTCCTGGAGGTAATCCCAGCGGAACCGGCCGCGTTTGGTCATGTTGAACTGGTTGTGCAGGGGGAAGGGGTCGTGGTCGTTGATGATCTCGAAGGCCTCGCCGGGCTGGAGGGATTCAAAGGTCTGGAAAATCAGCGGATGCCGCTGGGGGCCGGGAATGGTGCGCACGTCGATGGAGGTTTTGAGGTCCATGGGAAACTCCGGTGGAACAGGGGATAAATGTACGTTTAGGTCCACAATAGGGGTGAGGGCGGGGGGAGTCAACCGCGGGGCGTTGGGATTGGTCATTTGTCGTTTGCTATTTGTCATCTTCAGCGCAGCGCGTCAGAATTGGGGCATGGATTTCCTGAGTCAGATGCTGCAGTACGATGCCTGGGCCAACAGGGCGGTGCTGGAGGCGGCGGTGGAGAAAGCGCGGGTGCTGCACCTCCTGGGGCATCTGGCGCAGGCCAAGCGGGTGTGGCTTTTGCGCCTGGAGGGGCAGGAGACGTCGGCAATGGACCTGTGGCCGCAGCGGCCGCTGGCGCACTGGCGGGAGGCGCTGCCGCAGACGGATCGGGCGTGGATTCAGCGGATCGCCGACGAGTCGCCGCAGCGCATCGTGGAATACCGCAACCAGAGCGGCGCAATGTTTCGCACGCCGCTGGAGGAGATCGCCCTTCACGTGGTGAACCATGGGACGTACCATCGCGGGCAACTGGCGACGGCCGTGAAACAGGCCGGGGGCACGCCGCCGGTCACGGATTTCATCGCCTGGTCCCGCGCGGGCCGGCCGCAAATGGGATGATGCCATGAACGATCCGGCGGCAACCCTGCTGCAGCGTGTGGCCGAGGCCTATGGGCTCGGACCCATTGAGGCGTTCGAGCCCGGAGGCGGGACGGCCAGTCCGAAATGGGCGATCCGGACGGGCAAGGGGCGGTTTTTTGTGCGGACGCGCCCGGCGGAGTTTGCCGATGAGGCCCACACGCGCTTCGATCATGCCGCGCTGCGCCAATTGCACCGGGCGGGGCTGTGCGCGCCCGATGTGCTGGAGCAGGCGGGCGGCGCGACCTGGCTGGATTTGCCGGCGGGACGGTGCGAGGTGCTGTCGTGGGTGGAGGGGGCGGCGTTCGACGGAGGGAGCACAGCGCAACTGGCGGGGGTGGGGACTTTTTTGGCGCGGCTGCATGGGGTGGACTGTTTCCCGCCGGGCAAGGGCGGATTCCGGCGGGAGGATCATCCCGATGCGCTCCAGCCCTACTACCAGGCGCTGCTGGAGCTGCCCGAAGCGCGCGGGCGGGAACCGGAACTGGCGCGGCTGGAGCGGGAACTGGAGCGCGTGCGCGGGCATTTGAGCGATGGGCTCTATGCCACGCTGCCGGCCGCGCTGACCCACGGCGACTTTCACCCCGGCAATGTGCGCTTCGGGCCGGAGGGGGATGTGTCGGCCGTGTATGACTTTGACTACCTCAGCCGCCAGGCGCGGGTGCGCGACCTGTCGGACGCGCTGCTCTTTTTCGCGGCCCGGCGGGGATCGCCCCTGTCGGACACGTCCGACATCCGGCGACTGACCCAGATCATGACGCCGGACCTGGAGCGGTCGGCGATCGTCCTGCGCGCCTACACCGCCATCGCTCCGCTGGCATACGAGGAATGGCGAGCGCTGCCCTGGCTGATGCGCTCGCGCTGGCTGCAAATCCGCCTGCGCGGCGCGCGGAAGGTGCCGCCGGAGCAGAAGGTGGCGTTCGTGCTGGAGGCGCTGTTTGAGCTGCCCCAGTGGCTGGATGAGGCCGGCGCGGGGTTTTTCGCCCAGTTGCGGCAGCAAACGATGTAGGAGACCCATGGCCACCAGCGAATCCCGCATCCTCAGCATCGACATTGACTGCCCCTTCGAACGGGCCAACGCCTTTTTGTCCCGGCCCGAGACATTCCCCCAATGGGCGGCCGGGCTGGCCGAAGGCTTGGAACAGCGCGACGGCCGGTGGTTGGCCCGCACGCCGGTTGGTGAGGTGGAGATTCGCTTTACCGCGCCCAATCCGTACGGCGTGCTGGATCATACGGTCTTTCCGCCCGGCGTCCGGCCGGTCTACGTCCCGATGCGGGTGGTGCCTAACGGCACGGGATGCCAGGTGATGCTGAGCCTGTTTCGGGAGGCCGGCTGGTCGGATCAGAAGTTTGCGGCGGATTTGGAATTGGTGCAGCGCGACTTAAAAGCGCTTAAGGAGCTGCTGGAGAGGTAAAAAAATGGAACTCCTTCAGACCATTCCGGTCCTGCGCATCTTTGACCTGGGCAAGGCGCGGGAATTTTATCTGGATTTCCTGGGCTTCGGCGTCGATTGGGAGCACCGGTTTGAGCCCGGCGGGCCGGTGTATATGCAGATTTCGTGCTCCGGGTGCGTGCTGCACCTGTCGGAGCATCACGGGGATGGCTGCTGCGGGGCGGTGGTGTTCGTGCGCGTTCGGGGGCTGACGGACTACCACCGCCAGATCAGCGCCAAGGGATACCGGCACCTGCGCCCGGGCGTTGAACCCAGCGGGCATGGCTCGATGGAGATGGTGGTGATCGACCCGTTTGGCAACCGGATTCGGTTTGATGAATCGGCGAATCCCGTCCCGTGACGGTCCGGCTTGAATCGTCCACATGATACCAGACCAGGTAGGGACGCACCGGCATGGATCGGATTTCTTCTCCGGCCACGCCGGCATTCTGCACCACGCGATAGCGGTGGGGCAGAATGTTGAGGGCATCAATCGTATCGAGCGGACGTCCAATCATGCCAGCGGCATTCTGCGGGGCGTCCTGGGCGATATAATCGAAAATATCCCGCAGCTGATCGGCGGCCTGATGGGAGAGGTGGATGCAATAGCTATCCGCCATGGCGATCTCAGTGGCCAAGGTATTTTTGGCGAAGCTGGGCCGAATGGCTTTTCCAATCCACGACTTGGCCGGATCGCATTTGATCCAGGCCGCGCTCGATGTCGCGGCGCTTGAGCGTCAGCGGACGGGCGCTCTCCTCAACCGCTTCTGGATTTTTAGCATTTTGTCTGGTTTTTCCCTTGCATTCCCCGAACATTTGAGGTAAGTCTAGGGGTTGGACCGACGGTCCGATCCCCATGGAGACGCTGGGCAAACAGATTCGACGCAAGCGCCTGCGGCTGGTTTTGACGCTGGATGAGGTGGCGGCCAAAACCGGGATCTCCAAGCCGTATCTGTCGCTCATTGAGACCGGACGGGTGCCCAACCCCCCTTCCGATGAGAAATTGCGGCGGCTGGAGGGGGTGTTGGGGTTTGAGGCCGGGGCGCTGGTGGCGCAGGCGCATTGGATGAGGACGCCGGCGGATGTGCGTTCGGCCCTGGCGGGGATGATGGGCGGGGGCGGGCCGGTGAATCTGGACCAGGCGTATCTCTCGGGGCTGCTGCATGAACTGGCGGACAAGGCGTCGGCCAATGTCGAGCCGGTGGGGCTGGGACGGTTGCCGGTGATTAACCAGGTGGCGGCCGGATATCCGAGGGATTTCACCGATCTGGACTACCCGCGCGGCGTGGCGGATGACTATATCCCCGCGCCGGAACTGGGGGATGCCAGCGCCTTTGGGGCGCGGGTGGTGGGGGATTCGATGGCGCCGGCCTACCGGGCGGAGGATATTGTGGTCTTTTCGCCGGGGGCGGCGCCCCGCTCGGGGGATGACTGCTTCGTGCGCTTTGAGGATGGGCGGACGACGTTCAAGCGGGTTTACTTCGAGCAATCCCCGGGGGGTGAGGCGATGATCCGCCTCCAGCCGCGCAACCCCAAGTACCCGCCCCAGGTCCTCCCCTGCGACAAAGTGACGGGGGTGTACCGGGCGGTATTTAAGTATCAGAAGATTGAAGCGGAAAGCCCGGCGGCCCTGTAGAGGGCCGCGGTGCGGCCGCGCGGCGTCAGCGACGCGCCGGTTTTCAGGGCGTCAGCTGTTTTTCCGGCTTTTTGCCTGCATCCTTGCGGTCGGGGTAGTCTCGGAGGCGGCTGATGGCGCGGATGTGCATGTCGTGGTCGCACATGATTTGACAACTCAGGCGCAGATGCGGCGTGCCGATCAGGCCGCGCTCGGTCAAAATGGCCTTTTCGGCCTCGGTCATTTTGCTCGGCTCGCCGGAAATGAACTCCACGCGGCAGGTGGTGCAGCGGGCATAGCCGCCGCAGGCATGCAACTGGTCGATGCCGACGGTGTCGATCAGGGCATTCACCAGCCGCTGGTCGGCGGTGACGTCGAACGTGCCTTCCCCTTCAACGGTCAATTTGGCCATAGCGCTCCTTGGGTAAAGGGGGAATTATACAGAATTTTCATGGCGTGTCAGCCTGGACGCCCGGCCCGATTACGGCTGAATCCGCTGAATTTTGGACAAATGCCGCCGGATGCGGGTTGATCTCCGCTCCGGATGGCGCGCTTCTGGCACC
>JBIQLO010000050.1:10806-20715 GCA_044464175.1 Planctomycetaceae bacterium | reverse complement strand
GTCACCTATGTGTCTTGAACATGTGTAACCCATGTCTGTTTACACGACAGTACTCACTGACCTGTGCTAATTCGCATGCCAACGGGCCTGCATGGGTGATCTTTGGCACCGGTTCTCCCATCGATCTGGATTCAAATCTCCTCATCCGTGTCCATCCGTGCCCCATCTGTGGCAAAAATTCCGGGCGAGGGCGGAAAAGGCGGCCGGGAACAAAGGCGGTACCGGCGGTGCCGGCGGCGCGGGCAGCGCAGGCGCGGGGCTGACGATCCGCCAGGCGGCCTAGGACGCGCAGGCCGAAAAGGGTCAATGGGCGCGTGCTCCGGTCCATTGGCCCTTTTCCTTTTCCCCATTCACCTCTCACCGACGCGCCACGCGCTGCGGGTGGGTATAAATGTTCATCCGCCCGGCCCGCAGAAACCCGATGAGCGTCTGGCCGCTTTCGGCGGCGAAGTCGACCGCCAGCGAGGAGGGGGCCGAGACGGCCGCGATGATCGGGATGCGGGCCGACAGCGCCTTTTGCATGATCTCAAAGCTCACCCGCCCGCTGACCAGCAGCCCGCGCTGCTCCATCGACTCCCCCGCCAGAAGGGCCTGTCCGATCACCTTGTCCACCGCGTTGTGCCGCCCCACATCCTCGCGCACCTGCTTCAGCCGGCCGGCCGGATCGAACAGCGCCGCCGCGTGCAGCCCGCCGGTGCGCTCAAAGGCCGCCTGAGCCCGGCGCATCGCCTCCGGCAGCGCCAACAGCGCCTGCGCGTCGATCGTCAGGCTCGATTCGATGGCGGGCCAGCGGCAGCGCACCGCCTCGATCGCCGCCTTGCCGCACACCCCGCAGCTGGAGGTGGACAGGAAATGGCGCCTGAAGCGCTCAAAGTCGACGGGCACCAGGGGGGAAAGGAGCACGTCGATCCGGTTTTGCGCCTCGGGCCGGTCGGCTGAGCAGGGGGTGATCTTCAGGATCTCCTCGCGCTGTCGCACCACCCCCTCGGTCCGCAAAAACCCCGCCGCCAGCTCCGCATCGTGGCCCGGCGTGCGCATCGTCACGCTCAGGGCCCGCCCGCGCACCCGGATCTCCAGCGGCGCTTCGCACGCCACCGCATCGCTCGCCTCCACGAGCCCCCCGTCGGCATATTTCCAGATCGAAATGGAGGCGTGGGCGGTCACGGGGTTAACCACGAAGACACGGAGAAGAAGAAGTATAAATTAAAAATAATCAATTCAGCCCGGATATTCATAATTCATAATTTGTAATTCATAATTGTTTCTTCTCCGTGCCCTCTGTGCCTCTGTGGCGACTCGTCGGTGAATCCTCCGCCGCCCGCACCGTCACCACGACCGACTTGCTGGCCGGCTGGTTGCTGCCGGCGGCCACGCTGCCCAGCGCCACCAGCGGGTTGCACTCGGGGAAATACATCGCGCAGCAGCAGCGGGGCAGGTCATAGGCCACCACCTTGAACCCGCGGATCGTGCGCTTCTGCCCGTCAGAGGCGCTGGAGACATCCACCCACTGGCCGGCTTGCAGTCCGCGCCCGGCGATGTCCTGGGGGTTCATGAAGATGACATGCCGCCCGCCATAGATGCCCCGGTAGCGGTCATCGGGCCCGTAGATGGTCGTGTTGAACTGGTCATGGCTGCGCACGCTCATCATGAGCAGTTCCTGGGGCTTCAATTCGAGCCTGGGAATCGGATGGACGACAAAGTTGGCCCGCCCCGTGGCGGTGTGGAATGCCTGCCGGTCGCGCGGCGGATTGGGCAGGTAAAACCCGCCCGGCTCGCGCACGCGGACGTTGTAGTTCTCGAAGCCGGGTACCACCCGCTCGATGTGGTCCCGGATCCGGTCGTAGTTGGCGCACAGCCCCAGCCAGTCCACCGTGGTGCGCCCCTGGAGCGTCGCGGCGGCCAGGCGGCAGATGATCGCCGTCTCGCTCAGGAGCTGCTCCCCCGCCGGTTTGAGCCGGCCCCGGCTCTGCTGCACCACCCCCATCGAGTTCTCACAGCTGACGAACTGCTCCCCCGAGGCCTGCACATCCCGCTCCGTCCGTCCCAGGCAGGGGAGAATGAGGGCGGTCCGGCCGGTGATGAGGTGATTGCGGTTGAGCTTCGTGCTGATCTGCACCGAGAGCGCTGTCCGCCGGAAGCCGCGCGCCAGCAGCTGCGTGTCCGGCCCGGCGCTGAAAAAGTTTCCCCCCAGCCCCACAAAGACCTTCACCTTCCCCTCGGCCATCGCCCGCGCCCCGCCGACCGTGTCGTATCCATGCTTTTGCGGCGGGGTGAAGTTGAACTCCTTTCCCAGCGCGGCCATGAACGACTCGGGCATCTTCTCCCAGATCCCCACCGTCCGGTCCCCCTGCACGTTGGAGTGCCCGCGCACGGGGCAGACCCCCGCCCCGGGGCGCCCGATCTGCCCCCGCAGCAGGTTGAAGTTGACGATCGTCTGCACGTTGGCCACGCCGTTGCGGTGCTGCGTGATCCCCATGGCCCAGCAGGTGATCATTCGCTGGCTCTTGGCGGCGATCTGGGCCGCCTCCAGCAGCAGCCCCCGCCCCAAGCCCGACTCCCGCTCGATCTCCTCCCACTCCGTGGCGGCGATGTCGGCGGCGAATGCCTCGAAGCCGTGCGTCTTTTGCTCGATGAATGCCCGGTCCAGCACGGTCCCCCCCGATGCCTCATCCATCTGGAGCATCCCCTTCATGATCCCCTTGAGCGCGGCCACATCCCCGTTGATCCGCACCGGCAGCGACAAGCAGGCGATCCGGGTGCCCGGCCCCAGCATGTCGCGCGGGCTCTGGGGGTGCCGGAAGCGCATCATGCCCGTCTCCAGCATCGGGTTGAGGCTGACGATCCGGCACCCGTTCTTCACCGCCTCCTCCAGCGCCGTGAGCATGCGCGGGTGGTTCGTGCCGGGGTTCTGCCCAATGATGAAAATCGAATCCGCCTGATCGAAGTCGGAGAGCTTCACCGTCCCCTTGCCGATGCCGATGGATTGGTTCAGCCCCAGCCCGCTGGACTCGTGGCACATGTTCGAGCAGTCCGGCAGGTTGTTCGTCCCGAACTGGCGGGCGAAGAGCTGATAGACAAACGCCGCCTCGTTGCTGGCGCGCCCCGAGGTGTAGAAGAGCGCTTCATCCGGGCTGGCCAGCCCTCTCAACGTCCCGGCAATCAGCTCGAAGGCATCTTCCCAGTCGATCGGTTCGTAATGCTCCGAGCCCGGCCGCAGCACCATCGGCTGCACGATCCGCCCCTGATCCCCCAGCCATTGCTCTGATTTGGCCGCCAGTTCCGCAATCGAGTGACTGGCGAAAAATTCCGGCGTCAGGCGCTTGTTCGTCGCCTCCCACGCCACCGCCTTGGCCCCGTTCTCGCAAAACTCGGCCGGATGCCGCCGGTCATCCGGATCGGGCCAGGCACAACTGGGGCAGTCGAAGCCCCCTTTTTTGTTCACCACCGCCAGGCTGCGGACGCTCCGGATCGGTCCCTCCTTCACCGCGAATCGCATGCTCTGATAGACGCCCCGATATCCGCTGGCCACGGTTTCGCGCTGGCCCACCTGCGGAATCTGCCCATCCATCGGATACTGCGCCCCGGCCACCTGATTTGTCTCCTGTGCGTGATCCTCTTGTGCCATGTCGCGCTCCTGGATTGATCTGCGCTGCCAGTGTACTCCTGCCGCAAGAGGGTGGAAAGCAGGATAGGCCGCCGATGCCGCCAGCGCCGGCTCGGGCCGCCGTCGCTACAACGGCATCGCCAGAATCAGCCCCACCAGCAGAACCAGAATCCCAAACCCCAGCTTCACCAGCACCGCCCAGAATCGCCCCCGGGCCGCCGCCCACCCGACCCGCGCCAAGTGCCCCGGATGGCGCCGAACGCTCATTTCCGCCACCAGCGCTCCGGCGGCCGAGCCGACACAGGCCCCCAGGATCGTGCCGATCACCGGCAGGCCAAGGGTCAAAAAGATCGCCCCGGCAAACCCGCCGATCAGCGCCCCGATCGCCGCCCGCGTGCTTCCCCCGGCCTTTTTCGCCGCCGCCGATCCCAGGACCGCCTCGGCCACCTCCGCCGCCACGACCAGTCCCAGCAACACCAGCAGGCCCACCCACCCCACATACGCCCATCCCGTTCCCCAGGCATAAATGAGCACCCCCAGCAACATCACCCACAACCCCGGCAGGCTCAGTAAATTCAACGACAGCCCCGCCACCATCACGATCGCCAGGAGCAGATAATAGAGCCAGTCCATGGAGAGGGATCAAAAAAATTGCCAGTCGCCGGCTGCGGGTTTCCAGTGTTTCCTGGCAACGAGCAACCGACAACTGGCAATGATCAATGCGGCTGAGAGGAGTCGAACCTCCACTCTCTTGCGAGAACAAGGACCTGAACCTTGCGCGTCTGCCAATTCCGCCACAGCCGCGAATCGAGCAGTCGCCATATCCTAGGAAGCGGACCGGGCCTGTCAAGCGCTCTTTTGGGGCTTTGCCTCACCGCCCTTCGGGGGTGGGGCAAAACGCGCGCCCCCGGTCCATTTCTGCTCATCCGTGCTACACTTCGGGCATGATCGTCGAGGATTTGGGCACCATGGATTACGAGCCGGCTTGGCGGCTCCAGGAGCGCCGCCACGCCGAGGTGGCCGAGGGCGGCCCCGAGCGGCTGCTCCTGGTCGAGCATACCCCCGTCATCACGCTGGGCCGCCGCTCCGGCGTGATCGCCCACCTGATCGCCTCGGAAGCCGACCTCGGACGCATCGGCGTCCAACTGATCCAGTCCGACCGGGGCGGGGACATCACCTTCCACGGCCCCGGCCAGCTGGTCGCCTATCCCATTCTCCGCCTGATCGACCATCGCCTCTCGGTGGGGGGGTACGTGCGCATGCTGCAGGAGCGGATCATCGACCTGCTCAACGGCTTCGGCCTGCCCGCCCGGCGCGACCCGGAGGCCGTCGGCGTCTGGGTGCCGAATGCCAATGGCGAACTGGCCAAGATCTGCGCCATCGGCGTGCGCATCCGCCGGGGAGTGACGATGCACGGGCTGGCGCTGAACGTCACCACCGACCTGGACTATTTCAACCTGATCGTCCCGTGCGGCCTGAGCGGGCGGCCGGTCACCTCCATGCTGGCGCTGATGGGCGAGAAGACGCCGGCAATGGAGACCGTCAAACAGCGACTGGCGAAATTCCTGTAGGGTGGGCACCGCCCACCTCTGGACGATGGTGGGCAGTGCCCACCCTGCTCGCCTACATAGTCTGGGCAGCGCTGCGGGCGGCCTTGACGCGATCGTCGCGGGCGGTGTGCCGGGTCTCCTGCCAGGGGAAGCGGCGCGGCTCCGGCAGCGTTTCGGGGGGCAGGGCGGCGTGGGCGATCAATGCCCGACGCGGCGTGTCCGAGCGATTGGGCGCGGTGTAGTGGAGCATGTAAGAACCATGGAGCGTCGCCCCGCCCGGCGGCAGGGGGCAGGCGACGGCCCCCGTGACCCTGCCCATCTCGCCGGGGTGCAATTCCAGGCCATGGACGCGCGGATCGTTGCCCAGGGTCTGGTGCCGCAGCACCTGTGGCCGGAGCCGGTGGCTGCCGGGGATGAACTGCATGCAGCCGTTCCCCAGCGTCGCCTCCTGCAGCGGCACCCAGAAGTTGATCTTGCGGGGGATGAGATTGGGATTCGAGTAAGCGGCATCCTGATGCCAGGGCGTGGCCGCCCCGGTGCGCGCGGGCTTGAAGATGGCATGGACGAACGAGCAGGTGGCCTCTTCTCCCAGCAACTGCTTGCCCAGGCGCGTCACATTCCTGAGCAACTGGGAATCGTTCAGTTCCGGGGCGTATTTGGCCGGGTCGAGGATTTGCGGCAGCGTCGCCTCCTGGTTCTCCTCATCGGTGCCGGCCAGGTCGAACTGGTTCCCCTCCTCGCGCCCGGCGCGCTGGCTGAAGAGCCGGTCATAGATCTGCCGCAGCCAGGCGACCTCCTCCTGCGTGGTCAGCGCCTCCAGGGCCAGATATCCTTCGCGCTGGAAGAAATCGATCTGATCCTGCGTCAGTTCGGTGACGATGGCGGACATGATTGCTCCTTTTGTTGGTGAAGCAAATATAGATCGTGGCGGCGGGCGTGTCGTTCGGGCGCCTCGGGCATAGAATATTGAACATGGTCCATGCCCCCAGGCGCGAATCCTTCACCGGCCCGCAACTGCTTGTGCCGGCCTTGCGGATGCTGGGACACAACTCCCCCAGGGCGGCCCACAGCGCCCTGGCGGCCCATCGCCATCCCGGCATGTATGAAATCTGCCTGATCGCCGGCGGGAGCGTCGAATGGTGGGTGGGGCCGGAGCGGCTGGAAGTGGGGCCGGGCCAGGTCTTCATCACCCGCCCCGGCGAGGAGCACGGCGGCGTGGACGCGGTCATTCATCCGTGCGATCTCTACTGGGCGCAGGCGGTCCTGGCTGCGCCAACCGCGCCCCGGGCGGTGGCGGCGGGGTTCAGGCGTCTGCGCTTAAGGACGTTCCCGGGCTCGCAGCAGGTGCGCGCGTGCTTCGAGCGCCTGCTGGCCGAGCATCGTCAGCGCGATCCCCTGAGCCCCATCGCAGCGCAGGCCGCCTTTCATGAGCTTCTGGTCACGGTGCTGCGTGATCATGATCGGCACGCCCAACAGCGCGAGGCGCAAACGCGGGCGCTGTCGCCGGAGATTCGCCGGGCGGCGGCGTGGATGGAACAGGAACTGGAAGACAACTTCGCGGTTGCCCAGGCGGCCCGGCGGGTGGGCCTGAGCGTGGCGCAGTTTCATGTGCGCTTCCGCCGGGAGACGGGCTTTGCCCCGGGCCTGTGGCGCACCCGCCGCCGCATCGCCCTGGCCAAGTCGCTGCTGCGCCGCCCCGAGGCGTCGATTACCGAAATCGCCCTGCGCTGCGGGTTTTCCTCCAGCCAGTATTTCGCCACGGTTTTTAAGAAGATGGTCGGACTGACGCCGGGGCAATACCGGCGGCGGGTTTTGCTGCCTGGCCCGGCCCATCAATAAGCGATCAATTTCCGCCGCAAGCGATCATCCACACGCAGCGCGGCCAGATGATCGGCGATTTTCTCACCCGCGCTACCGCCGCCATACACATTCACGCCCCCGGCGCGGCGGGGGCGGCCCTGGTTCCAGATTTGTTCCAAAGCGCCGGCGATGGCGGCCGGGGCGTACGCCACGTGGATCACATTGGCGCTGCGCTGGCGCCCTTGCTGGCGAGGGCCGATGTCCAGGACGGGGGTTTTAAACGCCGCCGCCTCGATGATGCCGCTGGAGCTGTTGCCCACCAGCACCGCCGCCTCCCGCATCAAAGCCAGGAAGAGGGGGCGCGGGGCGTTTTTGAGGGCGTAAATCGTGGTCCGTGGTCCGGGGTCCGGGGTCCGGGGTCTGTGGGCCGGGATTTGGTTCCAGCGCTGGATGATCCCGCGCCCGCCGGGGTCGTTGTTGGGATGGATCAGGACGATCTGCCGGAAGCCGGTCTCCTCAACAGCCTTGAGAACCATGCCCGCGCGACGGTATTCCTGCGCATCGTCCGCCTCGGCCGGATGCAACACCAGCAGGGCGAAGCGGCGGGGGGTGAGGGGCAGTTGCTTTAATAGTTCGCCCCGGCTCAGCGCTGTCTCGCGGATGCCGTCCACGCCCGGCGAGCCGACGCGGTGGATGCGCCACCGGTCTTCGCCCAGGCGCGCGATGCGATCGGCGCTTTGGGCCGTGGCGGGAAAATGAACGTGGGCCAGCTTGGTGATCGCGTGGCGCAGGGCGTCATCCACCTGCCCCAGCGCCCGATCGCCGCCGTGGACGTGGGCGACGATTCGGCCCGACAGGTGGGCGGCCGACGCGGCGGCGAAGGCCTCGACCCGGTCGCCGACGACCAGGACGACATCGCTCCCGAGACACTCGAACGCCTCGGCCATGCGGGCGATGGCCCGGCCGGTGGCGCGGGCCAGGCCCTCCCGGTCGCCGGTCACCGGCCAGGGGACGACGGCATCGACCTTCCACCCCTCTTTGGTAATCGTCTCGAGCGAATACCCCAGCCGGCGATCCAGGTGCATCCCCGTGGCCAGGAGTTGAAGCTGCAGTTTCGGATGAGCGGCAATGGCCCCCAGCGTGGAGCGCATCAGCCCAAACTCAGCGCGCGTGCCCGTGGCAAAGCAGATGGTGCGCACGGAGGCACGAAGCGATGAAGGAACGGAGTCACGGAGGGTTTGATCTCTCCCTCCCCCGGTATGCCGGGGGAGGGGTGGGGAGGGGGTTTCGTATGGCCCTTGGCCAGGAGCCCCCACCCTTCCCCGGCGTACCGGGGGAGGGGATACGCTCGAAATCTTTTTACGCGGCATGGCTGATCTCATTGCCGCAAATCATCTCCCATTGCAGCATCGTCCCCGCCTTCAGCGGGCGCAGCGGCCGCCGCCCCAGAAGCGCTTCGAACTGCTGGGCCGGGATGCCGGTGCCCGGACGCTGCACGGTCAGATCCTCCTCCCGCAGCGGCTGCCCGGCCGGAACATTGCGGGTCAGCACCAGGCTTTGGCGGCTGACGGTGCGGACATCCTCCTCAACGCTCAGCACGCGCTTGCCCGGCCGGCCCGTCAGCGCCGCGGCCTGGCGCGCCAGTTGGACGTATTGGGCGAACTGCCCGGGGTCGGCGCTGGCGGCATGGTCGGGCCCGTCGGCCAAGCGGTCGTAGGTCAGATGCTTTTCCAGAATCCTGGCCCCCGCCGCCACGGCCAGGGCCCCGCTGAGGAGGTTGGTCGTGTGGTCGGAATACCCGACCGGGACGTTGAAGCGCCCGGCCAGCTCCCCGATCCAGCACAGGTGCGCCTGGTCATCCGGCGTGGGATAGCTGCTGACGCAGTGGAGGAGGGAGAATCCGGGGCTCGTGGTCCGGGGTCCGTGGTCCGGGGTCCGGGGTCCGTGGTCCGTTGTCCGTGGTCCGGGGTCCGAGGATTTTCGGTCCACGGATAACGGACCACGGACCACGATCTCCCGCAACCACGCGACGGCCTGTTCGATCTCCTCCATCGTGGCCGCTCCGGTGGAGACAATCAGCGGCTTGCCGCACCGGGCGGCCGCCCCCAGCAGGGGGCGGTTGACGATGTCGGGCGAGGCGATCTTGACCGCCGAGAGGTCCAGCGCCCCGACCACCTCCAGGTCCGAGGGGGAGAAGGGGGTGGCGATGGCGGCCAGCCCCAGTTCCCGGGCGCGGTGGACAATGCGGATCAGGTCCAGCGGAAGCAGCTCGTAGCGCTGAAGCATCTGCACCGGGTCCGCCTCGCGGCAGCGCTCCTTCTGGTATCCGGCGAACTGGCCGCTGGCGTGCATCAGGGTGTCGGCCCGAAAGATCTGAAGCTTGATGGCGTTGGCCCCGGCCGCGTGGGCGGCCTCCACCAGGTCCAGGGCGCGTTGGGGGTTGCCGTCATGGTTGACGCCGATTTCAGCGATGATGAAGGGAAAGGAGGTCATGGGTTGCTGGTTGTTAGTCGCTGGTTGCAGGTTGTCGGGTGCCACAGGTCGCGGTACTCCCAGACCTGTGCGGGTTGCCACACCCAAAAGACAGGTCTGCCAATACGCCGACCTGGGGCACCCCCCTCATTATCGGATTATTGGACGCCGCGGGCATTGATTTTTGTCCGAAAGGGGCGGGGGCGCGGGAGTTCCGGTCGCGGGGGGACCTGCGCCGCCGGAATCGGCGGGGAACCCGGGGCAGCCCGCTTATCGGCCCCAATGCCCCCCCTCCATCGACTTGGGATGGCCGTCCCGGTCCGATTGACGGCCGTTCCGAGCCGATTGACGCCCGTACCCAGTCGTTTGACGGCCGTACCAAGTCAATTGACGGCCGTACCAAGTGCTTTGACGGCCGTCCCGAGTCGCTTGACGGCCGTCCCGACCCCTTTGACGGCCGTTCCGAGCCGTCTGACGGCCTGG
>JBIQLO010000050.1:0-10706 GCA_044464175.1 Planctomycetaceae bacterium | reverse complement strand
CTTGACGGCCGTCCCGACCCCTTTGACGGCCGTTCCGAGCCGTCTGACGGCCTGGGGCGCGGGCGGCGGGGCCGCCCCCGCCGGGCTGAGTCGAATCGGCCAAGGGTTCCCGGTAGGATGGGGGGCATGAAAATCACATTTTTGGGCACGGCCTCCGGCACCGAACCGATCCAGGGGCGGCACCATACCTCCCTCGTGGTGGAGACGGGCGGGGAAATGGTCATCGTCGACGCGGGCGAAGGGTGCGGCTATCGCGCCTCCCTCATGGGATGGAATCTGCTCGACCTGAGGCGCATTTTCATCACCCACCCCCACATGGACCACATCGGCGGGCTGGCGAACCTCCTCTGGTATCAGCGCAAACTCTCGATCCTGGACAAAACCGGCCGGATGAACGGCCGGACGGTTCGCGTTTACATCCCCGACCGGGCCGCCTGGGAGGGCGTCTGGCAAATCCTGGGGCGAAGCGAAAGTTATTTCAAAATCAATTACCGGATCGAGCCGATCTTTTACGCCGACGGCCTGATCGCCGATGCCCCGAACCTGCGCGTCACGGCCTGCCACAACCATCATCTGCCCGATCCCGCCCCCGGCGAGCCGTGGCACTCCTTCTCCTTCCGCTTGCAGGCCGAAGGCAAAACCACCGTCATTTCCGGCGATGTGGGGGACATCAGCGACCTGGAGCCGCTGCTGCACGGGGCCGACTGGCTGCTGATGGAGACCGGCCACCACCAGGTTGAAAAGATCGCCACGTACCTCCGCGCCCATTTTCCCACCGTGCGTCTGTGCCTCTATCACCACGGCCGGGCGATGCTGGCGGATTCGGCCGGCCAGGCGGCCGGGGCCGAGGCGATCCTGGGCACGCCCGTGGTCGTGGCCGAGGAGGGCCAATCGCTCGTGATCGAGTGAGGCGGCCGCCGCGACCCGCGCCTTACGACGCGGCGCGATAATGCACGACCTGCTTCTCCCGCAGCGCCGCTTCGGCCCAGTAGAGGTCGCGCTCGTGGTCGATCTCGATCGTCTCGCCGATGCCCGTCCGGATCGCCTGCCGGTCCGTGCCGAAAAAGGCGTGCGGATCCTCCGGCGTCTGCTCTCCCCGCAGCATCGAGGCGCGGGTGACGGCCACCACGCCGCCATCGTGCAGGTAGAGCGGCTCCAGGTCCTGCTTGCGGTGAATCGAGTTGGGATGCAGCAGGCTGATGTTGCCCCCCTCGTCCAGGCGCGCCATCCAGCTCGGATGCCACTTGCCCACCGGGCAGAAGGTGCGCACCGAGTCGCACCCGGTGCGGGCCAAATGCTCGATGGCGCGGTCGATGACCCCCTCGCCCCGGACGGCCACGTTCCCGTAGAGCACCACCAGGGCGTCGGCCCGGAAGCCGCAGCGCTGTTCCACCGTGTGCATCGCGTGCAGCATCGTCGCCTGGACCGAGGCGGTGCTGGTCGCCAGGTCGTCGGGGCGCTGGATCGTCTCCAGCCCCGCCTGCTCGGCCAGGCGCAGCACATCGGGACAGTCGCTGGTGACGACGGTGCGGGTCAGCCGCCGGGCGGCGCGGGCATGGTCGAAGGTGTAGCTCACGACCGGACGGCCCAGCAGCATCCGAAGGTGCTTGCTCTTGAGGCCGACGCTACCGGCGCGGGCCAGGATGACGCCAAGGGTGTTCATGACTGCTCCGTTAAAATCCATTTTCCGTTTCCTGCTCTTGAACCGGGCCAGGCGCGCCGCATGCCCAAGCGCAACAAACAACCAACCCCAAAAAACAAACCACAACGCACCTTCACGGCCGATGCCATTGCCGGCACCCCTTGCACACCGGATGCCGGTTCCAATCTCCTGCCGCATGATCGGCCCGCAGCGGGCCGAAGGAGTCGCGCCAGATCTCGCCCAGCGGGCGATCGCCGATCCGGCCGATCGGCTGGCGGGCCGTCAGGTCCTGCTCGCAGGAAACGACCTGGCCGTCGCAGAGGATCATCATGCGCTCCTGAAGCCGGCCGCAGGGCCGCCGGATCGGCGGGCTCATGTCGGCCACCGCGCAGTCGGGGATCAGCCCCCCGAAGTCGCCGGGCCCCTGGAGCACCGCCGCCCCCAGCGCCCGGAGCCAGTGGTCATACCACCCCTCCATCTCCGCCAGGTTGGCACGGCACTTGGTGAACAGCGGGATGAGGATCGGCGTGGCCTGTCCCAGGCGGCGGCGGGTCTCGGCCAGCCGGCGAAGATTCGCCATCACTTCCCCCATCGCCCTGACTCCCATCACCGTCTCGTAGGTCTCCTCGGTCGTCGCGGGAAAATGGATCGACAGGAGATCAATCGGGGCCTGGGCCAAACGGTCAATGGCGGTCTCGGGCAGGCCCACAAGGTCCGTCTCAACGTGGATCGCGCCGATGCCGCAGGCCCGGGCGGCCTCCAGGATGTCGAAGAGGTGTTCGGACAACAGCGGATCGCCCGCCCCGGCCAGGGTCAGACGCATGTCGTCGGCCCGCCCCAGCGCCTGCAGCAGCGGTTGTGCCTGGGCCGCCGTGAGCTCGGCGCGGTGGGGGACCAGCTCGGGAGGAAGCCGGAAGACGGCACGGGTCTGCCGGCGCGTGTTGATTTCCAGAATCACTTCACGCGGCAGGTTATCGAGCTGCTCGGCGGCCCGCAGCCGGGCGACCAGTTCCTCGGCGGGGCTGTCGATCAACTGCCCGTTGAGGCTGACGGTGGCACGGGACATGCGATCGATCTGGCGCTGCGAATCCAGCTTGAACCGGTGGGTCGTCCGGGCCACCGGCGTGGGAACCGGCAGGCACCCCTGGCCGGAGCAGGGATCGTGGGCCGGGGCGTCGGGCAGGTAGTGCAACAACTTGCCGGGATGGACGCCGCCGGCGCTCAGCCGCTCAAGCATGGAGGGGCGAAGCAAAACCCCGCACAAGCCGGGCGCCGCCGGGGCAAAGATCATTTCCGTCGCCGGCTGATGGTGCGCCTTGTCGATCATCTGGTCCACAAGCAGGGGATCCACCAGCGCTGAAGCCGGGTCCACCAGCACCACCGCTTCGGCCGCCAGGCCGGCGGCCAGCTCCTGAACCCAGGGGCCGTGGAATCCCTGGTCGAAGTCACAGGTGTTGAGCAGCCCGCCGCGCCAGCCGTCCGCCCAGCGCTGGGCCGCGGCGATGGCCGGGACCGCGCCGACGGGTTGCCGGGGTCCCTTGGCCAGGACGTGCGCCCCTTCCTCCTGCGCGATGGGCTCGACGGCCTCAAGCTGATCTTCCCAGCAGAGAATCGCCAGCGATCCGATCCGCCGGGCGCGAGCCAGACGCTGCAGCGTCCAGGCCAGCACCGGATGCCGCCGGAACAGCCGCGTGGCGCTGTTGACCGGCGCTTCCTCATGCAGCATCGAGAGGACGGCGGTCACGTTGAGGGGGTCGGTGCGGTCGCTCATGCGCCCTCCATTTCCGCCGCCAGCGCGGCGATGTGGGCCGTGGTCTCATCCATCAGTTCCATGAATTGACCGGCCGCCGTCATCACCGAGCGAACGTTCTCGATGTCGCGCTGCACCTGCCGGCGCTGTCGCTCCACCCCCTGCAGCGACTCAGCGCAGATGCGGCGATCCTTCTGGAACCGACTCAGTTCGCTGGATTGCGTCAATTGCAGGACCAGATCGTAGCAGGGGCCGAACTGGTTCATCCGCGTCCGCAGCGCATCCACTTTCGCGATCACCCGATTCACCCGGGCCTGATCCTCGATATGGTCGCGGATTTCCTCCAGCAGGGGCAAAGTTTCGTGGCTGATCTGTTCGATCTGGGCCGCCTCGGCCCGCCGGCGGGCAAGGCATCCCAGCGCTTCGGGAATCCGCTCCCAGCTCAATCCCGGATGATCGACGGAGGAAGAGGGCGCCAGCGCGTCCTTTTCCCGATGGTCGGGCGCCTGAATCGGCGGGCAGTATTGCTCGATCGCCTGGCTCAGGGGCATCGGATGCGCCCCCCGCTTGAGCGCGCCCCCCTCGGTGGCGTCGATGATGGTCCGGTCGCTCTTGAGAAAGTCCCGTTCGAACTGCTGCAGATAGGTGTAAAGCCGCTCCTCCGTGTACATCGGCCGCCCTTCAACGTCCAGGATGCGCCGCAGGATGCGCCGGTCGCGGACAATGTGCTCCCACTGCTTCATTTCCATCGTGCAGAACCGCCCCAATTCCGGCCGCCAGACATCCTCATAGCTCGTGCCCGGCGCGTAGCACAAGCCGTCGCTGAACCCCAGGTCCTGGCCGACAAAGATGATCGGATCGCACCCCAGATGCTCGGCCAGATAGTACGCCAGGTGAGCCACCGTCGCCCCGGCGCGGATTTGCGTCTTGCCCAGATTCATCTCCCGCAGCAGCTGCTCGGCGAACTCATTGCCCAGGAGCGAGAGGGGGCCGGGGTGCATCCGGAAAATCCGGCTGGTCGCCTTCGGCTCGGCCACCAATTCCGTCTTCAGCCCCGGGGGCAGCTTCTCAAAAAACCGCGTGCAGATGTCATGGTAATCCAGAGAGGTGACAAAGTGCGGCTCGATCCCCATCTCCAGCAGCGGTTGAAGCGTGGTCTGGACCGCAACCAGCACCGCGCGATCGCTCAGCCCCTTGAGCAGGTGCTTGTTCTTTCGCAGCGACGGTCCGGCCGACACGATGATGCCCGGCCGGCCCTTGTACCGATCCTTCAGTCGGGCGATGGGGGGAGCGGCGACATACCATCCCAGATTGCGGGCGATGTTCTGGGCCGTTCGCCGGCCATTGGTCATCAGCGTATTGATGCTCGTGCGGCAATACGCTGCATATTCCTCCAGCCAGGTGCGCACCTGCTGATGGAAGTTCGGGGCGACGCTGAGGCTGGCGGCGTGAATCAACCCCTCAAAGCCCATCGTCAGCATCACCATGTACTGCTGCAGACGGGAAAAGATCTCGCTCTTGTCCGGATTGACGAAGAATTGGACCCGGCGGCCCTTGAGCAGGGGGGTCAGGTCGCGCTCCCACAGCGCCGTCTTCAAAAGCCGCACATCCGGCTCGAAAACGCATACGATCGCCTCGGAGCTGATCCGCTCCAGCAGGGCCTCCACGTGATATCCCAGCCCGAATCCCTGCACAAAGAACGCGATACGCCCCTCAACCCGCACGGATTCGGCCAGCCGCCGCCCCTCCTCCACCGGCTTGAACCGGCTGTGGAGATAAATTTTCCGCCCATCCTCGCACGCCACCGCGACCGTGGGGTCGGAGGACTTGGAAGCATCAACCGGATACGGCTCTTCCTCCAGCGCCTCGATGCGCTCGGCCAGCGCCGGCGCGCTCTCCCACAACAGGGCCATATTGCGCAAATAATGCGATTCCGGCCGAAGAATGAAGCGAGTGGATGAATCGGTGTCGCTGCTCATCGCCTGTTGCGCGCCCGCTGGCCTCCCGGTCCCGTTGCCCTATAATGCCCGCGTGTTGCCTCTTTGAAATTATCGGACGTAGCAAAACTCTTTCTTGAAATTTATGATTCAGTGCCGAACCTTTCGGCCGGACCCCGCACCCTCATTGATCCATGACTGACCTTCTATTTGATACCCCCTGGTGGCTCCCGGTGATTATCGCGGTGGCCGGCATCGTACTGTTTGTCTCCGGCAATGCCCGCCAGAAAAATGGGCTGCGCAACAGCGGTGTGGCGGTGTTTCTGGTCGCCGTTTTGCTGGTCCTCGTGAGTTACTTCGTGCAGACGCAGAAGGAGAAATGCGTCACCCAGGCCAGGGCGCTGGTCAGCGCGGTGGAGAAGGGGGACAAGGCCGCCATGACACGCCTGCTGGACCCCAATACCACCGTCAATGGGATTCTGGCCGGTCCCAGCCAGATTGTCCCCGCCGCCGAAACCGGAGCCCAGGCCTATCACCTCACATCCCTGACGATCATCTCCACGGATGTACAGCAGGTGCAGACGGTCATCACGGTCGCCCTGACGGTGCTCGCCCAGTCGGATTCGTACCAGCCGACGCGGGTCGATTGCCAGTTTCAGTGGAATCAGACCGCCGACGGATGGCATTTGCAGGACATCGACCTGACCAACATCGGCGGCCAGAATCCCGACGAACTGCTCCGGCGCAAGTTGCCTTTTTAGTGATCGCTCCGGGGGATGGAGATATTGCGCCCCGGCTGACGGCGGACCAGTTGCGCATCGTGCCGGCCAATGCGGGCGGTTTTCCGGAGGATGCGCCGGCGCAGGGATTCAATATTTTTAAGCTTGCGGCGCTGCGCATATCGTTCCAGCCAGGCATTCAGCCGCTGCGGGGGAATCTTCAACTGCAGGCCGCTGTACCGGAACTGCGCCAGGTCCTTGACGATCCACCGCCCGCTCAGCAGTCGCGGCAGCGGTCGCACGCGGGCCGCATCGATCAGCGCCGGCGCCGCCGCCGGGTCTTCGCGGCGGGCGAAGAAGTGGCACAGGTACAAGTCGCGATGATGCAGCCCGCTGTCGTGGAGCAGGGCCGCCAGATCGGCCGTTGGGTTCAGCACCGCCTCAAAATCCACCCCACCGGCGATCAGTTTGTCCAAAGGGTCCTGTCCGGCCAAATCTTCCGTGATGAGGAAGGAACGCCCCATTTCATCGTGCCCCCACGCCACCAGCGGCGCCGTGGCGATCCCCGCCCGATTGAGCAGTTGAATGCCGCGGGCCTCCTCCTCGGCCGGATGCGTTTTCCGACGGGTGGGGGGGTATCGCTTGATGTGCAACCGGAGCGGTCGGCCGTCGCTCAGGGTCGCATCCAAGGTGGCGTTATCCCGGTCGGGCAGCTTGCGCCAGGTGTGGATGTCCGGGTGGGTAAAGACCGTCTGGGCGTCCAGGGCGAGTTCCCGCAGGATCGGCTGGCGGCTGGCGGCGACGTTGCAAACGGGGCGGATCATAAGGCGCACATGGGGTCCGCGCCGCGGCCCCTCCTATCGATACGGGAATGCCGCTCCAGACGGCCTACTGATGGCCGCCGAACTGGCTCAGGCCCGGCTTGAAAATCACCTTCCCGTCCACCACCACCAGCTCATCGTTCAAAAATAGCTGAACCGCGCGGCTGAGCGTCCCGGCCTCCAGTTCGTATCCCTTTTCGCGCACGTCGGCCAGTGTGTCGGTCCCGACGTTGATGTGGAATACATCCTGCAGAATGACCGGCCCCTGATCCAGTTGCTCGGTGACGAAATGGGCCGTGCAGCCGTGCACCCGCACTCCGGAGTCAAACGCCTGCTTGTACGGGGCCGCGCCCGGAAAATGGGGCAGCAGCGAGGGATGGATGTTGATGACGCGGTGGCGGAAGGAGCCCACCAGGTCCGGCGGCAGGATGCGCATATAGCGGGCCAGCACGATCAGGTCCGGCTCGCACTGCCGCAGCCCGTGCGAAAGCCAGGTGAAATGCTGGAGAATGTCGTCGGCCGTCTTCCACTTGAAATCCAACCCCGCCGCCCGGGCAACCTCCTCCAGGTCCGGGTGGTTGGAAAAGACGCAGACAATCTGGCCCCGGATTCTGCCGGCCCGGTGATCGCTGATGAGCTGTTGAAGGCAATGCGGCTCCTTCCCGACCAGGACGGCGATGCGGGGAAGCCGTTCTTCGCCCCGCGGGTGAACCCGCGTCTCCATCCCCAGCTTGCGCCCCAGTTCCGTCAACGCCGAAATCAGCTCCGGCAACTCCCCCCGCATCTCCTTCAGGTCCACCAGCATGTCCATCAGGAAAAAGCCGCTGACGACCCGTTGTTCGATGTCCTCAATGTTGATGCCGCGCTCGGCCAGATAGGTGGCGAATTGCGCAACAACACCTTTTTGATCCCTCCCCAGCACACTCACGACGGCCATGACCGGTTGCGACACGAAACTATCCTCCTGGAATGCAAAGGCACAGTATACCGCCGACGCGCCCATCCGAAAAGGCGACGGGCCAGGGAGTGCAATCAGCGGCGAAATTCGTATAATCGCCGCAATGGCCGCCGTGACCCGCCGGCCGCAGCATTAGCAGGAATTTTTCAAGAGCGAACCGGCATGATTGACACGGCGATTGACAAAGCTTCGGCCCTCGTGGAAGCCCTCGGTTACATCCGTCGATTTCACAACAAGGTGGTGGTCGTGAAGGTGGGGGGGTCCATCATGGACGATGAGGCCGCCCTAAGCAATCTCCTTAATGACATTGTCTTCATGAACTATGTCGGTATGCAGCCGGTGCTGGTACATGGCGGCGGCAAGGCGATCAATCAGAAGATGGAGCAGGCCGGCCTGGTCCCCCAGATGGTCCAGGGACGCCGCTACACCGACGAGCGAGTCCTGGCCATCGCCGAGCAGGTTCTGTGCAAGGAGATCAACCGCTTCATCGTCACCTTCATCCAGAGCCAGGGATGCGAAGCCCAGGGGCTGCATTCCCTCTCCAGCAACGTCCTCTTCGCCGAAAAAATGTACCTGGAAGGAGAGGGCGGCCGCCGCATCGACCTGGGACGCGTGGGCAAAATCACCTCCGTCAATGCCCGCCTCCTTCATCTTCTGGTCCAGGCCGACGCCATCCCCTGCATCGCCCCGATCGCCCGCGACGCCGCCGGCCTCGGGCTAAACGTCAATGCCGACACTGCCGCCGGCGCGGTGGCCGCCGCCATGAAGGCCGAAAAGCTGGTCGTCGTCTCCGACACCCACGGCATCCGCTCCGATCCCAAAGACCCCCAAAGCCGCATCCCCTCCCTCACCCTCTCCCAGGTTCAGGCGATGGTCGATGACGGCACGATCTCCAGCGGCATGCTCCCTAAGGTGGAAGCCTGTGTCACCGCCCTCCAGGGAGGCGTGACCAAGGCCCATATTATTGACGGGCGAATTCCCCACTCCCTCATGCTGGAAATCTACACCGAGGCCGGCATCGGCACCGAACTGGTCCTGGGTTAATTCCGGGGTAATTGACTTGGCCGGTTCCTCCCTCACTTTCCGCCCGCCTGTATCATTTCAGGAGAGTTGGTAATCTTTTCCCCGGAAAGGAGACCAGCACAATGGGCATCACGCCAAGCCACTCCGCAATTGTCCCCGAACCCCCGCAACCATTCGAAAACGCCTGGCGCTTCGTCCAGGACCTCCAATCCCCCCTCTGGTCCGTTCATGCCTGGTCCCCGCGCCCGGCAAAAGAAGGCGAAACATCTCTGGCCGGTGGCATTCACATCGCCGCGGAATTCAAGGACGCGGAACGCCTGCTGGAGACCGCGTATGACGATCTGCGCGCATTTTTTCGAGCCGGTAATATCCCCCTGGAGGGCGACTACCGCATCCAGACCCGCCATGCCACCATGCCCGTTCCCGAGGCCTTCCGACTCCGCACCCAAACCAATCGCTGCCTCATCGAGGCCGGCGATACCGAAGGCATCCGTCGGGGAATTTTTTATATTGAAGACCAGATGCTGCGTGCCGGCGGGGCATTTTTGCCGCTGGGCAATGTCGAACGCCACCCGGTCATCCGCACGCGCATCAGCCGCTGCTTCTTCGGGCCGATCAACCGCCCGCCCAAAAAGCGGGATGAACTCGCCGATGAGGTGAATTATTATCCGGATCACTACCTCAACCGCCTGGCGCACGATGGCGTCAACGGCCTGTGGCTGACGATCAAATTCCGGGACCTGTGCCGCTCGACCATCTTCCCGAATTTCGGCCTCGATGCCGACCGCCGGCTGGCCAAATTGCGGCAGACGGTCAAACAGTGCGCCCGATACGGCATCAAAATCTTTCCCTTCTGCATTGAACCGGCCGGTTTTGGCGAAACAGAATACCTTTCTCCCAAGTCAACCACCGACGATCATCCCGAATTGCTCGGTCATTCCGCCCCGCACCACACCAACCTCTGCACCAGCAGTGATCTTGGGAAGGAATATCTGGAAGAGGCGACCTTCAACCTCTTCAGTGCGGTGCCTGACCTGGGCGGCTTGATTGCCATTCAACTGGGCGAACGCCCCACCCACTGCTATTCGGAGATGAGCCAGCTTTTTGAGAACAACTGCCCGCGCTGCTCCAAACGCCACCCCGGCGAGGTCTTCGCCGAGGTCTGGTCGGCCATGGCCCGCGGCATGCACCGGGTCAACCCCTCGGCCGAGTTGATCTCCTGGCTCTATACGCCCCAGTTTGAGCAGACACCCGACAGCACGGCCGAGCAGAAGATGGAGATGATCCGCCAGATCGCCGCCCACGCCCCGCCCGAGGTGACGGTGCAACTCAATTTCGAATCCGGCGGATCGGCCGAGCAATTTGGCCATCCGCATCCGATCGACGATTATTCCCTTGCCTTCGTCGGTCCCAGTCGCCCCTTTGCCCAGTGCGCCGAGGAAATCCATCGTCGCAGCGGGCGAATGGGCGCCAAGCTCCAGGTTGCCAATTCCCACGAAGTCGCCACCACCGCCTACGTCCCCGTTCCCGGCAATCTCTACGAAAAATACGAGGCGCTCCACCGGCTGGGTGTTTCCACGGTCATGCAGTGCTGGTATTTCGGCAACTATCCGTCCTGCATGACCAAAGCGGCGGGGGAGCTGAGTTTCGGGCCGTTTCCCCCCTCCGAGGAGGAATTCCTGCACCAACTGGCCCGTCTATACTGGCCGGCCGACGCGTCCCAGGCGGTGGACGCCTGGAAGCATTTTCAGGAAGCGTATGTCCAGTTTCCCGCCACGCTGAATTTTTCCTGGTTCGGGCCCGTCCATGATTGCATCACCTGGCCGCTGCACCTGATCCCCGCCAACCGTCCCATC
>JBIQLO010000049.1:0-20793 GCA_044464175.1 Planctomycetaceae bacterium | reverse complement strand
CGACGCAACGTCATTCGCAAGTTGCGCGACGGCGAAGACCTCTTTCCCGGCATCATCGGCTATCGCGAAAGCGTCATCCCCCAGATCATCAATGCCATCCTCTCCCGCCACGACCTGCTCTTCCTGGGCCTGCGCGGCCAGGCCAAAACCCGGATCCTCCGCATGCTCCCCAGCCTGCTGGATGAGTGGCTCCCGGTCCTGGCCGACATGGAGATCAACGATGACCCTCTGCTCCCCATGACCCTCATGGGCCAGCGCATCATCAGCGAACAGGGAGACGATGCCAAAATCGAATGGGTCCACCGATCCGACCGCTATCAGGAAAAACTCGCCACCCCCGATGTGACCATCGCGGACCTGATCGGCGAAATCGACCTGGTGAAGCACGCCGAGGGACGCTACCTGTCCGATGAATCGACCATGCACTACGGCCTGATCCCGCGCTCCAACCGCGGCATCTTCGCCATCAACGAACTCCCCGACCTCTCGCCGCGCATCCAGGTGGGGCTCTTCAACGTCATGGAGGAGCGGGATGTGCAGATCCGGGGCTACCCCATCCGTCTCAACCTCGACGTCTGCCTGGTCTTCAGCGCCAACCCCGAGGACTACACCAACCGCGGGCGCATCGTCACCCCCCTCAAGGACCGGATCGGCTCCGTCATCCGCACGCACTATCCCGAAACCGTTCAGGAGGGAATCGAAATCGCCGAGCAGAACGCCTGGCTGGCGCGCGATGTCGGCGTCAGCGGGAGCGAGGTCAAGGTCAACATGCCCCCCTTCCTCACCGAAATTGTCGAGCAGGTCGTGCGCCTGGCCCGCTCCAGCCCGCATGTCAGCCAGGCCTCCGGCGTGTCCGTGCGCACCAGCATCGCCAACCTCGAAACGGTCGCCTCCAACGCCGAGCGCCGGGGCATCGCCACCGGCGAGGCGCAGGTCACCGCCCGCTTGTGCGACCTCAACGCCATCGTCGCCTCCTGCCGGGGCAAGATCGAAATGACCCTGGCCGAGGAGGAGGGCGCCGAGGACAAGCTGATCCAGTCCCTCATCGGGGAGGCGGTGAAGGAGGTCTTCAACCACCTGGCCGATCCCGATGACTTCGACATGGTGACCGAACAGTTCAAGGGAAATCTGACCTTCCCCGCCGGCGACGATCTGCCGGCCGAGGAATTCATCGCCAACATGAAGGCGGTCAAGGGCCTTCCCCAGTCCGCCGCCCGCCTGGCCAAGCAACTGGACCTGGATGTGAACGATCCCGGCGCCCTGGCCGCCGCCGGCGAATTTCTGCTCGAAGGCCTCTACGTCAACAACCGCCTGAGCAAATTCAACGCCCGCGGCAAGACCTTCTTCAAAAAATAAGAGGGCGGATTCAAAAAGAGCGGCGCAAAAAAGAGCCGCCCACGAAGGAGGCGGCCGCAACGGTCAACCCGTCGGCTCCGCCTGCCTCGTGCGCGGCTCTTGGAAAATCAAATTTCCTGCTAAACGCGCGTCACTTCTTCCAGATGCGCTCCTTGAACTCGCCCAGCACCTGCTTGAGCTTGGCCTCGATCTCGCCGGTCAGCTCCTTCTTGCTCTCCAGTTCCTGGCGCAGCTCGGACGCCGACTGATCCACATACTTCAGGAACTCATCCTGAAATTCGCCGATCCGGTTCACCGGCACCTCGTCCATGTACCCCTGCGTGCCGGCGTAAATGACCATGACTTCCTGCTCCATCGGCATCGGCTGGAACTGCGGCTGCTTGAGCAGCTCCACCAGGCGCGCCCCGCGGTCCAGCTGGGCCTGCGTCGCCTTGTCCAGTTCCGTCCCGAGCTGTGCAAACGCCTCCAGTTCGCGGTACGCCGCCAGGTCCAGACGCAGCGAGCCGGCGATCTTCTTCATCGCCTTGGTCTGGGCGCTGCCGCCGACGCGGCTGACCGAGATGCCGACGTTGATCGCCGGGCGGACGCCGGCGAAGAACAGGTCCGGCTCCAGGTAAATCTGCCCGTCCGTGATGGAGATGACGTTGGTCGGGATGTACGCCGACACCTCGCCCTCCTGCGTCTCGATGATCGGCAGGGCGGTGAGGCTGCCGCCCCCCTTCTCATCGCTGAGCTTGACCGCGCGCTCCAGCAGGCGGCTGTGGAGATAGAACACGTCGCCGGGATACGCCTCGCGGCCCGGCGGGCGCCGGAGCAGCAGCGACAGCTGACGGTAAGCGGCCGCCTGCTTGGTCAAGTCGTCATAGACGCACAACGTCGCCTCGCCCTTCCACATGAAGTACTCGGCCATCGCGCAACCCGCGTAGGCGGCGATGTACTGCAGCGGCGCCGGATCGGCCGCCGTGGCGACGATGACCGTCGTGTAGTCCATCGCCCCGTGCGCCTTGAGGATTTCCACGATCCCCGCCACCGTCGATTCCTTCTGCCCGATGGCGACGTAGAAGCACTTCACCCCCTTGCCCTTCTGGTTGATGATGGTGTCCAGGGCGATGGCGGTCTTGCCGGTCTTGCGGTCGCCGATGATCAGCTCACGCTGGCCGCGCCCGATGGGGATCATCGAGTCGATCGCCTTGATGCCCGTCTGCAGCGGCTCCCGCACCGGCTGCCGCTCGGCGATGCCGGGGGCCACGATGTCCATTTTGCGGGTTTCGGTGGTCTGGATCGGCGCCCCGCCGTCCAGCGCCTGGCCCAGCGGGTTGACCACGCGGCCGACCAGCGCCTCGCCCACCGGCACTTCCAGCAGGCGCCCGGTGGTCTTCACCGTGTCGCCCTCTTTAATCTCCAGGTAGTTGCCGAAGATGACCGCGCCGATGGAGTCTTCTTCCAGGTTGAAGACCTGCCCCATGACGCCCCCCTCGAACTCCAGCAGCTCGCCGGCCATCGCGTCCCGCAGCCCGTAGATGCGGGCGATGCCGTCGCCCACCTCCACGACCGTTCCCACGGAGCTGACTTCCAGCTTCTGCTCGAAGTCGGCGATTTCCCGCTTCAGTACACTTGTGATTTCCGCAACGTTGATGGCCATGAGGTCTCCAGATACTTGTTACTTATCGCTTGTTACTTCTTGTTTGGAGGGTCCGTCCGGCGGACCCCGTCAATTCCGTCGGATCACGCCCGCGTCGCCAGCCTGCGATGGATCGTCCGCAACTGGCTCCGGACGCTGGCGTCAATGAGCCGGTCCCGCACCCGCAGCACCAGCCCGCCAATGATCGATTCATCCACCGACTGCTTGACGATCGCCTGCTTGCCCAGCGCCTCGCTGACCCGTCGGCGAACCTCCTCCAGTTGTCCATCATCCAGCCGGTGGGCCACGGTGACATTGACCTCCACGCGCCCCAGCTTCTCATTCAGCAGCGCGGTGTAGGCCTCGACCATCTCCTCCAGCAGGGTTAACCGCCCTTTCTGGTTCATCACCAGAAGCGTGTTCAGCACCAGCGGCGACACCTGCCCGCCAAAGACCTTGCGGAGGAATTCCGCCCGCTCCCCCTCCCCGATCGCCGGGTCGGCCAGGAACAGCTGAAACGCGCGGTTGCCGCGCACGATCTGGGCCAGACCGGTCAGTTCCTGCCCGATGGTTTCGGCCTGCCCCTTGGGCTCGCCCAGTTCCAGTAACGCCTGGGCGTAAGCGCCGGCGGCCGGTGAATAGTGTGCGTTGTCCGTCATGGTTGGTTATCCCCGGTTGACCGCCTGCAACTGATCCAGACTGCTCCGCACCAGGTCCTGCTGATCCTGGGCGTTGAGGTTCCGCCGCAGAATCTTCTCGGCGATGCTCGTGGAGATGTCCGCCGCCTGACGGTAAATCTCCGACAACGCCTGGTCGCGGCTGGCCTCGATTTCGCGCGTGGCCCGCTCCTTGACCTGCTCGGCCTCCTGCTGGGCGTGGACGCGGATATTCGTGGCGATCTTCTCGCCGTCCGCCTGCGCCTTGGCAAGCATCTGCCGAATCTGCTCCTGGGCCGCCGACAGCTTGCCTTCATATTCCTTGAGGGTCTGCTGGGCCTTGAGACGCTCCTGCTCGGCCGCCTCCAGGTCGCCGCGGATGCGCTGCTCGCGGGCCTTGAGCCCCGCCAGGACCGCCTTCCAGGCGGTCGGATAGAGGATCGCCAGCAGGATCACGAAGATGATGATGACCCAGATCGCCTCGGCGGGCTGGAATTCCACCACCTGATGCTCGGATTCCCCTTCGGCCGCCCGCTGGACGGTCGAAGCCGCATGCTCACCCTGTGGGTGGGCGGCCGTTTCCTGCGCCCAGGTCGCCGCCGGCAACATCAATCCCGCCGCCAGGCACAACACCATCAAAAATCGCTTCCACATCGCGTAAACCTTTATGTAGCGTCCGCCGGGCGGACCACCTCGAAGAACGTCTGCCGCATCCCCCGCTAAAGACACCCCGGCCGGCTCGCCACCGCCCGGGGGCCGATTCGTTCGTCCTTAGGTGTTGATCTTCAGGTACACCAGCAGACAGATGACCAGCGCGAAGAAGGTGAACCCTTCGATCAGCGCCGCGGCGATGATCATGTTCGTGCCGATCCGGCCGCCGGCCTCCGGCTGGCGGGCAATGGCGCTCATGGCGTCAGCGCCGATGCGCCCGATGCCCAAAGCGCCGCCGATGACGCTCAGACCACAACCCACACACACGCCGAGCATTCCCAGCCCGCCGAGGCCTGGGAACAAGGCGGAACTTGCATTGGCCGCCTGGGCCAAGATTTCAGAAACCATCATAGACTCCTTGCCGGACCTCTGGGGCCGGCCCTTGTGCGGCGGGATCGGCAATCGCGCCATCCAGTCGCCGCGGATGAATAAAGTGCCGACATCCCAAACATGCCAAGGCGTCGGCAGCCAGGGCAAATATCGTTTCCGTCAGTGTTCCGGCGCCACGGCACTGGCGATGAAGAGGGTCGCCAGGAAAACGAAGATGTAGGCGTGCAGGAACACGACGAATAATTCAAGCGTGCGAATCAGGAGGCTCAGGAGCGTCATCGGAATGCCGACGCCGATCTGCCCCAGAATGGTCGGGGCGGCCACGATCAAGCCGGCCAGCACCGCCAGCACGATGTGCCCGGCAACCATGTTGGCGAACAAACGAATCGCCAGCGCGAAGGGTTTGACCAGCGCGCCGATGAATTCCAGGATCAGGAGGAAGAACCACATCGGCACGTCCGCCATCCATTTGATGCCCGGTTCGCCCGGCTGAGGTTTGAACGGGTGGGGCGCGAAGTTCCAGAGATAGAGCGGGATGGCCCAGAGGGCGGCCGAGGCGACCGAAGCCCCATGCGGCTCGTACGTGGCGGCCGTAACCGGCGCTTGGCCGTGGGTGTGGGGCAAGTCATCCTTGTAATGGCTGGTGGGGTCGGTCAGGGCCCGGAAATCGGCGGGCAATTCCGCCGGCAGGGCATCGCCGCGCATGTGCTCCAGGTCCTGGGCCGCCTCAAAAGGTCCCGCCCCATGGGAGGAATGTTCCTCATGGTGCCCATGCCCGTAGTGGCCGGAGCGAAGGTCGCGGTAAACCTGAATAATCCCGCTGAAATGGATCGCGATGAAGGTGACGATGGCCAGAGCGCCGGTGGTGCTCATCGTCGAGGTCGCGGTGCCGCCCCAATGGTGGGCCCGCCCGCCGGTGATCAGATAGAAAATTTCCGCCAGCGGCAGCCAGCCCAGGAGGTTGCAGAACAGGATGAAGAAAAAGAGCGTCCAGAGGAACGGGACGAACCGGTCGGTGTGCTCCTTGAGGGCGGGGCGGAAGACTTCGATCCGCAGAAACTCAAGGATCGATTCCATGAAGTTGCGCGTGCCGCGCGGCACGCTGGAATCAATGCCGCGGAAGATGAACGGGAAAATCAGCAGCATCAAAATGGCCGCGATCACCGCCATGATCATCTGGTTGGTGATCCACAGACCGCCGATCTTGAACATATCGACCGGCAGGACGTGCTCGACAGGATTGGCTTGAGCCAGCAGAAACGCGATCATAATTCAGTGCTTTTTAAGGTTTATGAGTGCAACGGCCGGCGCGCCGCCCGTCGGATGAAGCGGACGAACATCGTGGCGACCGCCGCCAGAGACACCCAGTAAAAGAGCATCAGCCACGCCGCAAAGGGAACGGCCGCCGTCGCCAGCCCCCCCACCCACATCAGCCCCCCCAGGATCAGGCAGAGCCCCATATGGAGCATCGACCCGGCCAATCCCGCCTGCATGAGGGTTTCCACGGGGGAATCCTGGTTGAGCAGCGCCGGCATCAGCCCGGCACAGGCCGCCAAAAAAGCCACCACGGCGGCGGCGGACAGTTCGCGGGGGTGGAGGTTCCAGCCGGCCAGGGCACAGAAGACCGACATCGCCAGGGCGGCGATGATCAGGCTCAGAGGAATCCACAGGAGGCTGCGCATAAGCGGCGTCAATCAATCCTTGTTCAATCGGATGACGTCCCGGATCAGCAGGTACATCCCCGAGGCCAGACCCAGCAGGGCGCCGATCAACACACCCCAGGGGGAGGTATGCCAGCGGTTGTCCACCCAATACCCGATGGCGACACCCAGGCCGACAGCGGCGCCGATCTCCAGCCCTATCCCGCCCAACCGGCCCCAGTCACTGTTTGAGTCTTTGGCCATGGGCGACTTCGTGTAACTTCGTGCAAAAATGCACGAACTTGACGAGGCGGTAGAATAACCGGGCCGATGGGCGGGGTCAAGTTTCCAATCCTGAGGCGCAGGACGCATTTGCGCCTGCTCCGCCCGTCCACTCTAGAAAATTCCGGAGAACGTCCGATAATGGCTTTGAGCCCGGTTCACGCCGGCGTGCTGCCTTGGATTTGGCGGATTCCGGGTCCCCTGAGAGACAGATACCCTTGGCCGACGTTCTGGAACAATCCGAAGTGGATGCGCTGCTGGCGGCGGTCGATTCCAACGGAACCGGCGCCACGGCCGTGGCGGCCACCGTCTACGGCCCGCGCGGGGCGGCGCGGGCGGATGTGCAGACCTACGACTTCAAGCGTCCGGAGCGGGTTTCGAAGGACCAGATGCGGGCGCTGGAGGCGCTGCACGAGGGATTTGGGCGCAACTTCGGGGCGGCCCTCTCTGGATACCTGCGCACGATTATCGAAGTTTCAGTTTCAAGCATCGAACAATTAACCTACAGTGAGTTCATCCACTCGCTGCCGAACCCCACCTGTTTCAACCTGCTCAAGGCCGAGCAGCTGGATGGGCAGCTGTGTCTGGAAATCAGCCCGTTGATCATTTACCCGATCATCGACCGGCTCTTGGGGGGCTCAAACGCGGACCTCTTCATTCCCCAGCGCCCACTGACGCAAATCGAACAGCGCCTGGTGCAGCGGATCACGGATCGGGCGACCCATCATCTGTCGGAGGCTTGGAGCAATCTGACGCCGGTGACATTTTCGGTTCATGATTTTGAAAGCAACCCGCAATTGGTGCAGATCGTCCCCCCCAACGAGACGGTCGTGGTGATCGGGTTTGAGCTGAAATTGGGCAACCGCGCCGGGACGATGAGCCTGTGCATTCCCTACAACGTCATCGAGCCGATCATGCACGTGCTGGCAGCGCAAAACTGGTTCAGCTACCAGCGCAAGGGCGGCCAGGATGACCACGTGCGGAAGCTGACCCGCAACATCCACAACGCGCCCATCGAACTGCGGGCATTTCTGGCCCAGACGACGATCCGTCTGAACGAGTTGCTCTCGCTGCAACCGGGGGACATCATCACCACGGACAAGGAGGCGAATCGGGAAATCCTGCTGCAGGTGGAGGGGCGGAACAAGTTTCTGGGACGCATCGGGCAGTTTCGCGGCAGCCGGGCAGTCCAGATCACCCGCCAGTGCCAGCAGACGCCCGAGGCGGCCGCCACCGACAAGCCGTCGGAGCCGTCATGAGCCGTCCCTCCCAGGCCGTCGGTCTCCGCGCCACCCGCGCCCCCGCCCGCCACGCCGCCGAACAGGGGCATTTGGCGGGCTATTTTCAGCGGTCGGAACGTCCGCTAACCAGTCTGCTGTTTCTCCTGACGCCGATCCTGATCTACGAGATCAGCGTGCGGTACTTTTTCTCCACCGAGATCATCGCCTCGCGGCTCCTGGAGGATTTTTTCCGGTTCTTTGGGGCCACGGGCCGGACGCTGCCCGCCTTGGCCGTCGTCGGCATCCTGCTGGCGTGGCACATCGCCCGAAATGATCCGTGGCGGCTCTATCCGGGCACGCTCCTGCTCATGGCGGGCGAGTGCATCCTCCTGATCGCCCCGGTGACGGCCCTCTACGCCATCACGGTGCGGTACGTGCCGCTCTATGCGGCCTCATCTACACCGCAGGGGTTGATTGTCTTGTCATTGGGGGCGGGGATTTACGAGGAACTGGTCTTCCGGCTGATCGCCTTCACGTTGCTCGACCTGTTTTTTCTGGATTTTCTCGCTTTGCCGCGCAAATTGGGCCTGGGGCTGGTGATGGTGGTGCCGGCGGTCCTGTTTGCGCTTTACCATTATCTGGGACATGAATCGTTCCATTGGCAGAGTTTTGCTTTTCGCACCCTGGCGGGGCTCTATTTTGGGGGGATTTTTCTGCTTCGTGGATTTGGCATAACCGCCGGTACACATGCAGCTTACGATATATTTGTGGTGCTGCTTGCCTGCCAGGGTGTCCGATAAAGAGAAAAATTTTCTGGCAGGACGGGGGAAAAAGATGCTATAATCCTGCCTCAGCGTTCGGCCGGGTGTATCGGCGAGGGTCCTGGCCCGCAAATGCAGGATCCGGAAGGAACCTGATTTCCTAGTACAGCGTAATTTTTGCAGTGAGCGAAGCTTTTTCGCTTTTTTGAGCGTATATTAGACGAGCTTTGTACTATTTTTTCACAATGTCACACTCTTTTTTAATGGAAAGAGCATGGATGCCATGAGTCATCGCACTAAACAACGTCGGGCCAATGGTTTAACACTGTTGCTTTATGAACGCACGCTTCACCCGGAATTCTTCAAAATTCTGGCGACCGAACAGGTGAGCCGCCGGGCATATGAGGCGGATATCTGGTTGATTGAAGGGGGCCATGTGATCACCTTCTCGGCCGGAAAAGACCTGCTGACCGAAGTCATCATGACCCGGGGCGAGCCGATCACCGACCGTGGGCTGGTCCAGAGCCTCCCTTGCCGGGGCGAGCGGTATCACGAGATGGAAAGCGGTTCGAGCATCCGCTACATGATCAGCACACAGGAAGAGCAGCTGACGCAGACGCTCTATGACGCGACCAAGCAGGAGATCGCCGATTACGCGATCAAGCGCGAACTGATGTCCGCGACCATTCCCCCGACCGGGGAGAACGCCGGCGGCCTGAGCGTGCTGGACATCGAGCGCCGCAGCCATGAGCTGCTGGTGCAGAGCTTCCACCTGTTCGATGAGAACCTGATGGTCATCAAGACCCAGTCGATCATCGAGGTGGCGCGGAAGTAACGGCCCCCCGCCGAAATTGAAGACTATAGCCCGGACGCATGGATTTCCCGTGCGTCCGGGCTTTTTTTGCGCGGGAAATCCCGGAGACAGGCTCAAAGCCGCCCTACGCCGGAACGGCGGTCAGGAGCTCGAAACGGGCGCCGGGGAAGGCGACGACGTTGATCATGTGATTGACGGCAATGGGGCCGGTGAGGAGGCTCAGGGGCGCATCCCCCTCCGGCAGATTGATGATGTAAGGCGTGCCGGCATGAACAACCAGTTGGTTCCCCTCAATGTGGCGCACGCGACCCTGAATGGTGCGGGGCCGGCCGGTGATGGGGGCGACCCACAGGCCGCCGCCGGTGACGGTCCAGATCTTGCGGGCTTTGACGTGGATGAGCCCCTCGATGGGGCGATTCACCGGGCCGTCATAAGCGCCCTGGGTCTTCAGATGCAGTTCGTAGGTGGTGTTCTCGGGTTGAAAGACGACAAAGCCGTCGCGGACGTCGATGATCTTTCCCCGGGCCGGAAAATCAGATGGAGTGGGCATGCGAATCCTTCGGTCTTGAATGGGGGCAGTGTAGCGGACGGAGAGGGATTGGGGAAGGAGCAGCGAGTCAGGATTCAGGCTCGGCGGGACCGGCAACCTGGTCGTAAAGGGTGGCAAGAAATCCCAGAAGGGGAAAGCCGCTCTTGGGGAAGGGGGAGGGACCCAATCGCTCCAGGGCGGAGGGAAGATCGTCCAACGAGGGGGCGGGCAGGTCCTCCAGGGGCGTTTTGGCCTGGTCGAGGTTGTTTTGTGTTGGGTCTTCCATGGGTCATTTCTCAACAAACATCACCGATCCGCCCAGGCGGACCTGACGGTCACTCCTTAAAAATCACCGACGGCCGCATCCTGGTCGAGGACAAGGCAGGCGCGCAATTGCTCGGTGGAGAGGTTGGTCAGCCATTCATCGCCGGAGCCGACGATGCTCTCGGCCAGGGCGAGCTTCTTCTGAAGCATCCGGTCGATGCGCTCCTCCACCGTCCCGGCGCAGACAAACTTGTGGACCTGCACCTTGCGCTTCTGCCCGATGCGGTGGGCCCGGTCGGTGGCCTGCTGCTCAATGGCCGGGTTCCACCAGCGGTCAAAGTGGAAAACGTGGTTGGCGGCGGTCAGGTTCAGGCCGACGCCGCCGGCGCGCAAGGAGAGGATGAAAATACGGACCGGGGAGCCGGGAGCGTTGAACTGCTCGACCAAGGCATCGCGCTGGGCGGCGGGGGTGCCGCCGTGGAGAAACTGCAGAGGAACGTGCAGACGCTGAGCAAGAATCTTTTCCAGAAGATGGCCCATCTGGCGGTATTGGGTGAAGATCAGCGCGGTATCCCCTTCGTCCAGCACCTCCTCCATCATCTCTACCAGGCGTTCACACTTGCCGCTGCGGCCGTCCAGCGGACCCAGCGTGGACTGGGCGATCAGGGCCGGGTGGTTGCAGACCTGCTTGAGCCGCGTGAGGGCGGCCAGGATCAGGCCACGGCGACGGATGCCGCCGGCGGCATCGATGCGGGTGAGCATCTCGTCGGTGATGCGCTGGTACAGGGTCGCCTGCTCCTGGGTCAGGTTGCAGAAGACGCGCATCTCCAGCTTCTCAGGCAACTCGGCCGCAACCTGGGGATCGCTCTTGGTGCGGCGGAGAATGAAGGGCTGGATCAGACGGCGAAGGCGTTCGGATCGGTCGCGGTCCCCCATGCGTTCGATGGGAAGGGCAAACCGCTGGCGGAATTCGGCCGCGGTGCCCAGCAGCCCCGGGTTGAGCACATCCATGATCGACCAGAGTTCGGAGAGGTGGTTTTCAATCGGGGTGCCGGTAAGGGCCACCCGGCGCGGGGCCGAGAGGGCGCGAATCGCCAGGGTCGAGGCGGCGGTGGGATTCTTGATCTTCTGCGCTTCATCCAGCACCAGGCGGTGCCAGGGGATGGCGGCCAAATCATCGCGATCACGGTACGCCAGCGCATAGCTGGTGATAACCACATCGTGGGCCTGGGCCGCCTCGGCCAGCGCCTTGCCGCGCAGCCGCTGGGGGCCATGGTGAACCAGCGTCATGAGGGACGGGGCAAAGCGCTCCAACTCGCGGCGCCAGTTGCCCACGACGCTGGTGGGGGCGAAGAGGAGGGTGGGAGCAGGGTTCTGGGACAAGGGATTGGGGTTTTGGGTTCTTGATCCATCCCTGATCGTTAATCCGCCATCCCCAAGCCCTTCTCTCTCTCGCAGCAACAGGGCAATGAGCTGGATCGTTTTGCCCAGGCCCATGTCGTCGGCCAGACAGGCGCCGATGCCGAGACGGTCGAGGAAGGCGAGCCAGTCGAGGCCGCGAAGCTGGTAGGGACGCAGGGTGCCGGCGAAATCCTGGGGCTGGGTCATCGCCTCCATCTGGGTGGTGGGCGTCTGGTCGAGCAGGTGCTGGAGCCAGCCGGTGCCGGTCAGGCCGACTACAGGCAAACCGCTCTGGGCCTGGGCGGTGAAGGAGGCGCGAATCGCCTCGGCGAGCGTGGTCTGACCGCGGACATGGCCGTTGAGATGCTCCATGGCCTGCTGGGCGGTCTGCTCGTCAATCTCGATCCACTGGCCCTGGTGGCGGACCATCGGCTGGTGAGACTGCATGAGGGCCTGAAACTCCTCGACGGAAAGGCGCAGGTCGCCGATGGCGACCTGCCAGTCGAAATCGATGAGGGTCTGGAGGCCGAACTGCGAAGCGCTGGTGTCGAAGGGGTGATCGGTCGGGCCCTGGCCCGGCGGGCCGGCCGGGGCGAGGAACTGCAGTTCCTGTCGGGGATGAATGCGCATCTGCAGCCCGATCTCCCGGCGCGCCATCCACGGGGGGAGAATGACGCCGTAGCCTTGCTGGCGGAGGTCCGGGGCCCATTGGCGCATGAGCATGTGGGCTTCGGCCGTGCTCAACGTCAGTTCGGTCGGCTGATCGGAGCGGCGTTCCAGCGGGGGGAAAAACTCGACGGCGGAGCCGAGCTCTTCCACCAGCCATTTGCGGCGGTCCAGGACCTGCCGGCCGAGAACAGCCGAGGGCTCTTCGGACCAGAGCTCTTCGGCATCGACCATTGTTTCGGATTGATCCAACAGGCAGAGGCGGAAACGGACCGTCCACTGTGCGGTGGCGGGGTCGGTCTGATCGATCGGCGGCTCCTCGAGCACGAAATCGAGGCGAAGAGGCCCCGTGGTGCGCTGCTCAAGCTTACCCACCCACTGGCGGATCTGGTCGCCCAGGCGATGGAGCCACTCGGGCGGGCCGGCGAGCCGGCCGTCGGTAGAAAGAAGCGCGGCGATCCACTGCGCCTCGGGAGGCGCGGTGGGATGGGCGTTGCGCTGCTGGACATCCAGGAAAAAGGGGTCCTGGGCGGCCCGGTCGCGCACCAGGGCATCGGTGAGGGCCAGGAGAAAGGACTCGACCAGATGGGACGGGTCGGGCCGGTCATCGGCCGAGAGACAAATGGGAGGCATCGCCTCCACCATGGCCTGAAGCCATTTGAGGATGGCCGGCTCACCCAGCCAGGGGCGCCAGCGGGCGCGGAGGGCGTCGCCGCCGGCCTCAATATCGGGATAAAAGCGGCGATGGGCCAGCAGGTCGAGAACGAAGCGGGCGAGCCTGGCCCAGAACCGGACGGAATCGGGGGCGTCGGCGTCGGCCGCGGTGAGCCACGGGAGCGCCTGGAGCGGCTCAAGAGCGCGGGCGGGAATATCGATGCCCCCCAGGCGCAAGGGGGCGGCCTCGCCGATATCCGGGAGCGCAGGCCCGGAGGTTTCGGGGGCCGCCCATATCCACAGTCGTCGTTGATGCCAAAGTGCGTGCAATCGATCGGTCATGCGCCTGAATTCCCGTACCGGCCCAAATCGAGCCGAATCGTCCAAGATAGGGAATTTGAGTGGATTTGCAATTTTGGACGCCGCGATTCGGGTGCGTTCGCTTTATTCGCCCCCGAAGCCATGGAGCAGAAGGCCATTTTTTAGCGCCCCTGCCTGTTACCATTCAGCCGGATGGAGGACCGCCAGCACCTTCACTGGCGGATTCGCAGGATCTGACTTCACGGTCGAGCGGCGGTGGTTTGGGGTGGGGATTCGAGAAATTGCCACCCTCCGCCCAGGGCTTTATAGAGCGCGACCAGATCCGTGGAGACGGCTTGCTCGCTCTGGGCCAGGGTCTGCTGGATGGAAAAGAGGGAACGCTGGGCATCCAGGACGCTGAGGAAATCGGTCAGGCCCTGGGCGTAGAGCTGCCTGGCCACATCCACGGCGTGCTGCTCGGCGGCCAGCGATTTTTCCAACTGGGCCCGCCGGCGCTGCTCGTGGATGAAGGCGCTGAGGGCATCCTCCGTTTCACGCAGGGCGGTCAAGACAGTGCGGCGATAGTGGATCAGCGCCTGCTGCTGGCGGGCATTTTGAATCTGGATATTGGAACGAATGCGATTGCCCTGAAAGATCGGCCAACTGACCGCCGGGCCGATGTTGAAGAAATGGCTGTCCCAGTCGGGCAAGTCCTTGGGGCGCTCGCTCTGCAGGCCGAAGGAGCCAGTGAGGGAAAATCGGGGAAACAGGTCGCTGGTGGCAACGCCGATGCGGGCGGTGGCGGCGGCAAGCTGGCGTTCGGCCTGGCGAATGTCGGGGCGTCGGCGCAGAAGTTCCGAAGGCAGGCCCACGGGAACGGTGGCCGGCGGATCGGGGATGGCGGCGGATTGGGCCAGGCGGTCGGCCAGGGCGGAGGGGTCCATGCCCAATAAGACGGCCAGGCGGTGACGGGACTGCTCGATCTGGGCGGTGAGGCGGGGAAGCTCAGAGGCGGTCAGGGCGACTTGCGACTGCGCGCGGGCGACATCCAGGTCGTTGGTGAGGCCGGCCTGTCGGCGCTGGCGCGTGAGGTCCAGCGACTGCCTCTGGGCGGCCAGGTTGTCCCGGGCGATGGTGAACTGGGTCTGCAGCCCGCGCAGTTCGATATAGTTGCGGGCCACTTCGGCCAGAAGGGAAACCAGGACATCGCGGCGCCCTTCGACGGAGGCCTGAAGCAGGTCGTTGGCGGTTTCGACCTGCCGACGGAGGCGGCCAAAGACATCCAGCTCCCAACTGGCATCAAAGCCGACCTGATAGAGATCGATGTCAGGCCCGATGCCCAGACCGTCGGAATCGCCGGAGGAAGCGGCGGCGCCCGACCCGCCGGCGGAGGTGTCGGCGGCGATCTGGCCGGTGCTCAGGGGGGTGACCCCCCCACCACTTGCCCCGGGCAGGGGCAGCCCGTTCTTGCTGATGCGCAGGTGGGTGTAGGAGGCGTTGGCGGCCAGCGCGGGGGTGTCCTGCCCGGCGACCAGGGCCCGCTCATAACGGGCTTGGCGGATCCGGGCGGCGGCCAACTGGAGATCGAGGTTGGAGCGGACGGCGTGGTCAACGAGCCAGTCCAGCTCCGGATCGTGGAAGGTGTGCCACCAGTCGGTGACGGGCGCGGCCTGGGTGGTCGGCGTGCTGGGGAGCGTGGCGGGTTGTGTGGTGGGACGCGTGGCTGGCTGCCAATGGGTGGGCATGGATTGCGCGGGGGCATGGTAGTCGAGCCCGACGCGGCAGCCGCATAGCAGTAAGCAGGAGGCGGCAGGCAGCAAACAGAGGCAAAAGCAACGAAGCGATGATGCGACGGAGCGATGGAGGGGAGAGGTCGTGGACCGCCGGCCGTTGGCCGTCGGCCCAAAAGGATGTTGCAGTTCCCTTCCTCGCTTCATCTCCTCGCTTCGTCGCTCTGTTGGATTCACCTTAAGCCGTCCTTTCCCTGTGACGATGATAGGGAAGATGCGATCCGTTGTCAGGACCAAACATCGGGGCGTGGCAATCATTTACGTCACGGTGATTTTCACCGCACTGGTGGCCTTTGCATCTCTGGCGGTGGACGGGGGGCGATACTATCTGACGCACACCCAGCTGCAGCGGGCCGCCGACGCGGCGGCGCGGTATGGGGTGAGCGGATTGATCGTGGGGAGCAGCACGCCCAATTACACCGAAGCCCTGAGTCGGGCGCAGGCGGCGGCGGCGGACAACAAGGTGAACGGGGAAGTGGTTGCGCCGGGCTCGGGGGACGTGGCGTACTATTCCTATGACCTTTCGAATAAGGTGCTGACCCCCCTGAACGATGCGCCCTATGCCATGAAAGTGACGCTGCGGTGTCGAATTCCGCTGCTGTTTGGACCGCTGCTGGGGGTGGGATCGGGCGTGCAGTCCCAGGCGACGGCCGTGGCGGTGATCAAGCCGACCAAGCGGGTTGAAAACCAGGCGGCGGCCACCAACATGCTCTGGCTGGCGGGGATGCCGGATGGGTCGAAAGCGGATGTGAACTGCCCGTCGGGCCACAACTACGACGTGGCGGGGATGCACACCTACCCGCGGACAAGCCTGGACGCCAAGCATACGGTCAACGTCACACCCACCCCCATGAGCGGCGTGACCCTCGTGGCGGGCGAAGCGCTGGCGTTTGATTCGATCACGGGCAATGCCAACAACAACCAGGAGGGCCAGCAGTACGATCCGGACGGCAACACAGGTTGGCTGGCCAAGAAGGTGGACGGGGCGGAAAACGGGATTTCCGACATCATCGGCTGCCCGATGAATGCGGTGATCGGGGTTTTCCTCGACGACCAGAAGCCGAGCACCTACTCCCCACCGTCGGCGCTGGATTTTTCGACGGCCGCCAAGCGGGATTTCGTGACACTGCGCCCGGAACTGCGGCAGGTGTTCTTCATCGGTGACGGTCTGACCAATGACAAATCGACGGTGCAGCGATTCATTGTTCCGCAAGGGGCGACGCGGCTATTCATCGGGAACATGGATGAATACGAGTGGAACAACAACACCGGATCGCGCCAGATCACAGTGATCCAACCGGCGACGATCGCGCTGGTCAGCAGCCAGGAGATCGCGCAAAGCCCGCCTCCGGACAATACCGGCGAGACTACGGACGGGAGCAGCGGATCGGGCGGAAGCTCGGACAGCGGATCAGGAACCGGCAGCAGCGGCGGATCGAGCGGCGGCGGATCGGGGAGCGGCTCCTTCTGGGACTGGCTCAAGGCCCTCTTCGGCGGGTGATCCAGCAAGGCGAACAACGCCGCTGGCGACCATGGCACACACCGGTGTGGTATGTGCAGCCGTGTCTACTTGCCTGCCTGCCTCACCCTAAGCCCCCCATTTTACAGGACGATGTTAGACATGATGCCAAGGATGTTCAGGAGTAGAAATCGGGGCGTGGCCATCATTTATCTGATGGTGATCTTCACCACGCTGGTGGCCTTTGCATCCCTGGCCGTGGATGGGGGGCGGTATTATTTGGCACGGTCGCAATTACAGGGCGCGGCCGACGCGGCGGCGCGATATGGAGCCAGCGGGTTGATCGTGGGATGGGAAACAAGCCATCGGCCCAATACTGCCGAGGCGATCGAGCGGGCGATCAGCGCGGCGTCCGACAACTTGGCCGAAGGAAAGCCCGTGACGATCAGCGCCGGCGACATCCAGTGCTTTTCGTACGATCCTCAGACGCTGCAATCGAAGACGGGACTCAATGGTCCCTCTTATGCGATCCAGGTCACGACGCGGCGGACCCTGAGCCTCATGCTAGGCATGCGGGACATCTCCATTAAAGCAACGGCCACCGCAAAGATCGATCCACCGGGCGACCGATACGGGCTGGTGGGGCTGGACTGGGTCAAAATCAGCGGCAATGGCCTGATCGACAGCTACGATTCGGCTCGCGGGCCCTATTCCAACATCGGCGCGTTATCCGGCGGCGATGTGACCAGCAATGGAGACATCACGCTGAGCGGCAATGCCCACGTTCGAGGCGATGTGCATCCGGGCGTCGGTCAGTCGGTCCGGCTGTCCGGCAACGCCCAGGTGAGCGGGTCGCGCTCACCTCTGACCGAGAGCTTGAGCTATCCCGATGCGGCGCTGCCGGCGCAATACGACAATGGCGGCAGCCTGAACATCTCGGGCAACAAACGCGTGGATCTCCCGGCCGGCGCCCATTACTACAACGGCTTTAGCATCTCGGGCAACGCCACGCTGAATATCAGCGGGCCGGTCACTATCTATGTCGATGGCGATGTGGAACTGGGGGGCAACGCCAACGTCTTCGAAAATCTTCCCAGGAACTTCAGGATCGTGGTTCTGGGCGCCGGCAGCGTCACCACCAGCGGCAACGGAACGCTCTATGCGGACATTTATGCGCCTCAAAGTGTGATCAAGATCGCCGGCAACGGCGACTTTTTCGGGGCAGCGGTCGGAAAGACGCTGGAAATCTCAGGCAACGGCGACGTCCATTACGACCAGCAACTGGGAGCGGGCGGCGTCCCGTCGGGCTCCGTGGTGCTGATTCGGTGACGTCTGGATTTCTTCACGCCGTCAAAACGTCCAGCAGTTGCCTCAAATCGACATTCTGAGGATCTTCCGGGTGGCTCTGGAGATAGCGGCCCAGCCAGATGGAGGCCGGCTCCGAGAGGCCCAGCCGGGCCAGCACCAGCCCCAGATCGCGCTGCAGGCGCTCGTGCTCCGGCCACAGGAGCATCTCCATTTCCAGAATGGCGGCGACATCGGCGTATTGGCCGCGCCCGCCGAAGAGGTTAAGCAGGTTCTGGAGCATGCGGGTGAGCCAGTGACGATGGGTAACCGGCTCGAGGAACTCATCCGACCATTCCACGGCCCCCTCAAAGAGCTTGTCAAAGCGTTCAACCGCCTCAGGAACGGTGATGAGCCGGCCGGCGTTGAAGGGATCGATCAGGGCCGGGGCGCTTTCCCCGATATCCACGGCAACCAGAAAATGACCGGGCATGCCCACGCCCCAGGATTTAAGCCCCAGGCGCTGTGCCACCACTTTGTAAATAAGACAGAGGGTGATCGGCAGGCCGTGGCGGGATTTCAGGACGGCCGGAAGATAGCTATTGGCGGGGTTCTGGTAATCCTGGTGGCTGCCGTTGAAGCCTTCCTCCTCAAACAGAACTTCGTGCAGGTGCGCCAGAATGGCCTGCGGCTGCGGCCCATGGACGCGGTCGCGGATGCGATCGACGTAACGCTGAAGCAGCAGATCGACGCGAACGGGGTTAGCCGCCCCCATATGGTGCATGGCGATGGCGGTGGCGCCATGAACAAGCGAATCGGGGGACTCGATGGTGGCGACGTGATGAGCCAGAAGCTTGAAGGCGTCGGGGGCACAACAAAGGGGAAAAGAAGGTTTCATGACCGCTCCTGTTTGGCTTGCGCCGTCCCAAATGACCGGCGTCTGGAAGGGGTAATGCATATGGCGTGCCAAAAGAGATAAAAAAAGGCGCGCCATGCGGGCGGCGGCACGCACATTGCTACACGAATAGTGGGACGAATTCTCGATCCACCCAAAGGAAAAGGCCGGACAGAAATTGTCCGGCCTTTTCCTTTGGCTATTGTCCTCCAACCTTCCATCAGCCGGCAGCGGTCAGCTCCGGCTCGGCCGAGGGGGTGGCGGAGGTTTCCTGATCGCTTTGGCGGATGCGCATCCCGTAGAACGTGCGATAGACGAACGCCAGGGCAATCAGAAGAAAGATCGCCGACAGGACCAGCGTCAGGCCGCGCTGGTGATTGTTGACGATCATGTGGTGAGCCAGCTCCGCGGCCAGCAGACCGAACAACGTCGAGAACTTGATCACCGGGTTGAGCGCCACCGAAGAGGTGTCCTTGAACGGGTCGCCCACGATGTCGCCGACCACGGTGGCCGCGTGCAGCTCGGTCCCCTTCTCCTTCAGTTCCACCTCGACGATCTTCTTGGCATTATCCCAGGCCCCGCCGGCGTTGGCCATGAAGACCGCCTGCAGCAGCCCGAAGATCGCCAGCCCGATCAGGAACGCGACGAAGAAGAACTGCTCGGCGAAGGCGGCCGCCAGCGTGAAGAAGAAGACCGCCACGAAGATGTTGAACATGCCGACCTGGGCATACTGCGTGCAGATCTGCACCACCTTCTTCGAGTCCGCCACCGACGCCTTCTGGCTCCCGTCGAGCTTCATGTGGCGCTTGATGTACGCCACCGCCCGATACGCACCGGTGATGACCGCCTGGCAGCTGGCGCCGCTGAACCAGAAGATCACCGCGCCGCCGGCCATCAGCCCCAGGAAGAAGGGAGCGTGCAGGACCGAGAGCTTGTCCAGGTCATGCGTCAGCCCACCCGTCAGCAACACGATGATCGAGAAGATCAACGTCGTGGCGCCCACGACGGCCGTTCCGATCAGCACCGGCTTGGCCGTCGCCTTGAAGGTGTTGCCCGCCCCGTCGTTCTCCTCCAGCAGCAGCTTGGCCTGCTCGAAATCGGGGGTGATATTGAAGTCGCGCTTCAGTTCCTCCTCGATGTTCGGCTGCTGCTCGATCAGGCTCAGTTCAAAGACGCTCTGGGCGTTGTCCGTCACCGGGCCGTAGGAATCGACCGCGATGGTGACCGGACCCATCCCCAGGAACCCGAACGCCACCAGCCCGAAGGCGAAGACCGCCTCGGCCAGCATGATCGAACCCATCCCCAGCGTGCTGATGCCGTAGGCGATGGCCATCAGGGCGATGACCACCACGCCGGAAATCCAGAAGGCCGAGAAATTGCCGGCCGTGAGTCCCGAGAGGATGTTCAGGGCCGCGCCGCCCTCCCTGGAATTGGTGACGATCTCCTTCACATGCCGCGAGCGGGTGGAGGTGAAAAACGTCGTCACCTCCGGGATGATCGCCCCGGCCAGCGTGCCGCAACTGATGATCGTCGCAAGCTGCCACCAGAGATGCCCGCCGGTCGGTGCGACCATGTCGGGCAGGATGATGTAGCTGGCGATGTAGGTGCAGACGATGGAGATGATGGAGGTCAGCCAAACCAGCGACCCCAGCGGCTTTTCAAAGTCCATGGTGCTGGCGCTGCCGTATTTGCGCCGCGCGGCCGACTGATTGATCAGATACGCCACGCCCGCGGCCACCAGCATGACCAGCCGCATGACGAAAATCCAGACCAGCAATTCCACCTGGTGGGTCACGTTCGGAACCGCCAGGATGATGAACGTGATGAGTGCCACGCCCGTCACGCCGTAGGTTTCAAACCCGTCGGCCGTCGGACCGACCGAGTCGCCGGCGTTGTCGCCCGTGCAGTCGGCGATCACGCCGGGGTTGCGGGCGTCATCTTCCTTGACGTTGAAGACGATCTTCATCAGGTCCGCCCCGATGTCGGCGATCTTGGTGAAGATGCCCCCGGCGATGCGCAGCGCTGCCGCGCCCAGCGATTCGCCGATGGCGAATCCCACGAAGCAGTCGCCGGCCAGGTTCCGCGGCACATACAGCAGAATCAGGAGCATGATGAGCAGCTCAAGGCTGATCAGCACCATACCCACGCTCATGCCCGCCT
>JBIQLO010000048.1:0-21875 GCA_044464175.1 Planctomycetaceae bacterium | reverse complement strand
TTCGGGCGGGACCGGCGCTTCGCCGCAGACGAGCATCAAGCACGCGGGGATTCCGTGGGAGATGGGCCTGGCCGAGACGCAGCAGGTGCTGGTGATGAACAACCTGCGCGGGCGCGTGGTGATCCAGGCCGACGGTCAGATCAAGACCGGGCGGGATGTGGCGATCGCCATGCTGCTGGGGGCGGAGGAGATCGGCTTTTCCACCGGCCCGCTGATCGCCAGCGGGTGCATCATGATGCGGGTGTGCCACCTGAACACCTGCCCGGTGGGCATCGCCACGCAGGACCCGGAGCTGCGGCGCAAGTTCGCCGGCAAGCCGGAGCATGTGATCAATTTCATGTTCTTCGTGGCCGAGGAGCTGCGGGAGATCATGGCCGAGCTGGGCTTCCGCACCGTCAATGAGATGGTGGGGCGGGTGGACAAGCTGGAATTTGACGATGTCTCCAACCACTGGAAGGCGAAGAAGCTGGATTTGTCGGTCATTCTTCATCAGCCGACCGGGCACTATCCCGACGCGGCGATCCGCAACGTGGAGGCACAGGACCACGGGCTGAGCGAATCGCTGGACCAGAGGCAACTGATTCCGCTGGCCCAGCCGGCGCTGGAGCGGGGCGAAAAAGTCTCGGCGGAACTGCCGATCACCAACATCAACCGGACGGTCGGGACGACGCTGTCGGGAGAAGTGGCCAAGAAGTACGGCTTCAAGGGGCTGCCCGATGAGACGATCAGCTTCAAGTTCACCGGCAATGCCGGGCAGAGCTTTGGCTGCTTCCTGGCGCGGGGCATCACGCTGCGGCTGGAAGGGGATGCCAACGACTACCTGGGCAAGGGGCTGTCCGGCGGGAGGATTGCGGTCTATCCGCCGTCCAACGCCGACTTCCGGCCCGAGGACAACATCATCGCCGGCAACGTCATCGGGTATGGTGCGATTGACGGGGAGATTTACCTGCGGGGCGTGGTGGGCGAGCGTTTCTGCGTTCGCAACAGCGGCGCCAAGGCGGTGGTGGAGGGGTGCGGCGACCACGGGTGTGAATACATGACCGGGGGGCGGGTGGTGGTGATCGGGCCGACGGGGCGCAACTTCGCGGCGGGGATGAGCGGCGGCATCGCGTATGTTTACGCGCCGCCGGATGATCGCCGGGAGCCGTTCCACAAGCTGTGCAACCAGGACATGGTGATGCTGGAGAAGCCGGACCGGCCGGAGGACATCGAGACGATCCGGACGCTGCTGGAGAACCACGCGCGTTACACCGGTTCGACCGAGGCGAAGCGCATCCTGGAGGATTTCGACGAGCGGCTGCGGTATTTCGTGAAGGTGATGCCCAACGACTACCGGCGGATTCTCGACCACCAGGCGGAGATTGAGGCCCGCGCGGCCCAGTTGTCCAATCGACAGACGGTGGGAGCCTAGGGGAATATAGTTGAACGAGGATTGTTTTTCCGACCTCGGCCGGGCCCTGGGAAAGGGCCCGGCCGGGGCCGGGGCGTTGTTTTTTGAAAAAATCCCATTTTGTTCCCGGCAGGGAATGGGTATTTTGAACAGAAAAAAAGGGGACTTTGAGTGAGATATAAACGCGTTTGCAAAAATTGTGAGGGGCCGATCAGCAAGATCAACAAGCATGGCTACTGCTTCAAGAAGAAGCGGTGCCGGATTCTGGGGCGGCGCGCGGCGTACATGCATCACAAGCGATATGTTCTGAGCCAGTCGATCCGGGAGCTTCGGGAGGCGGCGGCCTGAGGAATTTCCCTTGGCAAGCGGCACGCCGTTCGCTAATCTAACAGTCACGAAGGGAGGGAATGTGATCCATTGATGGGGCGACCTTTTGCCGATGAGGACGATGTATGACGCATCGCAAGACCTGTTATTTCAGTGGTCGGGTGCAGGGGGTCGGGTTCCGGTGTACCGTTCACAACCTGGCCCTTCAGTATGCTGTCGATGGATATGTCCGCAACCTGCCCGACGGGCGGGTCGAGCTGGTGGTGGAGGGGCCGGATGCCCAGGTGGATGAGCTGGTTCAATCGATCCGCGAGCGCATGAACGGCTTCATCAAACAGATGGATCAGGTCGTGGATCCGGCCACCGGGGAATTCAACCAGTTTTCCATCCGCCACTGATTTGCGGTCGCAGCGTCCGTACCGCCTCTTGCCAAAGCCCAGCCATGCGCCTTATCCGCTTTCTCGACGAACAGAACCAAGTCCATCTCGGCCAATCCATCGATTCCCGGACCGCCTATCGCATCGACGGCTCGCTGACGGCGCAATGGCGCGTGACGGGGGAGAAGCGCACGATCGCCAAGCTGCTGGCGCCGATCGTTCCCACGGACATCCTGTGCATCGGATTGAACTACCGCGAACACGCCAAGGAGAGCGGCTCGGCCATTCCGAAAAATCCGATGCTCTTCATCAAGGCGAGCAATTCGCTGGCCAATCCGGGCGACCCGATCCGCGTTCCCCGGCTCAGCCGGCAGGTGGATTACGAGGCGGAACTGGCGGTGGTCATGGGCAGGGATGCCAGGAACATCCCGCGCGGGCGGGCGCTGGAGTATGTGCTGGGGTATACCTGCGCCAATGACGTCTCAGCGCGGGACTGGCAGCGCGACCGGGACCTGGGGGGCGGGCAGTTTGCGCGGGGCAAATCCTTCGACACCTTCTGTCCGCTGGGGCCGGCGATCGTCACGGCGGATGAAATTCCCGAGCCCAACCGCCTGGCGATCCGGGCGGAGCTCAACGGGCGGACGATGCAGGACCTGACCACCGCGGACATGATCTTCGACGTGCCGGCGCTGATCGAGTCGCTCAGCAGCACCATGACGCTGCGCGCCGGCAGCGTGATCCTCACCGGCACGCCGCAGGGGGTGGGCTTTGCCCGCACGCCGCCGGTCTTTCTGAAGGCGGGGGACCGGATCGCCGTCGAAATCGAGACGATCGGGCGGCTGGAAAACCCCGTGGAGGATGAAGCGTGACCCCTTCCCTGGAGATTCTCGAGTCGGCGGCGGCGATCGCCGTGGAAGGGGCTGCCCGCGTGATCGAGGCGGCCAACCACGCGATTTCACGGCGGGGGCGTTTTTCGCTGGTGCTTTCCGGCGGCTCCACGCCCAGGGCGCTGTACCAGGAATTGGCCGCCCGCCCGAAGCACATCGCCTGGGAGAAGACGAGCGTCTATTTCGGGGATGAACGGTGCGTGCCGCCGGATCACGCCGACAGCAACTACCGCATGGCCCGCGAGGCGCTGCTTTCGAGCGTGCCGATTCCGGCGGAGCAGGTGCATCGTATGCGCGGCGAGCTGGAGCCGGAGGCGGCGGCGGGTGAATACGACCAGCTGCTGCTGCGGCATTTTCCCGACGATGCCGGGCCGGACCTGACGCTGCTGGGGATGGGGGAGGATGGGCACACCGCCTCGCTTTTTCCGCAGACGGCGGCGCTGAAAGTTGAAGATCGGCGCTGCGTGGCCAATCAGGTGCCCAAGCTCAACGCCTGGCGGCTGACGATGACCGGGGCGTTTCTCAACCGCTCGAAGGCCGTGGTGATCCTGGTCAGCGGCGCGGCCAAGGCCCAGCCGCTGCAGGCGGTGCTGCAGGGGGCGCGCGATCCGGCGCGGCTGCCGATCCAGTTGATTCACCCGGTGTCCGGGGGGCTGACCTGGCTGCTGGATGAGGATGCGGCCGCCCTGTTGTAGGGGGCGAGGGGGGGTGAAGCGAGGGCGGGGAAAATGGCGGAGTCCGCTTGAGAAAAAATGCCGCATCCGCACCGGTTCTATTGTCCGCCGGATTCGGGGCCGTAATATCGTTCCATGGTTTCCGAAAATCCGTTCCATATGGCACAGCGGCAGCTTGACGATTGCGCCCGGCTGCTGAACCTTGATCCTTCCATCCACGCGATCCTCCGCGAGCCGATGCGCGAGCTGCACGTGTCCATTCCCGTGCGGATGGACGACGGCGCCATGCGCGTCTTTAAGGGATTCCGCGTTCAGTACAACGACGCCCGGGGGCCGACCAAGGGGGGCATTCGCTTCCACCCGGCCGAGACGGTCGATACGGTGCGCGCCCTGGCGGCGTGGATGACCTGGAAATGCGCCCTGCTGGATCTGCCGCTGGGCGGAGGCAAGGGGGGGATCATCTGCAACCCGCGCGACCTCTCGCCCGGGGAGCTGGAGCGCCTCAGCCGCGGCTACATCCAGGCGGTGTGGCGCATTCTCGGGCCCGACACCGACGTGCCGGCGCCGGATGTTTACACCAACCCGCAAATCATGGCGTGGATGGTGGATGAGTACTCGAAGCTGTGCGGGCGGAACCAGTTCGGCGTCATCACCGGCAAGCCGCTGAACCTGGGCGGCTCGGCGGGGCGCGGCGACGCGACGGCCCGCGGCGGGCTTTACACCGTGCGCGAAACCGCCAAGGAACTGGGGATCAACCTGGAGAACGCGACGGTGGCCATTCAGGGCTACGGCAATGCCGGGTACTACTTCGCCAAGCTGGCGGTGGAGCTGCTGGGATGCAAGGTCGTGGCCGTCACGGACAGCCGGGGCGGCGTGCGGAACCTGGAGGGGCTGGACCCGCAGGCGCTGCAGAAGCACAAGGAGCGGACCGGGTCGGTGGCCGGCTTCCCCGGCGCCAAGCCTTTGTCCAACGACGAAGTGCTGGAGATGAAGGTGGATGTACTCTGCCCGGCGGCTTTGGAGGAGGTGGTGACCGCCGAGAACGCCCCGCGCGTGAAGGCGAAGATCATGGTGGAGCTGGCCAACGGGCCGACCACGCCGGAGGCGGACCGGATCCTGACGGCCAACGGGGTCTATGTGCTGCCCGACTTCCTGGCCAACGCCGGGGGCGTGACGGTCTCGTACTTTGAGATGGTGCAGAACGCAAGCATGTACTACTGGGATGAGTGCGAGGTGCACCAGCGGCTGGACCGGAAGATGACCGCGGCCTGGCGGGCGGTGCACGATGTGTATCAGAAGCAGAAGGTCACGCACCGGGAGGCGGCCTATATGGTCGCGGTCGAGCGCGTCGCCCAGGCGATGCGGGCGCGCGGGCGGGTGTGAGGCGGGGGCGGGGGATTGGGGCCCGGGGATCGCAAATTGCAAATCCCGCCGCGCAGGTATAGGATTTTGACTTTGCCATAAGTGAACTGCCCATGCGTTTGACCGACATTCTTAAACCCCAGAACATCAAAGCGCCGCTGGCGGCAAAGACCAAGAACGATGCGATTGGCGAGCTGGTGGGGCTGCTGGCCGAGCAGAAGGAGATTCTTGACGCGCGCAAGGTGCTGGATGCGGTGCTGGAGCGCGAGACGACCCGGACCACCGGCATCGGCAACGGGCTGGCGATCCCCCACGGCAAATGCACCGGGCTGGATCACCTGGTGATGGCGGTGGGGAAGGCGGCGACGCCGATCGACTTTCAGTCGATCGACGGGCGTCCGGTGACGCTGATCTGGCTGCTGGCCAGCCCGCCGGACAAGACGGGGCTGCACATCCACGCCCTGGCGCGCATCAGCCGGCTGATGACGATCGACAAATTCCGCCACGCGCTGGCCGAAGCGACGGACCCGCAGACGCTGTTCGAAATCATCGTCAAGCAGGACAGCGCGATGTAGGGCGCGAAAATCCCCAATTCAAGGCAAGTCAAAGATAAACGGGGGGCAATTTGAAGGTGGCATGGATTTCCAATCCATGCGCGGGTTAAAAACCCGTGCTACTGTTTTTTATCCAGGCCCAGGCGGTAGCGGCGGATTTCCTCTCGCTGCAGGTCGTTGACGATCCGGGCCAGTTGCGACTGGACCTGGCGTCCCTCGATGCCGTCGCTGAGATGGACGAACTGGATGCCGGCGCGGACGGTGGGCTGGGTGGGGGGTTCGGTGGGGTAGCAGATGCGTCCCTCCAGCAGCAGCCCCTGCCCTTCCCGGCGCAGCTCGATGCGGAGCCGCTCCTCGGCGATGATGCGCGGCGGCTGGTTGTCGGCGCCGCTGAAGATGACGCCGATGCCGGTGATGCTCAGGTCGCGCACCTGGGTGGGGATTTCCTGGGCGTCCATGGGGCGCTCGCGGAGGTCGACTTTCTGGCCGATGCGCCAGATGCGGACGTTGAGCCAGCCGCTGTCCATGGGGATATGGACGCGGTAGTTCTCGCGGCGCTGCACCTTTTTGACCTGCTGGGGGCGCTTCATCAGCACCGCCTCGACGGTCAGCTCCGAATTGACGCGGTAGGCCGGCTCGCGGCGCAGGGCGGGGGTGGAAAAGACCACCTTGGTCTGTCCGCTGCGAAAGGAGATGCCGCAGCTCTGGCCGGTGTTGATCAGTTCCTCGACGAGCTTGGCATCCTGGGGGGCCGATTCGACCCAGAACCCATCATCCCATTCCTCAAGAAAGCGGGATTTGTGGTGCCGGAGCATGCCGGCGGAAGGAAGGGACAGGACCATCGGAGCGTTCCGGAGGATGGCATCCTGGAGAATGGAGGCATTGGCGTCGATCATGAGTCGGTCCGGATCGCCCAGGGGGCGTCTTTGAAGAAGATCGGATGAAAGGGGCGGGAGCTTTATTTGTCACGGGGCCGGGGGGGTGGTTTGTGCCACTGGGCCTCGATGCGGCGTTCGGCGGGCGAGTGGGCGCCGCGGGTGGCGACGGCCATCTGCTCCAGGGGGAACTTGGGGGTGCGGTCCATGTTGAGCAGGCCATTGGCCTCCTGGTAGGTGTCGGTGAACTGGGTATAGCAGAAGCCGGCCAGGTTGCGGGCGGATCGAACGGCGACCAGCAGCCGTCCGTAGCGCCCCTCCAGATCCTTGGCCGAATCGGCGCGGGAGTAGCCCCAGCTTCCGCCCCCCTTGGCGAAGGCGATGCCGCCGAATTCGCTGAGGATCAGCGGCTGGCCACGGAAGTGGAAGCCCTCAAGGAAGAGGGGGCGGCCGGCCGGCTGAAGGTGGGCCAGGCGCTGGACCAGCTTGTGCTCGTGGCCGATTTTTGACTGATAGCGGCGTTGGAGGGTCCGGGGGTCGTGGTGGTAGTCGTGGATGCAGATCAGGTCCGTCTCGGCCATCATCCAGCCGTCGTTGCCGCTGATGGGGCGGGAGGGGTCGATGGAACGGGTCAGGTGGTAGAGGGCGCGGATGAAGTCGCGCTGCTCGGGGCAGTCGGGCAGGTCGGGGACGCCCCAGGATTCGTTGATGGGGACCCAGACGATGATGCAGGGGTGGCTGCGGTCGCGCTGGATCGCCTCGATCCACTGTCGCGTGACGCGGGCGGCGGTGCGGGGGCTGAAGGCGTAGGCGCTGGGCATCTCGCCCCAGATCATCAGTCCCAGTTGGTCGGCCCAGTAGAGGAAGCGGCGGTTTTCGATCTTCTGGTGGAGGCGCGCGCCGTTGAAGCCCATCTGTTTGATCAGCTCCACGTCGCGCTTGAGGGCCTGGTCGTCCGGCGCGGTCAGGCCGGTGTCGGGCCAGTACCCCTGGTCCAGCACGAGGTGGAGGGTGACGGGCAGGCCGTTGAGCAGGAATTGGCCGCCGCGGGCCTCGACCGAGCGCATGGCGGTGTAGGAGCGGATGTGGTCGAGCGGGCGGCCGTCGGCGTCGAGCAGGTCCAGCTCAGCGTCGATCAGGTGGGGGTGATCGGGGTGCCATTCCATGTCGCGGGCGATGCCGCCGTCGGGCAGGTCGATGTGGCGGTCGATCAGGGGGCTGGTGATGGCGTATTCATCCTCGGCCAGAATTTTGTCATGAAACGAGAGGCGGACGCGGAGGCGCAACGCACTGGCCTGATTCTTTTTCTTGTCGGCCGGCAATTCCACCAGCGGCACCCGCCCGGCCAGATGCGCCTGGAGGCGGATGCGCCAATGGGGGACATCGCTGGTCCACTGAAGATCGGCGATGTGGGTCCCGGGACGGACTTCCAGCCAGACGGTCTGCCAGATGCCGGTCGTGCGGGGATACCAGATGCTGTGGGGGTTGCGCTGCCAGTCCTGCTTGCCGCGCGGCTTGTTCATGTCGAAGGGATCATCCTCGGCGTGGAGGGTGATTTCCTGCTCTTTGGCATCGGTGAGCAGGTCGGTGATGTCCGCGCAAAAGGGGGTATAGCCCCCTTCGTGGCGGCAGGCGAGGCGGCCGTTGACCCAGGCCTCGGCCTGGTCATCGACGGCCTCGAAATGGAGGATCAGGCGCTGGGATTCGGAGCGCGGGGGCGCCTGGAAGGTGCGGCGGTACCAGACGCTGGGATGAAAGTTGTCATCGCCGATGCCGCTGGCGGGCGTTTCCACGGTGAAGGGGACCTGGATCGTCTTGTTCCATTTGATTTGGTCGGGGGTGCGCCATTGACGATCATCATCCAGCGCGAACTGCCAGGGGCCGTTGAGGCAGGTCCAGTGGTCGCGCTGCAACAGCGGCCGGGGATAGCCGAAGGTCTGTTCCGGGGCGGGTTTTCGCGGCATGGGGCCATCCTAGAAGGGGGCGGAAGGATCGGGCAAGGGGCAAAAGTGGAGGGGTGGGATGGGAGGAAGTCGATTCAGGGCAGGGACACGAGATGGGATTGGGATTGGAGGGAGGAGAGGTCGGCGGGGTGGAGGAAGCCGGCCTGGTCGCTCAGGGCGTTGGCGGCGGCGCAGGCGGCGGCGAAGGGGCAGGCGTCGGAGACGGATTGGCCCTGGCTCAGGGCGGCGGCCAGGCCCGCGGCGAAGGCGTCGCCGGAGCCGATGGGATTGACGGGCCGGATGGTGGGGACGTGGAGGCGCCAGAATTGTCGGCCGTCGGTGAGGAGGGCGCCGGCAGCGCCCATGGTGACAAGGGCCCATTGCGCGCCGCGATGGATGAGTTGGCGCATGGCGGTCTGGATGGCCGATTCGTCAGCGGGGTCGATGTTGAAGGTGTCGGCCAGTTCGCGGCGGTTGGGTTTGACCAGAAAGGGACGGGCGGGCAGGGCCTGGAGCAGGGGCGCGCCGCGGGTGTCGAGAATCACTTGTTTTCCGGAGGCCTGTTCGAGGCAGCGGCGGTAGAAGTCGGGCGGAGCGCCGGGGGGGAGGGAGCCACAGAGAATCAGCAGGGTGGCGCGGGGGAGCAGGGCGTTGAGTTTCTCCAGCAGGGCATCGTAGGCGGCGGCGGGGAGAGGGGCGGCTTCCTCGACCAGTTCGGTGGCGGTGGCATCCGATCGGTCCACGAGCGTGATGCAGAGACGCGTGGGGGGCGCCACTTCGACGAAGTCATGGGCAATGGCGGCGGCGTCAAGGTCGGCGCGGATTTGGCGGCCGGTGTCGCCGCCGAGGAACCCGGTGGCCAGCGTGGCATGGCCGAGGGTACGGAGGACGCGGGCGACATTGATCGATTTGCCGCTGGCGGCCTGGCGGACCTGGGCGGCGCGATTGACGGCGTCGCGGGTGAGGCGGTCAAAGGCCATCGTCCGTTGCAGGGCGGGGGTGGGGCCGAGGGTGAGGAGCATGGGGGGCTACGATAACCGAAACGTGAAGACATAAAACATCAAGACATGAAGGAGCGACGGAACGCGCGAGGCGGGCGGACTGGCAGGTTCGGGTAAGCGGTGGGCGGATATCGCGGCATCCGGCCCTCACCCTAACCCTCTCCCGGCGTACCGGGAGAGGGGACAGAAGACGCTTCGGGTTTGGCGGCGGCGTGCCCCGTGTGGGTGGAGCCGGACTGGAGGTCGGCGACGCGGTTGGCGGTTTCATCATCCACGATGGGCAGGGCATGGCCGCCGAAGCGGATGACGGCGACGCGGGCGTCCTGGCCCTGTTTTTCAAAGGCCATCCTCAGGGCGTCGGCGGCGTTGTCGGCGTGGCGGAAGCCGATCTTCTGCGCTTCCTGGGGGCTGACGCCGGGGGAGCACATGATGCAGTCGGTCTTGTCCACGATCTGGGCCACATCGCAGAGAATGGCGAAGCCGACGAAATCCTTCACCTGGCCGGACTGGGCCATCTTCACCAGCTCGGCGTGGGGCCTGTAGCCGATTTCCAGCAGGTTTTTGTGGTTCGAGGCGACGCCCTCGGGGTTGGGGCTGACGAGGATGAGGGAGCCACCATCGCGGACGGCCATGGTGCCGGCGTAGGGGCCCTTGGCGGATTGCCAGAAATCGCGGTCGGCCGAGTGGGAGTCGATGATGAGGATGTCGCAGCGGGTGGGGAGGTGGACGGCGTAGACTTCGCGCGCCTTGAGGCAGCCGTGGCGGTGGGCGGCGACGATGTCGCCGGCGAAGCAGCCGACGACCTTCAGGGTGGTGTCGTAGACGACGTTGACGATGTAATCGAGCCCGGCGAGGCGGGCGGCCTCCTCCATGCGAAGGCGCATGGGGTTTTCGGGGATGCCCATGACGGTTTCGCTCATGGTCATGGAGGCTTCCCACTGGTTGCGGTCCATCATCGGCGCCCCGGAGATGCCGGGGAACATGATCTTGGCGCCCCCGCTCATCCCTTTGACGCGGTGGGGGAGGATGGCGCCGATGCCCAGGATAAAGTCGAAGTCCCTGACGATCTTGTTGCAGGTGACTGGGGTGCCGTCGGTGGTCTTGCCGAAGTCGGCCAGGGAGGATTCATCCTGGTAATGGTGCTCGTGGACTTTGAATTGATCGGCATAGGGACCGAGCTTTTTCCGCAGTTCCTCCGGCTTCATGGGGCGATGGGTGCCGACGGCCTGGATGAATTCGATGTGGCGGTCGGCGATGCCGGCGGCGTGGAGCTCATCCAGCACGTGGGGGAGGATGCGGCCCGTGGGGGTCATGCGCGTGGCGTCGTCGATGAGGATCAGGACGTTTTTGGCATCTTGGGCGGCCTGGCGCAGGGGCGGGGCGTCGATGGGGTGGGCCAGGCCCTCCTTCAAGACCTGCGATTCATCCACGTGGGGGTAATGGCGGGGGGTGAAGACGCCCATGAGGTTGGGGGAGGGGACCTCAACGGGCTGAATCTGTTCGTAGCCGGGGTAGGGGAAGTCGATGAGCATGCGGCCTTTCGTTGGAGGGTTCGTTCTATCGCGCCGGGAGAACGGGCGCGAAGGGAAGAAATGAAAGCGGGTGTCATTGGGCCGGCGACGAAGGAGTAAAGATCAGGGCAAGAGGGCTGGAACCGCCTCGGCCACCCGGGGCGGGGAGCCGTATTTTCTTGTTGACAGGCCATCTAAGCCGAATTAGGTTAAGTCTATAGCGGATTAGATGGAGTTCTATGGCCTCCCGTATTTCCACACATCGGTTGATTGCTCAGGAGGCGGGGCTGAGCCCGACGACCGTGAGCCTGGTGTTGAACAACCGGGCCGAGTCGGTCGGGATTAAATTACAGACGCGACAAAAGGTGTTGGAGATCGCCCGGCGCATGAATTACGTGCGCAATCCGCTGGCGGCGGGGCTCAGCGGCGCGCGGACGCGGACGCTGGGGCTGCTCTGGTCGTTGGCCGGACCCCACTCCAGCGAGGGAATGGTGCGCAACCTGGTGCTGCGGGCGCAGAAGCGGGGATACACCGCGCATGTGATGGACAGCCTGGGGGACCCGGAGGTGATCGGGCGCCAACTGGTCGATTTTCGCCAGCGCCGGGTGGATGGGGTGGTGGTGCAACTGATGAACCGGTCGCACCTGTCGGAGGAGATCGAGCGGCAACTGGGGGAATTCGAGGCGGCGGTGGTGGTCAGCCCGGAACCCGCGCCCGCGCGGGGAGGGCTGGACTGGATTCACCATGACCGGCTGGCCGCGCTGGAGGCGGCGGCGGACCATTTTGCCGATCAGGGGCGCCGGCGGCCGGGGATTTTGATCTCGGCCGCCGGGGGCCGGGAGAAAATCGAGGCGTTTCTGGGGCGCTGCCGCCGGCGGGGAATGGACGTTCGGGACGACTCGGTGCTGGAGGTGGTCTACGCGCGGGGACCGGTGACGCGGGAGGAGCCGCTGATGGCGGCGTATCATCGGACGCTGGAGGCGCGCGACGGGGCGTTTGATTTCGACTGCCTGCTGTGCTCGACCGACGAGGGGGCGGTGGTGGCGCTGTCGTGGCTGAAGCAGCGCGGGCTGAGCGTGCCGGAGCAGGTGGCGGTGATCGGGTTCAACAACGCGCTTTTTTCGCAGTGGCTGACGCCGGCGCTGGCCAGCGTGGACCGGCGGGATGAGGCGGTGGCCGGGGCGATTGAGCGGATGATCTTTGAGCGCCTGGCCGACGGGACGGGCGGGCCGCGGCGGGAGACGATCGCGATGCAGCTGGTGGCGCGGGCGTCGGCGGGGGGAGCTGAATTAAGAATTAAGAATTATGAATGAAGCGTTGGGAATTTTGAATAAGGAGCGGCCATGTCCAGAAGACACGCGTTTACGCTGGTGGAGCTGCTGGTGGTCATCGGGATCATAGCGGTCCTGATCGCAATGTTGCTGCCGGCGCTGAACAAGGCCCGGCAGGCGGCGACGAAGATCAGTTGCGCGTCGCGCATGCGGCAGCTGGGGATGATGTTCGAGATGTACGTGGTGAACAACAGGGGATATTACCCGGCCCTGATCAATTACTCTGTGACGCCGTGGGTCTACAGCAACCAGATCAGCTATTCCTACGGGCGGGCCGACGGCTCGGCCGGGAAGTCCCTGTTGATGCCGGGCAAGGAATATGTGGGATACAACGCCGCCGTTCCGCCCAATGTCGCCAATTCGCTTTATCGCTGCCCCGCCCAGGGTTCGGAGCAGGTGGGCACCTACTGGTACTACGGCTACGCGTACAACTATTACATTGGCGGCAATTCCACCGGTCGTGAGCTGCGCAAGAGCAACCACCGGCATCCCACCGAGACGATGCTGCTGATGGAATCGGACAGCTCCGGCGACAGCGGCACCCGTCCCTATTACGCCACCTACGCCAGCGCTTACGGGGTCAGCACAGGGTACGCCTCGGGCTACACCTTCGCGGCGGTGCGCCACGGCGGCAGCGGCAAAAGTCCGAATGCCGGCGGCATGAATATCGCCTATCTGGACGGGCATGTGGCGTGGTGGCCGAACATCTGTACACTCCCGACCGATCCGTATACCGCGTTCTGGTCGCGCGATCTTGACCGCGTTCCCCACTAAGGCCGGACGGGCGGGCACTGATAGAGAGAGATGAATTCGTGACTGTGCGAAAGTGGAATGGAATGAAACGGGCAAAGGGGTTCACGCTGGTGGAGCTGCTGGTCGTCATCGGGATCATCAGCATCCTGATCGCAATGCTGCTGCCGGCCTTGAACAAGGCGCGTGAGGCGGCCAAGCAGGTGTCGTGCCTGAGCAATCTGCGGCAGATCGGGCAGGCGTTCCAGATGTACGCCAACCAGTACCGGGACTATTTTGTTCCGTACTCGATCGTCAATTCCGCGGGCACCAACGATGAATGGGCGGGGATTCTCTACAACGCGCACCTGGTGACCACGCCGCTGCTGTACCGCTGCCCGAGCATGACCAATGCCTCGCCGTTCGACGCGCTGACGACGGACCCGGCCAAGACCGTCCCGACCTCCAGCTATTGGACGTACATTGACTACGGGTACAACTACGCCAACCTGGGGGAGACGCCCACTTCCAGTTCCAGGCAACTGACGGCGCCGAGTTATGCGCCGGGCGCCCAGATTCCGGCCAAGCGGAGTCAGATCAAGCACCCGGAGCAGACGATCGTGATGACGGATTGCCTGTACACCAAGCCGGTTGCCCTGGGCGGAGACACGCAGGTACGCGGTTACCACCGCGTGGACGACAGCCTGGGCAGCGACCCATCGGCGCGGCGTCTGCCCGATGCGCGGCACAATCACCAGGTGGATGTTCTGTGGGTGGACGGACATGCGACCTCGATCCGGGTGAAGGATCGGGACAACCCGTATGCCGAGATGACCAGTGTGAACAGTCATACCGAGAATTACTGGGATCGGTGGTAAAAAAATGGGCTGGTGGGCCAAGGCCCACCCTACAGGAACAATTATGAAGAGATGGGCAATTGCGGCGGCGGCGGTGTTGGGGATGGCCGGGGTCGCCCCGGCGGCGGTGCTGGTGGAGAATGGGCAGGCGCGCTGCCAGATCGTGACGGCGGCCGATGCGCCGCGCGAAACGGCGGCGGCGGCCAAGGAACTGGCGGGCTATCTCAAAAAAATCAGCGGCGCGAAGGTTGGGATCACGCACCAGGCGGATGAAAAGCAGCCGGTGAAAATCTGGCTGGGGGCCAATCCGGCCATGCCCCAGGACCTGCGGGACCTGGTGAAGTTCGACCAGCGCGAGCAGATCGTCATCGCCGTGAAGGGGGATGACGTGGTGCTGGCGGGCAACGACGTGGTGGTGGGCAAAATCACCCTGACGCCGGCGACCCGCGAGGCGGTCTATACCTTCCTGCAGCGGGACCTGAAGGTGCGGTGGCTGTGGCCGGGGGAACTGGGGGAGGACATCGTCCCGATGAAGACGATCGAGTTGAAGGATGAGGTCTACCGGTATCAGCCGCAACTGGTGGACCGGGAGATTCGCATCGCCAACCACGCCCGGGCGCTGACCTATTATCCGGGGGCCAACGCCGAGTTGACCAAGAAGATGGAGGACCTGGACCTTCAGTCGCGCCAGTGGCTGGCCCGCCAGCGCGGCGGACGGACGCTGGGGATCGCGCGGGCCGGGCACGCCTTCACGACCTGGTACAAGGAGTACGGGCAGGCGCACCCGGATTATTTCGCGCTCCAGCCGGACGGGTCGCGCACGCCCTATCCCAATCCCGGCACGGTGAAGATCGATCCGTCCAACCCGGCGGTCTGGAAGCAGTGGCTCCAGGACGCGAAGGAGCGGCTGGAAAAGTACCCCTCGATTTACGCGCTCAGCGCGGCCATTGACGACAGCGCCTACAGCGGGTTCTGCGTCTGCCCGGTGTGCGAATCCTGGGATGCCAAGGATGGGCCCAAAATCGAGTTGAACTGGAAGAACGTGAAGAAGGAGCACGTGGCGCTGACCGACCGGTACGCCAAATTCTGGAACAAGCTGGCCGAGGGATTGAAGCAGTTGGCGCCCGACCGGCAGGTCTATGTGGCGGTGCTGGCGTACTGCGCCACGCGGACGCCGCCGCTGCACGTGAACCTGATGGACAACATCATCGTCGGGTTCGTCGCCCCGTTGGGATCGAAGGAGGATTCAGCGCGGAAGTCGGACATGGCGCTGTGGGAGCAGTGGTCCCAGAAGGCGGCCCACCTCTACTGGCGGCCGAACATGTTCAACTACATGTGGGGCCTGCCGGCCCTCTTTGCCCAGCGCAGCGGCGAGGACTTCGCCTTCCTGGCCGATCATCATCTGCTGGCGCTGGACATCGACAGCTGCCAGAACGACTGGTCCACGCAGGGGCTGCAGTATTACCTGCTGGCGCAACTGGCGTGGAACCCGCGCGCGGATGTGAAGGCGCTGCAGGCGGACTACATCGAGCGGGCCTTCGGCAAGGCGTCGGCCCCGGCCATGACGCGCTATTTCGACGCGATTGAAAAGGCATATGTGACGCTGGTGAACGAGGCGGCCGACCTGAACCGATATCAGAACCTGCCGGTTTTCCAGAAGGTCTTCAACGCCGAGATGCGCAAAGGGCTGCGGGCCGATCTGAACGCCGCCAAGCAGGCGGCCACAAGCGACCTGTACCGCCAGCGCCTGGCGTTCATGGAGACGGGGCTGGATTTCACCGACGCCCAGATGAGGGTGCTGGAGGCGACGGCGGCGCTGCGGGCGGGCAAGGGGGATGTGCATACCCTGGCGCAAAACGCGGTGGCGGCCTGCCAGGCGCGCGATGCGATCGTGCAGAAGAACGTGGAGGGCTTTGCCCTCAACGCCCCCGGCTTCTACACCAACCTGGCGCGGCGGAAGATGGCCGATTACCTGGGCCCCCTGAGCAAGACCTACACCGACCTGGCGGGCAAGGCGGACAAGGGCGTGGTGGCGCTGCCGCTGAGCTGGCAGTTCAAGGTGGATCCCAAGGATGTGGGGCAGAAGCAGAAGTGGTTCGAAGCGGCCGAGGCCCGGAAGCTCAAGTGGCAGCCGATCAACGTGACCACCTGGTGGGGCAGCCAGCTGCTGTCGGATGACCCGGTCGATCCGGTGACGCATGAGTACGTCGGGATCGGGTGGTACTCGCTGGATGTGGACGTACCGGCGCCCAAGGCGGGGCAGCGCGTGAAGCTGGTGCTGGGGGGCGTGGATGAAAGCTGCTGGGTGTATGTCAACGGCAAGCTGGTGGGGGAGCATGTGTATGACCCCAAGGTCGATCCGGAGGCCTGGAAAAAGCCCCAGACGTTCGACATCACCAAAGCGCTGAAGCCCGGCCAGAACCACTTTGCCGTGCGCGTGCGGTCGATCGGCGGCGAGGGGGGCTTGTATCGGCCGGCGCGGCTGCTGTATGGGAAGTAAGCAGAGGGTTCCGGTTTTAGGGTTCAGGGTCCGGAATAGACCATTCCGGACCCTGAACCCTTTTTCCTGCGCTGACCTGAAGGGGGAAATCAAATCGCTACAATGGGCCCATGACTTCCCGGACCGCCCTGTTGCATCGGATCCATCGGCAGTACCAGACGGTGAGCGAGCCGTTTGAGGTGGGGGGAGTGCGGCTGGATTTCACACGGATCGCGGACCCGGACCGCGTGCTGGATCAGGTGGCGCAGCAGGCTGATTTGCGGGAAAGGATTTCAGGGCGGCGGTCGGCCGATGAGGCGCTGCACCTGCCCTACTGGGCCGAGCTCTGGGACAGCGCGGCGGGGGTGGCCGGCTTTCTGGAGCGGCACTGGGGGCCGGCGCGGGGGGAGCTGAGCGTGATGGACCTGGGATGCGGCATGGGCCTGGCCGGGACGGCGGCCGCAGCGCTGGGGCATCGGGTGCTGTTTGCCGACTTGGAAGCGCCGGCGCTGCTTTTTGCCCGCCTCAACAGCCTACCCTTCGCCCCGCGCGTGCGCGTGCGGCGGCTGAACTGGCAGCGCGACCGGCTGAACGAGCGGTTTGACCTGATTCTGGGCTCGGACATTCTCTATGAGCGGGCGCAGTGGCCGCACCTGGAGGCGTTCTGGCGGCGCCATCTGGCGGAGGAGGGGACGATCCTGCTGGGGGAGCCGGGGCGGCAGACGGGGGAGCTGTTCGGGCCGTGGCTGGCGGAGCATCCGTGGGTGTTGCGCGAGCATGAGGCGGCGGTGTCGACGCGGCCCAGGCCGATTCGGATTTTTGAGCTCCGGCGGCGGTCTGGTTGAGGCCTCCGGGGGTCAGTGAAGATCGCCGACCGCCTGATAGACGCGGTTGAAGCTTATCGTTATAACTGGGCGTCTATGAACATTGCGCTTTGGATTTCGCCGGCGATGCGGGAGAAGGTCTTTGCGGAGCGGGATGTGGAGGCGTTGAAGGCCGAGCACACGCTCAAATTTGCCCAGGGGCCCGAAAGTGATCTGGCGGCCCAGTGGGCGGACTTGGTGGGGGATGCCGAGGTGATCATCACCGGGTGGGGCTCGCCGGCCATTTCGGATGAGATGCTGGCGCAGGCGAAGCAACTGAAGCTGCTGGTCCACGCGGCCGGGTCGATCAAATACCTGGTTCCCCCGACGATCTGGAAACGGGGCATTCGGGTGGCCAGCAACAACCGCGCCATCGGGGTGGGAGTGGCCGAGACGTCCCTGGGGATGATTATCTCGGGCCTGAAGGGGTTTTTCCCCTGCAACGCGCTGACCCATCGGGGGGGATGGAAGAATGACCCGACCTCGCTGCCGGACTTTACGGTGCGCGAGGTGTTTGACGTGACGATCGGGCTGGTGGGGCTGGGGCAGGTGGGGCAGCATCTGGTGGGGCTGCTCAAAGGGTTTGAGGTGTCGATCGTGGCATACGATCCGATCATCCCGCCCGAAGCGGCCAAGGCGCTGGGGGTGGAGCTGGTGGAGCTGAACGAGTTGATGCGCCGCAGCGATGTGGTGACGATTCACGCGCCGGCCCTGGAGGCGACGCGGCATATGATCGGGCGCGAGCAACTGGGGCTGCTGAAGAATGATGCGGTGCTGATTAACACGGCCCGCGGGAGCCTCATTGATGAAAAAGCGCTGATTGAGGAGCTGCAGCGCCGGCGCATCTGGGCGTTCATCGACGTGACCGACCCGGAACCGCCGGCGGCGGACCATCCGTTCCGCTCCATGCCGCACGTGGTCCTGACGCCGCACATCGCCGGGGCCGTCTCCAACGGCATCCGCCGGATCGGGCGGAGCGTGGTGCGGCAGGTGCATCAGTTCGTGGCCGGGACGGAGATGGACGGCGAGGTGACGGCGGAACGGGCCGCGGTCATGGCGTAAGATGTTATGGGTTATTTGTCGTTTGTTGGAGGGTTTCCCGACGCGGCTCACCTTCAACAGGCAACGGATAACAAATAACGAGAGCCAAATAACTGTGAAGCTGGATGTTTTACCCAATTCGGATGAGAACGCCCCCTGGTATGCCCAGGGGTTGAAGTTCACCTGCACCGAGTGCGGCAACTGCTGCACCGGGGGGCCGGGGTATGTCTGGCTGACCCGGGAGGAGATCGTGCGTTTGGCCGCGCACCTGGAGATCACGCCCGAGGAGGCGGTGGAGAAGTATTGCCGCAAGATCGACGGGCGGTTCAGCCTCAAGGAGCGGCGGACGCGCGAGGGGAACTACGACTGCATCTTCCTGACCGAGCAGGAGCCCGATCCCGATGACCCGATGGGGACGCCGCGACGGACGTGCGCGGTCTATGCGGCGCGCCCGCTGCAATGCCGGACCTGGCCTTTCTGGAAGGAGAACCTCTCCAGCCCGCAGCGGTGGGCGCAGTCGTCGAAGCGCTGTCCGGGCATGGGGCAGGGGCGGCGGTTCTCGCTCAAGCAGATTCACGCCGTCCGGGATGCGGCCGACTGGCCGAAAAACCCGCCCACCAGCAAAAAGGGGTCGCGGGAGGGGTAAGGGGCGGGTTGAAGGGGGAAATCCAGGGACAAAATGCCTGTTTTGAAGCCGTGCGCGCCCGCGCGGGGCTTGATACTTCGGTTTTGGGCTGAAATGGGCCCTTTGGCCCCCCTCTCCCCCCGGTGGGTGATGCGCGATAGAATATCGGGCCGGTATCGGACGAACGGTCATGGCACGACGGGTATTCATCACGGTGGCGGAAGTGAGCGGGGACCAGCACGCGGCGGCCCTGGTGCGCTCGCTGAAGCGGCTGGACCCGGATATCCAGATCGAGGGGCTGGGGGGGCCGCAGATGCGGCAGGCGGGGGCGCTCGTGCATCAGGAGACGACGGGAAAGGCGGCGATGAGCTGGCAGGCGGCCACGCGGACGCTGGAGATGTGGCGGCTGCTGCAATGGACCAAGCGCTATTTTGACCGGCACCCGCCCGATTTGCTGATCTGCATCGATTCGTTCGCGATGAACTTTCATTTTGCCAAGGCGGCCCGGCGGCGGGGGATTCCCGTTCTGGGATATATCGCGCCGCAACTCTGGGCGTCGCGCGAGGGGCGGATGAAGAAGCTGCGGGCGGCGGTGAACCGGGTGGCGTGCATCCTCCCCTTTGAGGAGCCGTATCTGCGCGGGCACGGGGTGGAGGCGACGTTCGTGGGGCATCCCCTGTTTGATGAGCTGCCGCCGCATCGGCAGGGGGAGACGGGGGTGAGCCGGTTTCCCGAGCGCCCGGCGGTGGTGGGGCTGATGCCGGGATCGCGGCGGATGGAGGCGGTGCAGAATTTTCCCCACCTGCTGGATGTGGCCGGGCAGATTCTGCGGCAGTATCCCGACGCCTCTTTTTTGGTGCCGACGACGGCCGCGACCGACCCGGTGGTGCGCGAGCATCTGCGGCGGCTGGAACAGGGCGGCGGGGCCGAGGCGGCACTGGCCGGGCGGATCGAATGCGAGCTGGAGGGATTTGACCGGCTGGTGCCGCAGTGTGACCTGTGCATCACCAAGAGCGGCACCAGCACGTTGCACATCGCCGGGCACGGGGTGCCGATGATCGTCGTCTATCGCGCCAGCCGGGTGCTGTGGCATCTGCTGGGGCGATGGATCGTCAAGACGCGGACGTTTTCGCTGGTGAACCTGTTGAGCGACCGCAACGACCCGATCGTGCCGGAATTCATCCCGTGGTACGGCTCGAACGAGCCGGTGACGCGCGAGGCGCTGGAACACCTGCGCGACCCGACCCGCCTGGAGCGGCAGCGGGACCGGCTGGCGGAATTGATGCAGCGGCTGGACCGGCCGGGCGCCTCCATGAACGTGGCGCGGCTGGCAATGGAAATGATCCAGAGCGCCGGGGGATCGCTGCAGCCTGCGCAGGCGTAAGGGGGTAGCGCCTTGGCCCAAAGACATGCTTTACGCCCTGGGCGGCGCGGGCGCGTTGGTCTGGAAGATTTGCGTCGGCGGGACCAGTTGGATGCCGGCGGCCTTGTAGCGCTTGAGCAGTTCCAGGTTCAACTGGTGGGCGTGTTCCATGTAGCCCCAGTAATCGGCCGGGTTGAACCAGTAGAATATCTTGATGTTGAGGCTGTCGGGGTTGAACTGGTCGAAGTAGATGCGCGGCGGGGTCTTCTCCATGTCGAACGCGCCGCTGCAGGCGGGGTCGTTGAGGATGTCGCGCAGAATCCGGACCGCCTCGTGCATCTTCTCCGGAGGCGTGTCGTAGGCCAGGCGCAGGTCGAACACCCGGCGGATGGCGGTGCGGCGCGAGATGTTTTCCACCGTGCTGTCCACGATCTTGGAATTGGGGATGGTCACCAGATGGCCGTCGACGGTGCGCAGGCGCGTGGAGCGGAAGCCGATCTCCTCCACCGATCCGGTCTTGCCGTCGAAGGCGACAAAATCGCCCAGGCGGAAGGGATGGTCCAGCAGGATCGTCACCGAGCCAAACAGGTTTTTGATCGAATCCTGCGCCGCCAGCGAGACCGCCAGCCCGGCGATGCCCAGCCCGGCCAGCCAGGCGGAAATGTCGGCGTTGAAAAAGTTCTGGGCGATGAAGAGAGCGAAGACGGCGATGACGAAAATCCGCAGGCTCTTGCGGATCAGCGGGACCAGCTGGTTGTCCAGCGACGAGGCGGTGCGGTCGGTCAGCCGCACCAGCAGCACATCCACCACGTTCACCAGGTTGTACGCCAGCCACGCCAGGGCCAGCACCAGGATCAGCCCCACGGCCGTCATGGCAAAGACGCGGACGCGCGGATCGACCCCGGGCGGGGAGAGCAGCACCCCCAGCCCGATCCCCAGCCCGGCCCCCACCAGCGCCAGCGACGCGGGGGAAGCGGCGGCGGCGAAGGCGGCGGCCGTCGCCTGCGCCTGCCGCGCCCGAACGCGGTCGGCCAGGCGGTTGAGCAGCACCTGCGCCACCTTCCCCGCCAGCACGCCCAGAAAAATCGCCACCAGCAGCACGATCCACCCGCTGAGGGTGGTGGCGACAAAATCCTGCCGAAGGCGGTGCAGGAGGCCGGTGGGTGCGGAAAGTGCCAGGCAGTGCGCCCGAAAATTCATGCTCATCAGGTAATCGTTCACCACTCTTGAGGGTTACGGCATGGCAAAAGCCATGCGGATCGCCGCGAAAATCATCAGCGTTTGCTGATACAAAAACGGAGTCGAGACAGCGCCTCATGAGAACGCAATGATCCGGAGTTCGCGGAATCGGGAACTCCGGATCATTCTGCGTCGATTCTACCGGGCGCGTGCTGTCCGCCGAATCGGCCTCATTTCGCGCCATCGGAGAAAGGCGCATCCGGGGTCGATCAATACCGGTAGTGATCCGGCTTGTACGGGCCTTCCACCGGCACGCCGATGTAGTCGGCCTGCTGCCGGCTCAGCGTCGTCAGCTTCGCGCCCAGCTTGTCCAGGTGCAGGCGGGCCACCTTTTCATCCAGGTGCTTGGGCAGGACATAGACCTTGTTCTCATACCGGTCGTTGTTCTGCGCCAGCTCGATCTGGGCGATCGTCTGGTTGGCGAACGAGGAGCTCATCACGTACGAC
>JBIQLO010000047.1:0-22291 GCA_044464175.1 Planctomycetaceae bacterium | reverse complement strand
CGTCGTCGCCGGCGCGGCGGCCCCCGCCCCCCGCGCAATCCGCGCCCAACGCCGCCCGAATCCCAAATCCCCGCCCCCGCCCCATGGCATTCCCCACCGGCCCCGCTAAAATGCGCCCCCGATCACCGAATCATCATGTCCAACACACCCTTTATCGAGTTCACCCGCGAGCAGGGCGTCGAGCGCCTGCCCGTGGAAAACGGGCCGGACGCGGCCAAAATCCTCCGCTTCCGCGCACCGCCCGGCCTCTATCAGCTCTCGGCCCTCGCCGACGGGGCGCAGTTCAACTGGGACTCCCTCTACTTCGACCTCCACTGGTACGGCAACACCGGCCAGCGCACCGGCCCGTGGGATTTCGACCTCAAAAACGGCAACGTCCCCCTGGTCCCCACCTACCGCGTCACCCTCGACGGCCATTACATCGGCCTCTGGTTCTTCCAGCGCATCAGCCTCCAGGACCTGGAGGCCCGCTGCTTCCGCGGACGCATGGCCGTTCGGCTCCTTCAGGATGGCGCGCACGAACTGAAGCTGGTCCCCTACGACCGCTCGGCCGACCTGCCCTGGATCCAGGCAACGCTCGAGCCGGACCCCGAGGACCGGCTCCAGCCGATTCCCCCCTCCTTCCACCAGAAACCCGCCCCCCTGGCCCCCTGGAGCCAGCCCGCCTTCTGGCAGGGGCAGCGCCGACGGCTGGAAGGGGCCGCCTCGATCTATTACCGCCCGCTGCAACAGCTTTTTGACTGGGTCCATTCCCTCCCCGTCACCCCGCCCGATGCCCACGAGGAAAGCAAAAAGCTCTCCTCCCAGCGCGTCGGCTCCCTCGGCGGCGAGCATGTCGTCATGCTGGCCGCCTCCCAGTGGCTGGACGACCGCCCCGACGGCGTGGCCAAGGCGCTGCTGGCCCTGGAGACCGCCCTGGCCGCCCCCGCCTACGGCAACCCCAACCCCGACGGCTACAGCCACAACGGCGACATGAACGCCGCCCGCGCCATCGAAGGGCTGGTCGAAGGGTATCACGCCCTGCTGCCGCATTTGAGCGACGACCAGCACAGCCGCCTGCTGGAGAAAGTCCGCCGCCACGGCAACCTCTTCATGGAGCTGCTGCTGCTCAACCGCGACTACTGGGGCGGCTCGGTCCGGCAGGACCATGGCTGGAAGTCGGTCTTCTGCTTCACCCACGCCGCCCTGAACCTCTGGGGCGTGATCGATGAGGCCAAAGGGTGGATTGAATACCTCCTGCCGCGCATGGAGCGCGCCCTGGCCGCCATGCCGCGCGACGGCGTGATCCCCACCAGCTCCTACGGCGTGCCGGAGTTGTACCTGCTGGATGTCACCGCCTGCCGCGACGCCCTGCTGGCCCTGGGGGGCGACGATCTGTTTGACCGCCCGCAGTTCCAGCCGATCAGCGCTTATCTGGAATCGATCTTCCGCCCCGCCGACGCCACGCTCCTGACCGATCACGGACCGGCGCGGATGCTCTCCGGCCATCATTACTTCAACCGCATGGCCCAGGACCATGGCGACGGGGCCGCCGACCGCCTCCGCCGGCGGCTGATGGAGGTGGCGGCCGAGAACTTCACCCACCCCAGCCAGCGCATCGCCTCCTTCCGCAGCATCTTCGGCGGCTTCCTCAGCTACGATCCGGCCGCCGCCGCCGAACCGCCCCCGGAGACCCCCGCCCCCGGCAGCAAGACCTTCTTCTATCCCGATTCCGGCGTCGTGGTCCATCGCGATGTGGATGCCGACTGGATGCTCCGCGTCCACTGCGGCCCGCCGGATGGGCACACTGCCTACCGCAACGCCCCCGGCCCCTGCGACCGCCTGGCCGGCGTCCCCGGCGCGGGGCATTTCATCCTCCGCGTCCATGATGAACTGCCCCTGTCCACCCCCACCACCGGCTACCGCATGCACTCATTCCTGCGCTCGATCCTGCTGATCGACGACCAGGGGCAGATCGGCGACATCGGCTATCCCATGTCGCTCCCGGCCTGGCAGTGGCCCGGCGAGGAGGTGGAATCGGTCCGGACGGACGGAAAGACCTCAATCGTGCGCCTGAACCTGCAACCGGCTTATCCTGAAAGTCTGGGCGTGCTGCGCTACATCCGCGAGCTGCACCTGGGCCCCGCGGGCCTTCTCTGCCGCGACCTCATCGCCCTGCGCCAGCCCCGCGCCCTCGCCTGGCTCTTCCACTCGCGCCTGCCCATCGAACTGGGCGAGGGGGGCCAATGCCGCATCGGCGCCGGCGCCAGTCAGGCGACCATCACCCCCCGCCCCAGCGGCGGCCCGCTCCGCGCCTCGGTCCACCAGACCGGCGTCGTCTGGTCCTACTCCAGCGTCGACCAGCGCCCCTTCCACCACGTGCGCTACGACACCGCCCAGCCCCAGCGCGACATGATCGTCGATTTCATCATTCAACCCTAAATCATGCAATTGCGGCACCACCGCAAACCGAGCCGAGCCCGTAGGGCCCGCTATTGCGTGCCGGAACTGCTGGCGCCCCTTGCGCGCCGCTCTCTCTGGGTTAGAATTTTCTGGTTGCTGACGGCGCTTCTTGCCCTCCTGGCCTGGCTCCACAGCCATCAAACGGAGGAAAGAATCTCCTATACCCTCTCGCCGACACAAGTGCTCCTCCTCGCCTCCGCCCATGGGCAGTTGTCGGCGGAAATATATACGTTCAACCGCCCCCTTCTGGACGATGCTGGAACGTGGACGTGGACCACCCAATGGATTGGAAGCGGTGATGATTCAGGTAATGATTCAGATGAGGGAAACTGGAGTTGGCTTCCCCTCGTCCATTGGAATTTTAACGCTCTCGCAAGCGGAGCGGCGGATATGTCGTTCGGAATCAATTATTCGCTGATCCTTTGCATCAGTCTTATCATATTTGCCCTGTCCATCCTGATCGACCGGCGTTCCAAAGCGAGAAAGGCCCGCGCTCAAGGGTTCAATGTGATTGTTGAGAACAATCCGCCCAAGCGTCTGCCTGACCTACAGGAGTAATCCTCATTTCCATCGTAAGATGGGGATGACCCCCCCCCTACGCCGTCACCAGGCTGACCATCTTCTTCTCGATGTAGATCCGGCTCTTGAGCGTCTTGCCCTCCAGCCACGGCTTGACCTTGGGCGAGGCCTCGGCCGCCGCCAGCACCGTTTCCCGCGCTGCGCTGGCCGCCACCGTGATCTTGTCCCGCACCTTCCCGTTGACCTGCACCGGAATCTGCAGCGTCTCCTCGCTCAGCTTTTGCGGGTCGAAGCGGGGCCAGGGGTGGCGGGCCAGGCTCTGCGCATGCCCCAGCCGCTGCCACAGTTCCTCCGCCAGGTGCGGGGCAAAGGGGGCCAGCAGCAGCGTGAAATTCTCCGCCAGTTCGCGCGGGACCACCTCCAGCCCGGTCATGGCGTTGTTCAACTCGATCAGCTCCGCGATGGCCGTGTTGAAGCGCATCGCCTCGATGTCCTCCGACACCTTCCTGATCGCCCGGTGCATCCGGCGGTCCAGTTCCGGCGGCAACGCCGCCTCCCCCGCCCGCGTGCCGGGGGCTCCCTCCTCGCCCACCAGGTTCCGCCAGATCTTGGCCAGGAAGCGCGACATCCCCACGATGTCCCGCGTGTTCCACGGCTTGGGCGCTTCCAGCGGGCCCATATACATCTCATACAGCCGGAAGGTGTCCGCGCCGTAGTCCTCGATGATGACGTCGGGATTGACCACGTTCCCCCGGCTCTTGCTCATCTTGAAGCTGCGGGCGTCCACGCGGATGGCCGGATTGGCGCGCAGCACATACTCATCCCCCCTCTTCTCCACCAGCGGCTCGGCCAGGCGCGTGCCGTAAACCTTCTCGCCGGTGTCGCGCCGAATCGCCGCCAGGCGCGGCCCCTGCTCGGTCGCCTCCTCGGCGACGTCGCGCACTTCCGTGGCGCTGATCGGCTTGCCCTGGGCATCCTCGAAAAAGTGAAACTCCATCTGCCCCAGGATCAGCCCCTGGTTGACCAGCCGCTGAAACGGCTCGGGCGTGGAGACGTGCCCCAGGTCAAAGAGCACCTTGTGCCAGAAGCGGGCATAGAGCAGGTGCAGCACCGCGTGCTCCACCCCGCCCACATACAGATCGACCGGCATCCAGTACTTTTCCTTCTCCGGATCGACGAAGCGCTCCTCGTTGTGCGGGTCGAGGTAGCGCAGGTAATACCAGCAGGAGCCGGCCCACTGCGGCATGGTGTTGGTTTCCCGGGTGTAGCTTTTTCCGCGCTGCTCCACCCTCACCCACTCCGCCGCCTTGCTCAAGGGCGGCTCCGGCGTGCCGGTCGGCTTGAAGTCGGCCATCGGCGGCAGCGTCAGGGGCAGGTCGCTCTCGGCCAGCGCGTGGGCGTTCCCCTGTTCATCCAGCAGAATGGGAAACGGCTCGCCCCAGTAGCGCTGGCGCGAAAAAAGCCAGTCGCGCAGCTTGTACTGCACCCGCCGCCGCCCGATCCCCTCCACCTCCAGGGCGTCGCTGATCCGCTCCCTGGCCTCCGGCGTCGCCAGCCCGTTGATCAGCTCCGAGTTGATCGCCTCCCCCTCCCCCGCAAAGGCGGTTTTGAAGGCGGCCGGATCGGCGCGGTACAACTCGGCCGCCGGCGTGGCGAGGGCCGGGGCGTTGGCCTCCAGCCAGCTCTGCGGCGGCATCACCACCGCCCGCATCGGCAGGTTGAATTTCTTGGCGAAGGCAAAGTCGCGCTCATCGTGCGCCGGCACGGCCATGATCGCCCCGGTCCCGTACCCCATCAGCACATAGTCGGCGATGTAGATCGGAATCCGCTCCTCGTTGAGCGGATTGATGGCATAGGCCCCGGTGAAGACGCCGGTCTTCTCCTTCGTCTCGGCCAGCCGTTCCCGCTCGCTGCGCGCCGCCACCATCTCCCGGTAGGCATCCACCGTCTCCCGGTGCGTCGGGGCGGTCAACTGCTCCACCAGCGGATGCTCGGGCGCCAGCACCATGTAGGTCGCCCCGTAGAGCGTGTCCGGCCGCGTGGTGAAGACCGTGATCAGCTCCCCGGCCGCCTCCTCCTCGGCCGGGGCGGTTTCCTGCGGCTGCGGTTCGGACCCCTGGGCGAACTGCTCCGTGCCCGAATCGGGCCGCGGCGGCAGCTCCACCTCGAAATCCACCTCCGCCCCCGTGCTGCGCCCGATCCAGTTGCGCTGCATCTCCTTGAGCGACTGAGGCCAGTCCAGCGTCTCCAGGTCCTCGATCAGCCGGTCGGCGTAGGCGGTGATCCGCAGCATCCACTGCCGCATCGGACGCCGCTCCACCGGGAATCCTCCCACCTCGCTGCGCCCGTCAATCACTTCCTCGTTGGCCAGCACCGTCCCCAGCGCCGGGCACCAGTTGACCGGAATCTCATCCATGTAGGCCAGGCGCTGCCCGTCGATCACCTGCCGCTGCTCCTGCGGCGAGAGCTCGCGCCACAGCCGCTCGATGCGCACCTCCCCCCCGATCTGCTCCATCCCGTCGAGCGTGGGATTGAGCCGCACGCTGCCGTCGGGCCCGACCACCAGGTTGTCGTTGCTCAACTGGCGCATCAGGTGCTCGATCGGCCTGGCCCGGTTCTCAATCGGATCGAAATAGCTGTTGAAGAGCTGGAGAAAGATCCACTGCGTCCACATGTAGTACTTGGGATCGGTCGTGTTGATCTCCCGGTCCCAGTCGTAGCTCAGCCCCAGCATCCGGATCTGCCGGCGGAAGTTGTCGATGTTCTTCTGCGTCGTCTGGGCCGGGTGGACGTTGTTCTTGATGGCGTACTGCTCGGCCGGCAGCCCGAAGGCATCCCACCCCATCGGATGCAGCACGTTCACCCCCTTCATCCGCAGATAGCGCGACGTGATGTCCGTGGCGGTGTACCCCTCCGGATGCCCCACGTGCAGCCCCGCCCCGCTGGGATAGGGAAACATGTCCAGCACATACGCCTTGGGCATCCCCCCCGCCTCCTCCGGCTCCAGCGCCCGGAACGTGCGGTTTTCCAGCCAGTAGGCCTGCCATTTCCTCTCGATTGCTGTGAAGTCGTACGCCATGAGGGCAGATCATAGCCGTTCGCCGCCCTCGTGAGAACAGGATCCCTCCCGCTCCAGCCATTGCTGATGGGAAGGTTGGGCGATCTGGAGGCGTCTATTGATTAATGCCGGCCATGTCCGAATCGAGGAAACGGTATTCGATCGTCATCTCTTTAGGCTGAAGCTGGAGTATTTTGAAGAGCACCGTCTTTCCCTCATGCGTCTTCACCGCCAGGACCTCGCCCTGCCGCGCATCCCAGATGGCGGTGGTGTATTCATTGGGGATCGGCTTCGTGTCGTAGTTCCGCAGATTTCCCATGCCCAGCCGTTCGATGCCCGAATTTTGATCGGCCATCAGCGGATCGGCGTGGAAGATCACATCCGCCTCGCCCGGGTCGCGATTCTTCAGCACCTTGCCATCCTTGAAGCGGAACCGATGGCCCATCAGCGGGACGGTGACGAGGGTGGCCTGCGCGTCTTCCGCCGTGACTGGGGCGGCGGGCGTCGCATCGGCCTTCTGCTCCTTCTGCTCCTTCTGTTCCTGCGGGATGGCGGCCGGATGGTCTTCCTTCCACTGTGTGTCCTGCTGCATCGGCGACAGCTTGATGTGGTTGAATTTTTCGGGAAAGTTGTCCTGGAACACACTGCCGCCGGTGAAGGTGGCGCCGGAAATAATGTTTTTCAGCGGACGCCCCTCCTTATCCACAAAGCGATTGCCCCGCACCACGGCATCCCGGAATTCGCCCACCTTGTTCGTGCGCACTTTCACGAACACCCGGCTTTCTCCGGCCAACTGGGGATTGTAGAGGAACTGGGCTTGCGGGAAGATGCCGCGCACACGGATGGCGATCTGGTTAAAACGACATCCCACGACGGCAACGTTGCGGTCCTTCAAGTCCGCTTCCCCGCCAAACATCAGCATTTTTCCCCAGCTGTCCGTGTTCATCTCTCCCGCGCGGCTGCCATCGAAGACGCAGTTCAGCAGCGTCCCGTTCTGAACGTAGTGGCCTTTATTAGGTTCGATATCGAAATGATATAGGCCCCATAGTGATCCGAACCGGCACCCGGAGATAAGAAAATCCTCATCGTTGCCCACCATCGACACGACATTGCGCCCTGCCCGATCGAATTCGCAGTCGATGACGCGCAAGCCCTGGGAGCCGCGCGTGTACAGACAGTCGTACCGGGCTTCCAGCGCCGTCACATTGCTGATCAGGACATCCCTGGCAACGACCTTGGGCGTGTTGCCGACACGGATGATCATCAGCGCCTTGGCGGTTCCGCCCTTGCCCACGCCGCCGGTGCCCACCTTCCAGTTGGCCCCGGAGGCGGCGGCCGTCGGCGTTCCATAGGCGGTGAAGTTATGCAGTTCCCCCCCGTGCATGGAGAACATGATGGACCCGTCCCAGGCGCGAAAGACCGTTTGTTGCCGGTCGGTCCCCACCAGCCGCACGCCGGGGGGCACGGTCAGTCCCGACACCCGGTAAACGCCGGGCGGAAAGATAAGCGTGCCGCCGGAATGTTTGGCCAGAAAGTCCATGGCCGACTGGATCACCGCGCTGTCATCGGTCGTGCCGTCGCCGGCCGCATTCCGCGGTGCGATCTTGAGGCGTGTCAAATCGGCGCGGGCGTCAATGATTGAGGGGGAGGCCTCGGCCCGCGCCCAGGCCGCGGCCGCAAACGTCAACAGCACCACCGCCGCAATCGCACTCAGTCGCTTCATGAGATCTCCTGGTTATGAGTCAGCCGCGTTCCGGTTCCTCTTATTGCTGCTTGCTGGGATCGAAAAATTGCTTGGGAAGCACTTGAAAAATCGCCGCAAGGTCGGTCGGATCGGGGGAACGGACCGCGCTGCCATGTCCGTCCATCCAAATGATGTTCGCCGCTCCGTTGTGGCGGGGATCCGGAACGGAGGTATCAGCCAGGGCCGTGCGGTTATAAAGCCGGAAATGCCCCAGCTTGGCGCTATAAGTACCATAAGTGGTGGCGCCGTAGACCGCATCGGCGAAGAGAACCATCTCCGTCGGACGTCTGACAATCGAAATGCTTTGACCACGCTGGAGCAGCCAGTTCATTCCGATCCAGGAATAGCGGAATCCTCCGGCCTGGTCTGGGTAGCGCATTCCGTTGTCGAGTGCCGTGGGACAATTTCCGACCACACCCCACGCGTTTTCCACAGTTCCTCCCCCGGCGCCCTGGACACTGTGCCTTAGATAGGTTTCCGTCAGCCGATAGTTCCAGTATTCCCAGTAGTTATTGAAGTTGGAATATTGATCGATGAAATGGTTGCGGTTTTCGGAAATGTACATCTGCATGGCCGTGCCGATCTGGCGCATGTTGCTCATGCAGGTGATCTGTTTGGCCGCCTGCCTCGCCCGATTCAGCGCGGGCAACAGCATGGCGATGAGGATGCTTATGATCCCGATGACGACCAGCAGTTCGACCAGGGTGAAGGCCCGCGGTGAACCGAGCGATATGCGCGGCTTAATGCCGACGGATCGGAACATTCGCAAAGACATGGCGAACTCCTTCCAGTTAAATGTCTCCTCCGCACATCCACCCGACCTTCTGGTAGAGTCGGATGGCAGGATAGAACGCTTCAATGAATCGGCGCCGTTGATTGGCGCACAACAAGACTCGGCTCAAGCGCAACCCGCCGATCGGCGGACTGCGGCCAGGGCACCTTGGCCTGGATCAGCTCCAACAGCAGATCCGCCGCACTTCGACCCAGTTTTTCAAACGGCTGCCTGACGGTCGTGATCGCGGGTTGCCACAGCGATGCGAGGTACATATCGTCGAACCCTGAGACGGAAATGTCCCGCGGGACCGTGATGCCCAACTGCGAGAGCCCCCGGATCAGGCCGGCCGCCACCAGATCATTGCTGCAGAATACAAAGGTGGGGCGAGGATCAAGATTCAGTATCCGAAAGGCCTGATCCCGGGCCGATTCAAAAGTGCCGATCTCCTCGAAAACCGGCATCGCATCGGGCGCCAGGCCAAAACGCCCCAGCGTTTTAACCAATCCTTCATATTTGGCGCGATTTGACTTGATTCGGCTGACCACAAACGCGAAACGGCGATGCCCCAGCGACCCGGCGTATTCGGCCAGCATCGACATTCCTTTTTCGCGATCGACGCCGATTTCGGCACAATTCAGTCCCTGGAGCTTCCCGACGGTCACCATCGGCAAGAAAGCGGGCACCAATTGCCCGATTTTCTCCGTATCGACCCATCTGCCCCAGTAGGTTGGCTGTGAGAGGATCAAACCTTCAACGCGCTGATTTGCAAAATCACGTAAATACTCGTCAAACCGCTCGGGCCGGTGAAGGCAGAATCCGACGGAGATCCGGTAGCCCCGTTGCCACAATTGATGATCCACCCCTTCCATAATGGTGGCCATAAATGTGCTGCTGGCACCGCGCGCATAGTTCGGTGTTCCATCCACATACCCGATCACGCCAGTTCGTTTTCCGGCCAGCGTTCGCGCCAACGTGTTGGGGCGGTATCCCAATTCCTTTGCGAGGCTCAAAATGCGACGGCGCGTTCCTTCTTTAAACAGATGCCCCTTCCCATTCAGGACGCAACTGACCGTTGGGACCGAATAGCCGCTTTGCTGGGCGATGTCTTTAAGCGTGGGGGCCATTACGTTGTTTCTTAAACCGCTTTAACCTTATATAAAATCGCTTTAATGTCAAGTAATTTTCTTGACCCGCCCCAAAGGGGGCCGATAGAGTGGTGGCCGTTGCCGATCTGAAAAGAGCGCCAACGAAGGAGGACTCACATGCTGGACCCCACGCAACTCTCCCAGGCCATGAGCGCCGCCTGCGTCTGGTTGACGGGCGTGGCGCAGGTGCGGGGCGAATTGGGTCCGAAGGATGATTCGCGAGGACTTCACCATCGACACTGGGACGGGGCGATGCGCGGGGAATACCGCGTGGCCGAGCGGCAGTGGCAGTTCTTCTGTCCCGTATGGCATTCCGGACAGGCGATCAAGGCCTTGGTGCAGGCGCATCAGGTGTTGAAAGATCCATCGCTGCTCGAGGCGGCCAAGCGGTCGGCCGACTTTGTGGGCGCTGAACGCCAGGATGATGCGGATCATCCGGATTTTGGGTTGATCCACGCCTACGAAGACCATGTTGACGCCGCCAACACCAGCGCCATTCTCGAGGCTCTGGACGGGTTGTTCCTTTTGGCCGACGCCACGGGGGATGAACAATACCGCGATTGGGCGCTGGCGGCGGTGGATTGGGTGGCGCGCAAGGCCTATGAACGGGGCACGGGATTGTTCCACGATGTCTATCATCCGATGGAGCGGACTTTCTATTGGATCAAACGGGGACCGAAATCCCCCGACAGCCCCCCCGACCGCCCGCTGTTGGATGACGCCATATTCCTCAAGGCGCATGCCGCCACCGGCAATCCGCTGTACCGCGAATTTTTTTTTGAAGTGGCGGATCACCTGCTGAAATGCGAGCGTCCATCGGGCAACTGGGTGAAATATGGGCCTTCCCGCGAGGTTCCGGGCTATCTCCATCCCCGGGCGGCGTATTGGTGGGGCCTTCCGATGCTGGACGCCTGGCGGGCGTCCGGCGAGCGACGCTACCTCGACTGCGCCGTACGGGTGGCGCAGTGGTGTGTCAGGGCGATGCGCCGTGACGGAGGCATGTTCCGCAACACATATCTTGATTTCAACACCGACAGTTTTGGCCACGCCACCAGTGGTTCGGCCTGTGCTGCGATTATCTTGGGCGCGGTGGATGAGGCCTGCGGGCTCGAAACCTTCCGCCCTCACCAGGAGTTGGCGCTGGACTATTGCATGAAGATGCAGTTTCGCCATCCGGCCGATCCCAACCTGCGAGGTGCGATCCTGGAGAAGGTGCTTCCACCAGATGGCTCCGACCGCAGCCCTTACTACATCCGAGACTTGGGAACGATTTTCCTTATTCAAGCGGCCGCGCAATACCTCCTCCGCCATTCGGCGGCGATCGGAGAGAAGGGAGTGGCGCCATGAGCCATGATGGAACAGCCCGCGTGATCGACGTCCATGGCAGCGGACGGGAAATCGGCAGACAAACCGGTGAAGCCCTGCGGGATGAGATCCGCGCCCTGGTCGAGTGGATGCGGACGCGGCGGCCTTTCTCGGCGGACGATCCGCGTCTGCCGGTCATCGCCGAGACGATCCGGGATGGGCTGCCCGAGGTTTGGGACGAAATGCACGGACTGGCCCAGGGCGCCGGCGTGCCGGCGCACGAGGTGATTCATCTGAATGCCCCGCCGCGTGCCAGCGTGCTCGATCCGTTTCAATCCTGCACCAACGTGGCGTTTGCCGGCGGGCCGGACGGGCCGCTATGGGGCAAAAACAACGATCGCCCGGTCAATGAGGGAGATATTCCCTTTGTCATTCGCCGCGTTCACCGCACGGGGGGGCTGGGGGCCTTGATCCCCTCTTATTGCGGCCTGATCAGCGGGGGCGACGCGATCAACGCCGCGGGGCTGGCGGTGGGACACTCCTCGGTCGGCAGCCGATTTCAGTCCAGTGACCGATTTGTTCCGGTGCTGCTGTGGATTTATGAGGGGCTGCTGCGCTGCCGGACGACGCGCGCCTTCTGCGACCATGTGACTTCCCGTCCCACCACGGGCAAGGGATTCAGCATGGTGGCGGTGGATGCCGAAGGCGCGGCCGTCAGCCTGGAAATCCCCTGTCCGCTGGCGCAAATCCGTCCTCCTCTTGCCGGGCGGCGGCAGGTGAATTGCGTCAACGTATACCAACTCCCGACGCTGCGGGACATGGACGCCCGCGCGCCGGACGCCAAGTGCAATGCCCTGGCCCGTGCCGCTTTTCTCGATGCCCGGCTCGACGGCGATGACGATCGCGGCTTGGCGGCAATGAGATCGCTTCTGCGCCATCATGGACAGGTCAACATCTGCCGTCACGGCCAGGAAACCGATCCCGGCCGGACCGAGTGCAGCTTCATCGGCGTGCCGGCGAAGCGCCAACTGCATTACCGATTCGGCCTGCCCTGTGCCGGCGATTACCACCAACTGGACGTCGACGCTTGAGCGAGCCTGGCGACTGGCGCCCGATATCCGCGCAAAAGCCGCGGAACGGCGCATCCCGATAACCCTTCAAAAGGAGAATTCTTAAATTTTCTCCAACTTCCACCCTCATCATTCCGATAACTTTTATGGATACATGGATGTTGATGGGAGGCAGTCATCATGACTCTGTTGTTGGAGCCGGCGACCGGCCGGCAGGCGCGTGAGGAATTCGATCCGGCCGAGCGTCGGCGGGGCCTGCGCATCCGCCAGGACCGCCCGATCAAGGTGTTCGAGCCGGTGACGGCCCGCTACTTCGGCGGGCAGACCCGCGACATCAGCGCCACCGGCCTGCGCATCGAGTTGCCCCCGTCGGCCGCCCTGCGCCCGGGACGGCTGCTGAATGTCCATGTCGGGCTCGACAGCGCCGGGCATGCCCTGGCCAACCGGCGGCAGATGATCCCCGCCCGCATCGTCTGGATTCGCCCCCCCACCGACCAGTCCCCCACCCGTGTCATGGCGGGCGTCGAATTCCTCTCCAGCATCGCCGCCCGAATGGATGCGGCGTAAGCAAACAGCGACGCAGCGCCAAAGGCGCGATGGGCAGGAATCATGCCCTTTTCCCTTTCGTCGCTCCGTCGGTTCGTCGCTTCGTCGCTTGCGCCTTCCGCCACCGCGTCGGCGTATGCCCCGTCGCCTGTTTGAAGCGGCTGGTGAAATGGCTCTGGTGGCTGAAGCCGCACTCCCGCGCGATCCGCATCATCTCCCGCCGCCCCTCCCGCAGGCGCTCCTTGGCCCGGTCAATCTGACAGTCCAGAAGAAACTGCTTGGGGGTGACCCCCAGCGTCTCGGTAAAGCGCCGGTGAAAGTGAAACGGGCTTAGATGCGCCTGCCGCGCGATTTGCTCCAGCGTGATCCCTCCGGCAAACTCCCGGCAGATAAACGCCACCGCCGGCATCAGCCGCGCCAGTTCCGCATCGGCATCGAACTGCTCAACCCGCACCGCCGCCCACTCCCGCGCTGAGGGCTGCCGGTGGAAAAAGACGAACGCCCCCTCCCCCAGCGCCGGGTAAGCGCGATACGGCATCACCCGGAACTCACACTGCTCCCCCTGCCCATCCTGCATCAGCAGGCGCTGGGGCGTCTGGGGCTCAGCGCTCCGCACCCACCGCCGCGTCCATTGCACCATCCCCCTCAGCACGCGCACGTCCAGCTCATCCCATCCCTCGGCCCACAGGTCGATCAGCGTCCCCTGGCGGTCAAAGACATAGTGCCGGCGCGGGCCACCGTCCGCCTGCTTTGCCAAACGCCCCTTCCCCCGTCTGCGCAGCGCTTCGGCACACCGGTCCAGCGCCGCCAACTCCTCCCGCCCAAACGGCTCGCGGGCCCGCCATGCCACCAGCGCCCCGGGATATCCCGCCAGCACCGGACATCCCAACGGCGCGGCCGCCGCATGATCCAGTCCGCCCCGGCCCCGGGCGCTGGCCACCGCCCGCCCCTGCCGCAATGCCTGCCAGGTGGCGTGATCGCCGGCATGCAGCCGCCGTCCATATTCCCGCCGCAACATCCGGGGCAGGTTGGCGGATCGAACCACATGCAACCCCCCACACGGCAGCGCGCTGACCACCGCCACATGACTGTCCGGCAACGCCGAGCGCATCCGCTCCAACGCTGGCGGCCAGGTGGAACGGGCTCGCGGTTGACCTTCATCGACTGCAACTGGTTTATTGGCCATGTCGCTGCAATACGATTGAATCGAGCCGCGTCCAAATGACGCGATCCCCGCCGGCCGAAGATGTTGCCTCCACGCAACATTCCACCGGCCAATTCGGCCGGTTTTGATGCCCAAACGCCACACCCGGCGCAACCGGCCCGCCCCCCCTGTCCCCACAACCGGCTTATTTTGGCATTAAAGTTCCACAGGGGTATTGTCCGAGGGGCCCGCCCCACCCGCGGCACGCGGATTGTTATGGGCACTTACGGAGCAACACCATGTGGACCATTTTAAGCAATCCGCGTTTCTGGGACATGAAAGTCCGTATCGCCATCCTCACCCTGGCCACCTTCATCGCCATGTGCTGAGTTCTCTCCTGGCGTCCGCCGGGCCCCCAGCGCTCCGCGCGCGTCCAGCCCCAACTCATTCGGCTATATCGCGGTTAACATCACAAAAAACATTGACCACTCCGGCTGATGGGCTCACAATTCCCCTCAGACCCATGGCGCTCACCGGCTCCTCCCATCCCCTTCCCTCGACTCCCGCATTTTCAACGGCCTATTCTGCCAGGTACCATCCACCCTTTCGGTTATTGGTTGTCGGCCTGCTCTGGATCATGGCGGCCGCCGGGTCAAGCTGGTTTTACTACTGGATCACAACGACCGATGTTTCGGATTCCAAATCCCGGGGAAATCAGTTCTTCCTCATCCTCTGTGCACCACTGGCTGTCCTCTGGATTTTACATGCATTCGGGACCGGCCTGCGGTCCCTATGGAATGGCCTCAAGCAATACAAGCTCTCGCCGCAGGGAGTTTCTGTCCGAACTCCCCTGGGAAGACGCCGCACCCTGAATTGGACCGATATCCGCGATTTCGCCCTGCCGCCCGGCCCGTTCCCCCGTCCGCCGGAAAAGCTGTTACTGATCCCGCGGGAAGGTTCCGCGCTCTCCCTCCCCTTGTCACTCATTCCTAAGGATGACCTGCACGCCCGCCTGCCGGAATGGTTTACTCCCTTGGCCGAGCATCCGCTGGATCAGGTCTATTCTTCCGCCGCCTCGCCCGTACCGTCACTGCCGCACACCCGGTGGCGGTATTGCCGTTACGATTTTCCCGCTCTCTACGGCGGCATCCTCTTCACCCTCTTAGGCGTGCTGGGCGGTCTGGCATGTGGATATGATTACATCAACTATCTGCGCCTTCGCGACAATCATTTCACGGCCCAAGCGCGGATTGTGAAGATCGAACAGGGGGATCGATCCGTCCATCTGCGTCTTGAGTACACCAGCGCGGCCGGGCGTGAATATCGGCTGCGAAGCGAAGTTCCCACGCGGTTTTCCCAAACCCATCACGTCGGCGACAGGGTCACCGTGGAGTATCTGCCCCACCGTCCGGGCATCGGGCGCGTCAAAGGCTGGGACCTGGACGGCCGGAGCTGGCTTATGATGTTTTTCTGCCTTCCATTTGCATGGATTGGCTTCTCTCTCCTCGGCCGATTCGCCAACGGCTGGATGCGTCCATTGCGTCGCCGGTTCGGCTGGAAAGTAATTTCCGGCGAGCAGTTTGCCCTTTTCCAACTGGCGGGAGCCGGCCTTGAGGCGTTGTACGCGATGTTCCCCGAGCAGCACCAGGGCGCTATGGCCATCTGGCGTCTCTCTGCCGCCAAGCCCGGACAGACATTCTCGCTGGAAGCGCCACGGCTGGCCCGATGGCTGCGGCGGTCCGGCATCGACGGGACACTGCATGAGAAAAAGTTTGTCTGTCTGAATCGAGACGAAGCGGCGAAACTGCTGCGCCGATTTGGGCAGGAGCAGACCATGCGCGGGACATACATGGTGTGCGATGACCCCGGCCCTGAGCAGACAATCACAGAAAATGCGGTGCTGTTCGACCAACTCCGCCTTTTGCTTCCCATTGCAGGCGACCGTGAGGCGGCACAAAACTCCCTGCCCACCCTGTCCGAGCACTACCGTTTTTTCTATATCCATTCCGTTGCCCGCATCCAAGGCTTGTCCGGGCCCGCGAAAAAGGAAGACCTGCCGTCCATCTTCGAAAAATGGATCGGCTATCAACTGCGATTTCTATATGAATTTTCCCCGCCGTCCAATCTCTTAAACACCAATTTCTCGCGTCTGTTCCAAGTCCGCCCCGGCGATGAGGCCTTTGCCCTCATGGCCGAGCGGAGGCGCTCGGCCCTGCGCCTCTGGCTGTGGGACCAGTCCTCGCCCGCGGCCTCCTGCGCACAGTACACCGGCCAAGGCTGGTCCGTGCGCCATGCCCTGCCCATCCCCCGAGCCATGCGCCCCAAGCGCGGAAGGTGGATGCGGCTCGTCGCCGGGCCGCTGATTCTCATCCCTCTCGCTATAACCCTTCTCGTCGGGTTGGCATTTCAAATAAAGCGGAGGTGGAAACGTCGAGCGAGTTCGTAATCGCCGCTATGGCTGAACCGCCGCCCCCAGCAGGTCGATCGCCTGCAAATGGTGGTCGCGGAACTCCGCCAGGGTGGGACGCCAGGGGGTCTGCAAAAAGCCTTTCAGATGCTCGGGGGAAATCCACTTGCGGGCGTATTCCACCGTCAATCCCGTGTTTTCCGCGTTCGAATGGTTGGAGCAGGTGGGCACCTGGTCATAGCCGGCCGCTTCCAGGGTCCGATAAGCCTTGGTGTAGGTGGCCGACGGCTCCTCGCTGTCGGGGGCAAACTCGAATTTCGGGCCGTAATACCAGTTGCTCTGGAGCACATCCAGCGGCATCCGCGTGAGAAACGCCTCCTCGTGGTGCCAGATGAAGTCCGACCAGATCCACGGGCGCACCCCCTGCCGCCGCACCTGCTCGAAGTAAAAGAGCATGTCATGCCAGATCAGCTCATGCTGGCGGATCACGGCGTAGCTGAAATTACGCTGGTGCTGCGGCGTCTCCTCATCCAGCCCCAGGTGGAAAAACCGCGGCTTCAGCAGCCCGCTCACCTCCGCGATCAGATCCTCACAGACGCGGTAATACTCCGGCGTGGAAACCATCCGCGAGTAAGGCCCCAGCCACTCATCGTGGCAGGTGGAGAAATTGAGCTTGGGAATCAACTCCAGCCCCATCCCTTTGAGCCGGGCCGCCTCCTGTTGCAGCCGCTCGGTGGACCACGCCCCCTCCACGGCGATTTCCGGATGGCTCTGGTATTTCACCCCATCCCCCAGGTCCAGCACGACCATGTTGAACCCGCGCTCGGCCATGCGCGCGGTCAGTTCCTCCCAGAGTCCCTCGTCAAACCGCAGTTTCGGACTGGCCTTGCGATACAGCGTCACCGGCGATCCGGCATCCTCCCACATGTTGAAGCTCAGATGCAGCAGATTGCCGACAATGAGGGATTGACTGGACGACTGGCTCATGAGAAACCTCCTGTGAATGGTGCCGACAGCATACGCTTTGGCCCGCCGGTTGCCAGCCCGTTTAATTGGCTTGCGTGAATTATAGGGATCACACTTGAATCATGCGCCCGCCATCGACTCAAGGAGCCACGCACGAAGTAAAGAGTAGGGAAAAAACCTCTCCAAGGGGGGTGCCACAGGTCGCGGTGCTCCGAGACCTGTGCCGTTTCCACGCCGAAAGCACAGGTCTGCGAGTACGCCAACCTGTGGCACCCCAGAAGGTTTATCCCCTACCCCTTCCACACCACATCCCCCACCCCCGCCCGATGGTTCGCCAGCCGCGCCTGCACAAACAGCCAGTCGCTCAGGCGGTTGAGGTATTGCAAAATCACCGGCGCGACCGCCTCCCGCTGGTGCAGTTGGAGCACCCGCCGCTCGGCCCGCCGGCAGATGGAGCGCCCCAGGTGCAGCCGGGCGGCCGATTCCCCTCCCCCGGGAAGGATGAAATTCCGCAGCGGCGCCAGCTGCGCCTCGGCCGCGTCAATCTCCGCCTCCAGCCGGCCAACGGCCGACCCGTCCAGCGCCGGTGCGCTTCCCGCCTTCTCCGGCGGCGTCGCCAGGGCCGCTCCCATGAAAAACAAATCGCTTTGAATCGCCCCCAGCGCCCCGCCCAGCGCTGCATCGGCCGCCACCCGCGCACAACCCAGCGCGGCATTCAATTCATCCACAGCGCCGCACGCCTCCATGCGCTCATCCGTCTTGGCCACGCGCCGGCCGCCGATCAGCCCCGTTTGCCCCTTATCACCTGTGCGGGTATAGATTTTCATGCCCGATATGATGGGGCGGAATGAGGAAAAGTAAAATGACGTTGGAAGAAGGCCAAAGGCTCAAGACGCAAGAAAGAAGCCAGAAGGAGAAAGCGATGAAGCGACGAAGCGACGAGCCAGGGCGCAACTCTCCCGTGCCTGCCATCGTCCCTTCGTGCCTTCGTGCCTCTTTGCTTCTGTCTTCGGTCCTCTGTCTTCTTCTATCCATGCCCGGCTGCGCCAAGGTCGCCTCCCCCACCCGCCACCTCACCACCACCCCCATGAAAATCGGAAACGAAACCTTCACTCTCGAAATCGCCGCCCGCCCCGAGGACCGCTACCGCGGGTTGATGTTCCGCGATTCCATGCCGGCCGACCACGGCATGATCTTCGTCTTTCCCGACACCGCCCCCCGCTCCTTCTGGATGAAGGACACGCGCATTCCCCTGGACATCCTCTACCTGGACGCCGACGGCACGGTCGTCGCCATCAAGCAAATGAAGCCCTACGACCTCACCGGCATCCACAGCGACAAGCCGGCCAAATACGCCATCGAATTGAACCAGGGCGCCGCCGACCGGACCGGCGTGAAGGTGGGCGACCGCCTGAATATCCCCGCCGCCGCCCGCGACGGTTCGTAGGACAGGCGCCCCGCCTGTCTCTGTCGCAAAGGAAGGCAGGCCCTATGCCTGCCCTACTCCTCCCACCCCTCCTGCCCGATCAGTTTCACAAACCGGCATGGAATAATCGTCGTCGTCTGCAGCCGATCCCCCTGTCGCCGCACCGCCAGCAGCTCCTGCTGGTCCTCCGGCCCCACCGGCAGCACCGCCAGCCCCCCCTCCTTCAACTGCCCCTTCAAAAGCAACGCCGGCAATGCCGGCGCGGCCGCCGCGATCAGAATCCGGTCAAACGGCATGGCTTCCGGCCAGCCGCGCGTGCCGTCCCCATGCCGAAAATGAATGTTGCGAAACCCCAGGTCCATCAGCCGGTGCCATGCCTCATCCATCAGCGACTTGAGACGCTCCATCGTGTACACCTCCCCCGCCAGCCGCGCCAGCACCGCCGTCTGATAGCCGCTCCCCCCGCCGATCTCCAGCACCCGGTGATCCGGCTCCACCCGCAGCGCCTGGGTCATCAGCGCCACGATGTACGGCTGGCTGATGGTCTGCCCAAACCCGATCGGCGCCGCCTGATCGGCATACGCCTCTTTCTGCAATCCCGGCGGGAAAAACCGCTCGCGCGGCACCGCCCGCATCGCCTCCAGCACGCGCGGGTCGCTGATCCCACGCTCCACCAGCTGGTGCCGGATCATCTCTTCCGACGCGGATTGGGCCGGAGGCTGGCTCATGGCAAAGGCTCCTCTCCCTCAAATTATTTTATACCCCCCACTGCCGAAAATACCCTAGAATGCGTGAGGCCGCTTGAAACAGGAGCAACCCCCATGCCCGCACACATCATCACCCTGCTCAGTGACTTCGGACTGGCCGATTATTATGTCGCCGCCATGAAAGGCGTTCTGCTGCAGCGCCTGCCGGATGCCCGCCTCGTCGACATCACCCACCTCATCCCCCCCCAGGATGTCATGGCCGGCTCCTTTGCCCTCGAGCGTGCGGTGGCCAGTTTCCCCACCGGCACCGTCCACCTGGCCGTCATCGACCCCGGCGTCGGCAGCGACCGCCGCATCCTCATCGGCGACATCCGCGGCCAGTGGATCGTCTGTCCCGACAACGGCCTTATCACCTGGACCTGGCGCCGTCATGGCGGCGGCAAGGCCTATGAAGTCACCTGGCAGTCCCCCTCCGCCAGCAGGACATTCCAGGGACGCGATGTCATGGCCCCCATCGCCGCCAGCATGGCCCACCTCCCCATGCCCACCGAGGTCGCCCGCCCCATCGACGACCCGATTCTCCTGCCGATCAAACCCGCCTGCCTTCATGCCCGCGACGCACGCATCATCTATATTGATCATTTCGGCAACGCCTGGACCGACATGCCGGCCGAAAACCTCCACGAATCCGTCCGCGCTGTCGAGGCAAAAGGCCACCCCCTCCAAATCGTCGCCACCTACAGTCAGGTTCCCGAAGGAGCCCCCCTGGCACTGATCAACAGCGCCGACCTGCTGGAAATCGCCGTCCGCAACGGCTCGGCCAAAAACCAGCTCGGCCTCCAGATCGGCGACACCGTGACACTCTATTCCTGAAATCTCTTCTGCAGGCGGGATCGCTGCCTCCGACGCTGCCTCATCGAGACACCGCCTCCAATCTCCCCGTGGCGATCCCTCGTTCTATCCGCCGCTTGATTTCACCAATCCTGCTGCTATAGTCCCTCACATCCATCCCCCAACCGGGGATGCCGAAGGCCCTGTTGTCGGACAGACAACCCGGCCTTGTTTGTCGGGGGTCTCCCCGGAGAAGGTTCCCCCCCCCTCCTTCTCCAACCCCCGACTCTATTCCTCTGTCCGGACCCCCCTCCGGACAACCTCCCCGGCAACGGGGAGCCTCGGCCGCGGATCCCCCCCATCCGCGGCCTTTTTTTTGCCCAAAGCAACCCGTTTTCCGCCTCAGCGGTCCGATAACTTTCCCTGAAGGTTCCGAATACGCCGTTTAGGGAGCTTCTACCATGCCTTGCCCCCCTGTAGGTCAAATAAAACCTCCCATTTCAGCCAAGCCCCCCATATTTCCTCCCGAAAAATTAATAGATGTTTTTCGCCGGAGGAAATGCAGTGAAATCGCAGAAACAGAATCGGAACGTTCGCCGCGCGGTGCTGGAGGCTTTGGAACGCCGTCAGATGCTCTCCACCGTCACGCTGGCCGACGGGGTCCTCACCCTTGCCGGAGATGCCCAGGCGGGCACCACCCTGAGCGTCCGCCTCGATGGATCGAAACTGACCGCCCAGGCCGGGGATCTCTCTCAGACCTACGCCCTGGATCAGGTCAAGCGCATCCAGGCATTCGGCGGGGCGGGCAATGACGCCATCACCATCGACCAGACCATCACGCTCCCCACCTGGATCAGCGCCGGCGAAGGGGACAACACCGTCCTGGGCGGCGGTGGGGATGACACCATCTTCGCCGGACGGGGCAACGACAATATTGACGCCCGGGGCGGCAGCAACCTGATCATGGACCTGGATGCCCAGGGCCAGCCCATCCTCACCACCGGCGACGTGGATGCCCCGGTCATCGGGCCCGTGCAGGACCCCGGCTCCGTCACCAACCGCGACCTGCCCGAGGTGAAAAATCTCAAGATCACCTGGAGCGGACGGCAGGTGACCGTCACCGCCGACGCCCAGGCCGGCGTCGACTACCTGGTGCAGGTGCAGAGCAACGAGGTGACGCCGCGCGTCTTCGCCTGCCAGGGCTCACTGCCCGTCACCTTCTCCCTCCCCATCGGCGACCGGATCTTCGGCGTCATCGTCACGCCGATCAAGAACGGCATCGCCGGCGCGGAGCAGTCGCAGGTGCTTGATGTCGGCAGCGTGGGCACGCCCATGGCCCCCAACCCCATCTTCGGCGGCACCGCCCCTTCGAGCGGCAGCAGCGACCAGACCCCCACCCAGCCCCAGGTCCCGGATGAGCCGCCTCCGGTTCAGCAGCCCACGAACAGCGGCGGCGCCAACGCCAACCCCAGTTCCCAGGTGAAAGCCACGTTCGAGGTGCTCGGCCAGACCGGTTATGCCCGCAGCGCCGTCCAGGTCGACGCCTCCGCCTCGACCCTGGGCCAGTACGATCCGCTGAACGTCCGGTATCACTGGGACTTTGGTGATGTGGACGCCAGCGGCAACCAGGCCAAATACAACCAGCTCGACGGCTTCAACGCCGCCCACGTGTACGACCGCGCCGGCACGTACACCATCACCCTCACCCTGACCGATCCCACCGGCGCCACCAGCGTCTCGCGCCAGACGGTCAATATCCTGGCCGACACCCGCCGCACCATCTACGTCGCCGCCGACGGCAACGACGCCAACAGCGGCCTCTCGCAGGACCAGGCGGTCCGCTCCATGGCCCGCCTCCAGCAGCTTCTGGGCGACAACACCCGGGTTCTCTTCAAGAGCGGCCAGACCTACACCATGGACAAGTCGCTCAATGTCCCCTATGAGAATGTCTACATCGGCGCCTACGGCTCGGGGAACAAGCCGCGCATCAACTGGTCCGGCAACTGGGGCAACTCGATTTACCTCAGCGGCCACAACGACGTGGTCGAAGGGCTCTCCTTCGATACCCCGGCCCTGGCCAACGAAACCAACGAAGAGGGACCCTTCGCCATCATGGCCTCGGGTGTCGATTTGCTGGTCCGAAACTGCGAATTCCTGAACCTGGGCTACGCCATCAACGGCAACGGCAAGCCGCACGGCGTGCTGG
>JBIQLO010000046.1:0-22327 GCA_044464175.1 Planctomycetaceae bacterium | reverse complement strand
TTCAACGAAGATCGCCTACAGAGCCGTTTGGAAGCCTGTTTCACGATTCCGCCAGTGGGGGCACTGGCGGGACTGGCGGCAGGTGGGCAGTGCCCACCCGACTTCTTTCTCAAGCGGAGGTCGGGGGCGGTCCGATAACCCCTGAAGGACGCCGCCGCCGAATCTGCCGAGGTATTGCCATGGCCATTGCCGCTCTCCATTCCGCCGCCACCGGGCTTCGGGCGCTCAGCACCCGCATCGACGTGGTGGCCAACAACCTGGCCAACGCCGAAACCACGGCCTTCAAGAGCAGCCGGGTGAACTTTGAGGATTTGATGTACCTCACCCTCAAGCAGCCGGGAGCGACCAACGCGGCCGGGGATGTGGCGCCGGCCGGCATCTACGTGGGGCTGGGCACCAAGATCAGCAACACTCAGGTGAACATGGAACAGGGGTCGATGGAGAACACGGGGCGGCCGCTCGATGTGGGGATCGAGGGGAACGGCTTTTTCAAGGTGAAGATTCTGGATTCGGTGGGGGACGGGTTTGGCTACACCCGCAACGGCAACTTTTTCATCAACAACAACGGGGAGCTGGTGCTGGGGATGGGGGATGGATACAAGCTGGAGCCGACGATCCAGATTCCCACCGGCACCACGGACATCACGATCAACAAGGACGGGACCGTGCAGGTCCTGCGGCCCGGCACCAGTTCGAAGCAGACGGTGGGGCAGTTGAAAATCTCGCAATTCATCAATCCCCAGGGGCTGAACATGCTCGGGGGAAGCATTTACACCGTCACGGACGCCTCCGGGCCGGCGCGGGATTCCACGCCCGGGGCGGATGGCGCCGGCACGCTTCTCCAGGGGTTTCTGGAGGCGAGCAACGTCGATCCGGTGAAGGAACTGGTGACGCTCATCAAGACCCAGCGCGCGTTTGAACTGAACAGCCAATCGATCCAGACGGCCGACCAGGCGCTGCAGACGATCGGGAATCTCCGACGCGGGTAGGGGGTGAGTGACGGGTGATGGGTGCGGCGTCAATTTTCAGCGCTTAGCACTCAACACCGGCTTTGGGCGACATGGAGGTCGCGTTATGAGGGATAATGGACGCCCGCTGGGGCGAAAGACAACCGTTCGGGTGCTTGTGGCCTTCACGATTCTGGTCTGGGCCACCCAGACGCTCCTGCACCAGTGGGGCTACGGCGCGCCGATCCCTCCGGCGGGGGGGGGCGAAAAGTTTGTTCCGGCCGGCGTGGAGGCGCGGCCGGCCGCCCTGGAGCTCAAGGCAGAGGCGACGGTCATCGGGGAGGAAGTGCATCTCAGGCAGATTTGCCGCTGGTCGCAGGCGGACGCGCCGGTCTTCGATCCGCTGGGGGACCTGGTTCTTTTTCGCCTGTCGGCCGACCACCCGTATCGCGCCTGGAGCATGGAGCAGCTGAAGCAGACCCTGAGCGAGGCGGGGGTGAACCTGGCGATGATCCGCTTCGGCGGGCCGATTCAGTGCATGGTCAGCCGCTCGGATGTGCGGCTGAATGAGGGGGATGCGCTGCGGCAGTGGATTGCGGCGCATGAGCCGAAGACGAATCAGCGGAAGGCGGAGGCGGCGCCCGCGCCCGCAGTGCTTCCGGCGACCCGTCCGGCCCCGGCCGCTATGGCGTCGGCGGGCGATTCGCAGCGGGTTGAGGTTCAGACCCTGCGGCAACGGCTGGTTCAGGATCTGGCGCAGCGTCTTTCCCTGCCGGCCGATTCCATCCAGATGCGTTTCAACCCGGCCGATGACAAGGTGCTCAACCTGGCCACCCCGCAGTTCAAGTTCAACCTCGAGCCGACCCGGGTCTACAACCTGGGGAACGTGGCGTGGGATGTGACGATTTTCGCCGGCGAGGCGTCGCAGAAGGCGCACATCCGGGCCGACGCGTTCGCGTGGCAGCAGCAGGTGGTTCTGGTGCGCCCGCTGGCGTACCGGCAGATCATCCGGCCGGATGATGTGGTCAGCCGCCGGACGCTGGTGGGGCGGCTGGGGGATGAGCCGCTGCTGACGATGGACCAGGTGCTGGGCCAGCAGGCGGCGCGGGAGCTCAAGCCGGGCACGGTGCTGACGGCGCGCATGGTGGAGGCGGTGCCGCTGGTGCGCACGGGGCAGTTGGTGACGGTGCTGCTTTCGCAGGGGGGGGTGCAGATCAAGACGGCGGGGCGGGCGATGGAGAACGGGGCGTTCGGGCAGACGATTCGGGTTCGCAATGAACAGACGCGGGATGTGTACGAGGCGGTCGTCACCGGTCCTCAGACCACTCGGCTCGGGGGAATGGAGGTGGCCCATGGCCAATGATCACGCCATACGGATCGGGATTGTGCTTCTGGCGCTGTACGGCATCTGCTGCGGGCTGGCGATGGGGCAGGCGCAGCGTCCGGTGCTGCCGGAGGCGGCGCCGCGTCCGGACACGGCGACGGCGCTGCGCGCCAGCGGCGGTTCGCTGCTGCGGGCGACGCTGTCCCGGCAGGCTGACCCCCGGCAGGCCGGGCTCTCGGATGTGAGTTTCTTCGCCGTTCCCGAGCCGCAGCCCCAGTCGTTCAAGAAGCATGATCTGATCACGATCATCGTGCGCGAGCAGAGCGAGTTCAGCTCGCAGGCCTCGACCGATCTTAAACGGCAGAACGATTTGGACGCGAAGCTGGAGAACTTCATCAAGCTGAATCTGAAGAACCTGCACCTGAGCGGGGACGCGATCAGCTCGCCGCTGGAGATCAAGGGGAGCGTCGATCGGGAATTCAAGGGGGATGGCGCGATGGACCGCAGCGACAGCTTCACGGGGCGCATCACGGCCGAGGTGCTGGACGTGAAGCCCAACGGCACGCTGATTCTCCAGGCGCGCAAGAGCATCAAGACCGACGACGAGGAGCAGGTCTTCATCCTCACCGGCACCTGCCGGGCGGCAGATGTGATGCCGGACAACACGCTCCTGAGCACGCAGCTGTATGACCTGGAGCTGATCAAGAACCACACCGGATCGATCCGTGACGCCACCAAGCGCGGTTGGCTCACAAAATTATTGGACGCTGTGAACCCCTTCTGACCGATAAGGTTATTGGACCTGGCGCGTGGTCCGTGATCTGAAATGGGGTCTCTCGGCCCACGGATCACGGACCACGGTCGGCCGGCGGCCCCTTATGCGGAAATACCTGACCATCCTCCTGCTGCTGGCCTTCGGGGCCGGACCGGCGTATGCGGTGAAGATCGCCGACATCACGCGCATCGGTGGGCAGCGCTCCAACATCCTGACGGGGCTGGGGCTGGTTTACGGGCTCAACGGGACGGGGGACGGGGGGAAATTCCTTCCGGCGATCCGCCCGCTGGCGGGCATGCTGGGGAAGTTCGCCGATCCGACAACGATTCAGGAACTGGCGGCCGTGCAGAACGTGGCGCTGGTGAGCATCACCGCGACCGTCCCGCCTAACGGGGTGCGCGACGGGGACCGGATCGATGTGTACGTGACCAGCATCGGCGCGGCGACGAGCCTGCGGGGCGGTCGGCTGTTCGTCACGCCGCTGCAGGGGCCTCTGCCCGGCAGCGGCATCTTCGCCCTGGCGCAGGGGCCGCTGGTGCTGGAGGATACCAGCACGCCGACGGTCGGCGTGGTCAAGGGGGGGGCGATCATGGAGACGGACCTGCCGGCGCAGTACATCGAGCGGGGCAAGTTCACGCTGATTCTGGATGATCCGTCTGCCAGCTGGACCATGGCCAGCACGATCGCCAAGGTGATCAACGAGGCCGAGGGGAGCGACAACCAGACGATCGCGGTGGTGGTCGATCCGAAGAACGTGGTGGTGACGATTCCGCCGATCGAGCTGCAGCGTCCCGACAGCTTCATCAGCCGGGTGCAGCGCCTTCCGGTGCCGCAACTACCCACCGAAGCGCGGGTGCTGATCAACGAGCGGACCGGGACGATGATCGTCACGGGGGATGTGGAGATCAGCCCGGTGGTCATCAGCCACCGCGGGCTGACGATCAGCACGATCACGCCGACGCCGGTGCCGACGGCGCGGAATCCGGTGATCGGGACCAAGGATGTGATTTCGCTGGACACGACCGGGCAGGGGGGAGCGCGGCTGCAGGACCTGGTCAACGCGCTGGATCAACTGAAGGTGCCGGCGGAAGACCGGATCACCATCGTCAAGGAACTGTACGAAGCGGGCAAGCTGCACGCGAAACTGATTGTGGAGTAGGGCGGGGGACCCATCCCGCCCAAGGCGTCGGAGACGCAATGACCGTTGGATCGCCCTCATTTTCAGCGGGGTACAAGGGACTGGAGTCCCCGGATGCCCGAACCCCCACCCCCGAAGCGCACGTCGCGGCGCCGAACCGGCACAAGCAACTGGTGCATGCGGCCCAGCAGCTTGTCTCCCAGACTTTTTACGGGCAGCTGCTCAAGCAGATGCGCCAGAGCCCCTTCAAGTCCGAGCTGTTCGACGGCGGGCGCGGGGGGCAGATGTTCAGCGCGATGCTGGACCAGACGCTGGCCGACCGCATGGCCAAAGGGGAGGGAAACAAGCTGGTGAGGAGCATCGTCCGCCACATTGAAAAGGGCGCGGCCCGCCAGGCGGCCGCCGCGCAGCCGCCGGCCTCCCAAGGGGCGAAGCCGGGCGCTGCGCGGAAACCGAATCCATTTCAGAACGTGAGGATCCATGTCGCCGCCGATCTCCGAGCTTGAACAGGTCCTGAAGCGGCTGATCGCCGAGCACCGTGCGCTGCTGGCGGCGCTGGAGGCGCACCAGTCGGCGATGAAGGGGATGGATTTGCCGGCGATGGAGGAGGCGGGCCGGCGACAGGAGGCGACGCGCATGCGCATCGTGCAGCTTGAGCGGCGCCGGGTGGCGCTGACGGTTCAGCGGGCGCGGCAGCTGCGGCTGGCGGAGCCGGTGACGCTGGCGGAGCTGGCGCGGACGGACCCGCATTACGGCCCGGCCCTGATGAAGCTGCGGGCGGAGTTGAAGCCGCTGCTGGAAGCGGTGGCCCAGCGCTCGCACATCGCCTCGCGGCTGGCGGGGGCGGTGCTGGGGCATCTGAACACGGCGATGCGCCTCCTGGGCGGGGCGATGCAGCAGACGGGCGTTTACACCAAGGCCGGCATCCCGCGCGTGGCGGGCCGGATCGGCGTGATGGAGGCGGTGGGGTAATCACGCGGCAGGCGGGTGATTGATCCCGCCGCGGCCTCAGCGAGGCCGTCCACAGGCAACAGGCAACTGGCTATGTCCCTCATTGGCGCACTCAACATCGGAGCCTCGGCCCTGGCGGTTCAGCAGGCGGCGTTGCAGACGACGGGCAACAACATCGCCAACGCCGGCGATCCGAACTACACGCGCCAGGTCAACCGTCTGTCCCCCTCGCCGGATCAGCAGATCCGCCCGGGCCTGTTTGCGGGGACGGGCGTGATGCTCACGGGCATTCAGCGGCAGATCGATGAGGCGCTGGAAGGGCGGCTGCGCGGCAGCACCTCGGACGCCGAGGGGGCCGACACCACGCAGCAGTGGCTGGGGCGCATCGAGTCGGTGTTCAATGAGCTGGGCGATGAGGATCTGTCCACGCGGCTAAGCAAATTTTTCAACAGCTGGTCGAGCCTGGCCAACACGCCCCAGGACACCGGGCTGCGGCAGGTGGTCCTCCAGAGCGGGCAGGACCTGGCCCACTGGATTCAGACCATCGGCGGCGATCTGACCAACCTGCGCTCCGACGCCGACCAGAGCATGGCGTCGCTGGCGTCCAACGCCGACCAGCTGGCGACGCAGGTGGCGCAGCTCAACGAAAAGATCGTCACCGCCGAGGCGGGCACCGGCGGGTCGGCCAACGGGCTGCGCGACCAGCGTGACGCGGTTCTGTCGGAGCTGTCGAAGCTGATCAACATCACCACCGTCCCGCAGGACAACGGGATCGTGAATGTGTACGTCGGCTCCGAGCCGCTGATCGTCAACACCACCAGCCGGGGGGTCGCCCTCCAGCAGCGGACGATCGACGGCCAGCTCACCGCCACCGTCGTCTTCAAGGCGGACAACGGGCGGATGAACCTCGACGGCTCCGGCCAACTGGGCGCGCTGTCGAAAGTGCGCGACGGGGATCTGAACGGCGCGATCGACCAGCTGGACCAGTTCACCAGCAACTTCATTTTCGAGCTGAACAAAATCCACGCCTCCGGGCAGGGGCTGGAGGGCTTCAACAGCGTCACCGCCACCAACGCCGCCGTCGATCCGGACGCCGCGCTGAACGATCCGGCGGCCGCCCTTGCCTTTACGCCGCAGAACGGCAGCTTCGTGGTGCATGTGACCGACAAATCCACCGGTCTGAAGACCAGCACGCTGATCAAGGTCGATCTGGATGGGCTCAACGGCGATGACACCACGTTGAATGATCTGGCCGCCCAACTGGATGCCATTCCGAATCTTTCGGCCAGCGTCAGCGGGGGCAAGCTGACGATCTCCAGCGACAGTCCGGCGGTCAGCTTCGGCTTCAGCCAGGACTCCAGCGGGGCGCTGGCGGCGCTGGGGATCAACACCTTCTTCACCGGCACGACGGCCGCGGACATCGCCGTCAACGCGACGGTGCAGAATGAGCCCTCGCTGATCAACGCGGCCGGGAACGGCGACTCGGCGGACAACCAGACCGCCACGGCCATCGCGGCGATGGAATCGAACCCGGTGGCGGCGCTGGGGGGGGTGAGCCTCAAGGACAACTACCAGAGCATCATCGACGCGCTGGCCGTCTCGGCCAACACGGCCAAGACCAACGCCGAGGCGACGCGCACGGTTCAGCAGACGCTCCAGGCGCAGCGCCAGGCGCTCAGCGGCGTCAGCACGGATGAGGAGGCGGTGAATCTGATGCGCCAGCAGCGCGCTTACCAGGGCGCGGCCAAGCTCATCAGCATGGTGGATGAAATGATGCAGACCCTTTTGCAGATGGGATAGCGTAGGGTCCGCTTCAGCGGACCGGTTATTTTTCGATTAAACAGGATGGTCCGCTGAAGCGGATCCTACATATGGCCATTCTTCCCCTCCAACTCGCCCGCGTCAGCAACCTGCTGCAAACCAGCGTCGCGACCAACCAGCTGCCCCGGCTCCAGCAGCAACTGCTGGAGGTGCAGAACCAGCTCTCGACGGGCCAGCGGCTCTCCAGCCCCAGCGACGATCCCGGCTCGGCGGCCATCATCATGCAACTGCAAAAGACGCTGGAGCAGCGGCAGGCGTATGGGGATAATCTCACCAAGGCCAACAGCCTCCTGAGCGCGACCGATTCGACGCTGGGGGACATCACCGACCAGCTCCAGCAGGCGCAGACGCTCGCCTCGGCCAACGTCGGATCGGATGTCACGCCCAACGCCCGCGCCGGGGCGGCGGCGGTCGTCCAGAGCCTCTACCGCCAGGTCCTGTCGCTGGCCAACAAGCAGTATCAGGGGATGTACCTTTTTGGGGGGGACCAGGGGAGCACAGCGCCTTTTGTGGAGAGCAGCGGCGGCGTCACGTTCGTCGGCTCGGGCTCGGTGCTGAAGAACGCGGTGGATCCGAATACGATGCTGCCGCTGACGATCAACGGGCAGGAGGTCTTTGGCGCGCTCTCGACGCGCGTGCAGGGAACGGCCGATCTCTCGCCGGCGATGACCCCCGCCACGCGCCTGGCGGACCTCAAGGGGAGCGGCGGCGACGGCGTCCGGCCGGGCGTCATCGCGCTGAGCGACGGCACGACCACCGCCACCATCGACCTGACGGGGGCGGATGACATCGGGGATGTGATCAACGCGATCAACGCCGCGGGCGTCGGCGGCATCACGGCTTCGATCGGCGGTCCCGACGGGCAGCATCTGGTCCTCAGCGGCGGGGCGGGGGACAACATCACCGTCACCGACGTGGGGGGCGGCGGGATGGCGGCGGCCCTGGGGATCGCGCGCAAGACCGGCGCCGGGGCCGGCGTGCCGCTCAGCGGCGACAGCGTCCGCCCCAGCCTCACGCTGCTGACGCCGCTGGCCTCCCTTCGCGCCGGGGCGGGGCTGGACCCGACGGGCCTGACCATCACCAGCGGTCAGGGAGCCAAGACCATCAGCTTCGCCTCGGCCAGCACCGTGGAGGACATGCTCAACGCCATCAATGGCGCGGGGCTGGGGGTGCGGGCGGAGATCAACGCCGACGGCACCGGCATCAACCTGCTTAACGCGACCCAGGGCACGGAAATGACGATTGCCGAGGCGGGGGGAGCGACCGCCACGCAACTGGGCATCCGCAGTTTCAACGCCGCCACCCCGTTGAGTGAATTGAACGACGGCAAGGGGGTGGGCATGGCCGATGGGGCCGACTTCCGGATCGCCCTGAGCGACGGGAGCAGCTTCGACGTGGATTTGAGCGGCGAGACGACCGTGCAGGATGTGATCGACACCATCAACACGGCCGCCGGGACGCCCATCGCCGGGTTGAACCCCAACGGCAACGGCATCGTCCTGACCGATCCCACGGCCGGGGCCAATCCCTTCACGGTCACGGCGCTGAATTACTCCACGGCCGCGGCCGACCTTGGGCTGGATCAGCCGGCCGCCGCCGGGACGATCACGGGTCGGGATGTGAATCCGGTCATCGCCTCGGGCGTCTTTGCGCACCTGAGCCAGCTGCGCGACGCCCTGGAAGGCAACGACCAGGACGCGATCACGGCGGCCGGCGAGGCGCTGAAGGCGGACCTGGACCGGATCACGCGGCTGCGCGGCGGCACGGGGGCGTCGGTTCAGGAGATCGAGGCCCGCCAGAACCGGCTGGCTGATGAGAACGTGGCGACGCAGTCGCTGCTGTCGCAACTGGCCGACGCGGACTTCACGCAGACGGTGACGCGTTTTCAGTCCCTGCAGAACGCGCTTCAGGCGACGCTGCAGACGGGGGCGATGACGATGAACCTGTCGCTCCTGGATTTTCTCAAATGATCTGGCACGGCGGTTGCTATGCAAGTTATGAGACGAAGAGGAAGTGCGTATTAGAAGCAATAAACCCGGTCGCCGCGCGGAAAATTCCGCCGGCCGGGCGCAAAATCGGCGCAAGCCCTTTCTCCGCCGGAGCGGAGCGGGGAATTGCCCCTGTGCGGCGGATGCCGCGACCAGCGACGCGACCATGGTGGCCGTCGTCAGAGAAATGGAGTTCGCATGCTGATTCAATCGACGCGCTTCGGCGCCATGCAGGTGGATGACCAGCGGATCATCACCTTTCCCCGGGGGATGCTCGGGTTTCCCGAGCACCGCCGTTTCGCCCTGATTCAGAGCGGGGAGGGCAACTACTTCTTCTGGCTCCAGAGCGTGGACGATCCGAACCTGGCGTTCGTCGTCACCGATCCCACGACGTTCTTCAAGGATTATGAAGCGCCCGTGCGGGAGGAGACCCAGCAAGAGATCGAGCTGGAGGATCCGGCGCACGTGCAGGTGTTTGTGATCTGCAACAAGGTGGGCGCCTGGCTGACGGGCAATCTGTTGGGCCCCCTGGTCATCAACGCGGCCAACCGCCTGGGCAGCCAGGTGGTGCTCACCGATAAGAAGTGGACGACCCGCCAGCCGCTGCTGGAGCTGGAGACGCAGGTGCCGCTGGCCAAGTCGGCCTAGCGGCCCCCGGCGCGGGGCCTGCCCGGATAATCCGGACCATCCGCCCAGTCGGACCGTTTCCGATCCGACGGGAGGAGGGAAGGCCGGAAATTCCGTTGGCGGTCCGCGCCGGAGCCCCAAAGCGCGGCCATAATCAAGGGCCGCGCAATCCCGCGCGACACGGATGTCGCGTGGCATCCAGTGCTAGGCGCCCCGGCCACCGCGGCCGGGAGCGCGATTCAGGAAGGAGCCAGTATGCTGGTGCTGTCCCGTCAGCGAGATGAGACAATCATGATCGGGGATGACATTGAAGTGACCGTGGTGGACATTCGCGGCGACAAGGTCCGCCTCGGCATCAATGCCCCCCGGGAAGTGTCCGTCCACCGCAAGGAAGTATATGAGGCGATTCGCCGTGAGAATCGCCAGGCCGCCCAGGTGAAGCCGGAAGATCTCTCGGGCCTCACCCGCATCGCCCCGAAAATTCCGGGCAAACAGGATTAGAGCCGAGCCGGCGCCCCGGGTCCGGATGAAACGGAGTGGACCCATCCGGACCCCCGGCTCCAGGCTTCAACGATCAATCAAGGAGGATTGACATGTCGCGTATCAACACCAACGTTGCGTCCCTCACCGCCCAGCGCGGTCTGGCCAAGTCGCAGCAGACGCTCAACAGCACCCTGCAGCGTCTGAGCACGGGGCTGCGCATCAACCGCGGGGCCGACGACCCCGCCGGCCTCATCGCCAGCGAAGGGCTCCGCAGCGAAATCCAGGGGATCAACCAGGCGATCGACAACTCGCAGCGGGCCAGCAACGTCATCAGCACGGCCGAGGGCGCGCTCAACGAGGTGGCCTCGCTGCTGCTGAACATCAAGAGCCTGGTCGTGCAGGCGGCCAACTCCGGGGCCCTCTCCCCGGATGAAATCTCCGCCAACCAGCTGCAGATCGACTCGGCCGTCGAGTCGATCACGCGCATCTCGAACACGACCACGTTCGCGGGGCTGCACCTGCTCAACGGCTCGCTGGACTACATCACCAGCGGGGTGAACAAGTCGGCCATCCAGTCGCTTCAGATCAACCAGGCGAACTTCGGCCCGAACACCAACATTCCCATCCAGGTGAACGTCGTCACCAGCGCCCAGCCGGCGGCGCTTCAGTTCCGGGGCAGCGCCGTGGCCAGCAACGTGACCATCGAGGTCGCCGGCGACAACGGGGTGAACACGCTCACCTTCACGCAGGGGACCAAGGCCTCGGCGGTCGCCTACGCGGTGAACCAGATCAAGGACACCACGGGCGTGTCGGCGGCCCTGATCAACTCCGCCAACGCCGCCAGCGGCATCGCGTTCTATTCCGCCGACTTCGGCACCAAAAGCTTCGTCTCGGTAACGGCCCAGTCGGGCGGGTTCAGCACGACCGACACCAGCGGCAGCGCCAAGACCCGCGCGGTGGGACGGGATGCCGTCGCCACCGTCAACGGCGCGCTGACCGTCGGCGACGGGTTGCACATCAAGATGAACAACGCCAGCCTGGACATGGCGTTTGACCTGTCCAAAACCATGGGCACCGGCACCACCAGCTTCGCCATCACCGGCGGCGGCTCCCTCTTTCAGATCGGGCCGCAGGTCTCCAGCAACCAGCAGGTCAACATCGGCATCCCCTCCGTCGCCGCCAGCAAGCTGGGCGACGACGCCATCGGCTTCCTCAACGACATCGTCACCGGCGGCGGCAGCACGATCGTCGGGGGCAACTCCCGCGCGGCCTCGCAGATCGTGGAAAAGGCGATCAGTCAGGTGGCGGTGCTGCGCGGGCGGCTGGGCGCGTTCGAGAAGAACACCCTCGACACGAATATGAACAGCCTCAGCGTCGCCATGGAGAACGTCACCGCCAGTGAAAGTTCCATCCGCGACGCTGATTTCGCCACCGAAACCTCCGCCCTGACCCGGGCCCAGATTCTCACCCAGGCCGGCACCTCCGTGCTGGCCACGGCCAACTCCAGCCCGCAGAGCATCCTCTCCCTTCTGAGCCACTAGCCGACACCGCGTCCGATGAGCGCGGGGGATGGAAATTGAAAATATTTCCGCCTCCGCGCTCATCGGCGGGTTCGTTTTTCCGCTTCGTCCCATAATAGCCGCCCCCGCCCGCCTGTCGCGCCAATCGGCAGGCAAAAGTCGCGCCGCGCGCTTCTGTGGCCAATAATTCCTTCCCCGGATTTGTCCGCTCCTGACCTAAAGTGGGCCCCTTGGGCTCGTCGATGCAACGAAGGTTCCGACGGCGACAAAGGTGCCGGCCGGGACCGGACTTTGCGGGAAAGGAGCGTGAACATATGAGCGACCGGGGCATCCCCCTACGGGCGATGCCTCCCAAGTGGCTGCCGGTGGTTGAGGCCCTGCTCCGCCGGCGATAGCCGTATCAAGGGACTGACACTCGCGCCGCCGAGGACCGCAGATCCGGGGGCGGCGCGACCAACCGTCATGGAGAGACATTAACAATGAGCAGAATCAACACCAACGTCAGCTCGCTGATTGCCCAGCGCGTCTTGCGCAATAACAACGACTCGCTGAACACCAGCCTGGAACGACTTAGCACCGGTCTGAAGATCAACAGCGGCGCCGATGATCCCGCCGGCCTGATCGCCAGCGAGAACCTCCGCGCCGAGCAGACCGGCATCACCACCGCCATCGACAATGCCGGCCGCGCCAGCAACATCATCGGCACGGCCGAGGGTGGTCTGAGCGAGGTGAGCAACCTGCTGGTCGAGCTTCAGGGCCTGGTCAGCCAGACCGCCAACTCCGGCGGTTTGAGCAACGAAGAAGTGCAGGCGAACCAGCTCCAGGTGGACTCGATCCTCAACACGGTCAACCGCATCGCCGGTTCGACCCAGTTCGAAGGCAAGAAGCTCCTCAACGGCAACTACGCCTACAACGTCTCCAGCGCCTCCACGTCGGCGTTCGACAACGTGCAGGTGAACGCCGCCCGGCTGCCCGACGGCAAGAGCATCAGCGTCGTCGTGGACGTGACCAACAGCGCCACCACCGGGCAGGTCGTCTACACCAGCGGCACCCTGGGATCGGGTTCGGTCACCCTGCAGATCGGCGGGAACAAGGGGACGGAGGACCTCTCCTTCGCCGCCAGCACCACGATCTCGGGCATTGCCACCGCCGTGAACAACATCTCCGAGACCACCGGCGTCAGCGCCCTGGTCAGCGGCGGCAACCTCTATTTCAACTCGACCGGCTACGGCTCCGACCAGTTCGTCTCGGTCGTGGCGGTGGGCGCCAATTCCGGCAGCTTCTCCGTCACCGGCGGCGTGGGCGGCAAGGCCTCCGGCACCGATGCCGAGGTCACCGTCAACGGGGCCCAGGCGACCACGCACGGCAAGAGCATCACCTACCGCTCGGCCGACCTGGACGTGGAGATGGACATGACCGACGCCCTGAACGCCGGCAACTCCAAGACCTTCACCATCACCGGCGGCGGGGCGACCTTCGCCCTGGGCGCCAAGGTGACGGAGTCGGACAAGGCCACGATCGGCATCCAGAACGTCTCGACCAGCTCGCTGGGCTCCGCCACGGTCGGCGGGTTCCTCAACTCGCTGGCCAGCGGCGGCGACAACGACCTGTCCAGCGGCAACCTGGTCAAGTCGCAGGACATTCTGGACAAGGCGATCAAGCAGGTCAGCCAGTTGCGTGGCCGGCTGGGCGCGTTCCAGAAGTTCACCATCGGTTCGACGGTGAACAGCCTGGGCGTGGCCTTCGAAAACGCCTCGGCGGCCCAGAGCGCCATCCGCGACACGGACTTCGCTCAGGAGACCGCCAACCTGACCCGGTCGCAGATTCTCTCGCAGGCCGCGACCACGGTCCTCTCACAGGCCAACGCGGCCCCTCAGGCGGCCCTTTCCCTTCTGCGCGGGTAAACGCAGGGCCCATGAGAGTGGTTTGGGACTGAGATCCCTTTCCCCAAAGTCCAACAAGCCCCCGGCCGACGTTCGGCCGGGGGTTTTTCGTTTGGCAAAACGGTCGTTGCGCATTTCCCGCGCCCCCATTACCCTGCAGGGGTTGAGCGCCGCGCGGTAGAAGCGCGCCCCCGGCGACCGGCAATGGACCGCCCTCATGGCCTCCCGCTCCAACATTTACGTCATCTACACCGGCATCGTCGTCGATGTCGCCATCGCCGCCGCCAAGTTCGTCGCCGCCGCCTTCACCGGCAGCTCCGCCATGCTTTCGGAGGGGATTCACACCACCGTGGATGCGGTCAACACGGCGCTGCTCCTGCTGGGCAGCTACCGCGCCCGCCGCCCGCCGGACGCCTCCCACCCCTTCGGCTACGGGCGGGAAATCTACTTCTGGGCGATGATCGTCGCCATCGTCATTTTCGGCCTGGGCGGCGGCGTCACGATCTACGACGGCATTCACGAGCTGATTTACCCGGTTCCGCTGGAAAACCCCGCCTGGAATTACTGGGTGCTGGGCATTGCCGCCGTCTTCACCCTCATCTCCTTCGCCGTCGGGCTGCGCGAGTTCATGCGCGAGAAGCGCGCCGAGGAGGGGTGGTGGCGCACGTTCCGCCGCAGCAAGGACCCCACCGTCTATACCATCGTTTTCGAGGATGCCGCCGCCATCGTCGGCCTGCTCCTGGCGTTCCTGGGCGTCTACCTGGGCCACCGATATGACAATTCCTATTTCGACGGGGGCGCCTCCATTCTCATCGGGCTTACTCTGGCGGTCGTCGCCCTGATGCTCACCTGGGAAACCCGCGGCCTCCTTGTGGGCGAGGCCGCCGATCAGGAGGCGGTTCAGGAGATGAAGCGCCTGGCCGAGGCCGACCCCCACGTCGTGCGCGTGGACCGCCCCCTGACGATGCAACTGGGCCCGCATCAGGTTCTGCTCACCATGGACATCAAATTCCGCCCCGGCCTGAGCGTCGAGGAGATCGAACGCACCGTGGACCGGGTGGAGAAGAAAATCCAGGAAAAGCATCCCGACGTGCGCCGCATCTTCCTCGAGGCCGAGAGCCTCAAATCCGCCGCCCCCGATCGGCCGGCGTGACGGGCGTGTGGGCGGCATTCACGTCCGGCGCCCTGGCCTGCGCCCCCCGCGATTCCATCGCGGGGACCGTGTAGAATGGGCTCCGAAAGGAGCCTGAATGAAACCCTGCTGGGCCTGGGCCGGATGGGAGCCTGACCGTCACTACCGCCGCATTGGCCGATCCAACACCCCCTATTTCGGGCGGGGCGCCTGGCTGGAGGCGTGGCGCGAGCGCATTGAGCACCCCGACACCCTCAGCGCCCTGGCCGACGCCGGGGTCACGGCGCTGGTCACCTGGTGCTACAAGGGGTTTGGGCTGGAGATGGAATCGCAGCAGTGGCCCCGGCTGCGCCGGTTCATCCAGACCGCTCACGACCTGAAGCTCCAGGTCTTCGGTTACACCCAAGGCGCCAGCCTCTACATGGAGACGCTTTTGGCCGAGCAGCCTGATGCCGGTCAGTGGGGCGCCCGGACGTATCAAGGGGAAACCGCCACCTGGGGCGGCGCGTATTACCGCGTCATTCCCTGTCTGGGCAACCCCGATTACCTGGCCTACATGGAACGGGTGCTCGAAGAGGCGTTGCACCTGGGCCTGGACGGCATCCACATGGACAACAGCTACCACCCGCATTGCTGGTGCCCGCGCTGTCAGTCCGACTTCCGCGCCTGGCTTAATCAGCGCCCCGATCTGGACCAGCGCACCGGCCTGCCCAACGCCGATCACGTGGCCGCGCCCCCGTTGCCGCGCGAGCAGGAGGCCTTTTCCGATCCCCTCCAGCAGCTCTGGATGGAGTTCGGCGTGCAGCGCCGGTTGAGCGCGCTTGGCCGCTTCCGCGACCGCATCAAGCAGACCCGCGCCGATGCCCTCTACATCGGCAATCCCGCCTTTCCGCGCCGGCCCGGTTTCAAGGCCCAGCTGTCGTTCGACCCCTCGCGCGAAGGGGAGGTCTTTGACGTGCTCTTTGCCGAAAACGGCAACCTCCCCGGCATGGCGGGCGATCAGTATGTCTCCCAGGCTTTGGCCTACAGCTACGCGCAGGCGGGCGGCTACCGCATCCTCAGCAGCGCCTGGCAGAAGGGGCCGTATGGCCACAGCCCTGCCGCCACGCCCGCCCAGCTCTGGACGCAGCTGGCCGAGGAGTTTTCATATGATGCCGCCTGGCTGGGCAACAACTGGGCGCTCCGGGCCGCCGGGGACCACGACCGCCTGCTGATGGACGACAATCCCCTCTTCCCCGCCTTCACCCAGGCGGTGCGCTTTTTCCGCGCTCTGGAGCAATCGCTCCCCCTGGATCGCCGCCAACCCTGGAGCGAGGTGGCCGTCCTCATCGCCCCCGACACCCTTACCCTCGCCGCCGCCACCGACGCCGGGCCGTGGGCCGCCCTGATTCAGGAACTGCTCGCCGGGCACATCCCATTTCAGTTTGTCTATCCCGGCCAGCCCATTCCCGCCTCCGCGCGGGCGCTGCTTGTCTGGCAGCAATCCTGCCTGTCCGATGCCGTCCTGAGTCAGATTGCCGATTTCGCTCAGCAGCCGGGCCGCTGTGCGCTGATCGCCGGCGATTGCGGCCGGTTTGATGAATGGAACCTTCCCCGTGATGCATCCGACCTGCAGGATTTCCTGGCCCGGCCCCGGATCCATCACCACCCCCTCAACGCCGCCGACACCCGGATCACCCAGAGCGCCCAGCACCTGGGCCGCGATGAGGTGCGCCCCTCGGCCGCCGCCCGCCGGACGCTTGCAGCGCTGATGGCCCACTGGCAGCCCACCCTCCGCATCGACGCGCCGCCCCAGGTGCTGATTCACGCCGAGCAGGCCGGCGGTCGGCTACTGATCCACTTCCGCGACCAATCGGCCGCCGGCCAGCCCATCGCCGAATGTCGCCTCCACCTGCCCCCCGGCGCGGCCGACATCCGCTTCCACCACCCCGACCAGCCGCTCCCCACCCCCATCTTCGCCGGACCGGTGCTGGCCATTCCGCCGTTTCGTCATTACGCGCTGGTGGAATTCACCGTCGATTCGTAGGCGAGGTCGTTGACCTCGCCGCAGCCTCGGCGAGGCCGCCTACAGAACTCCCCTTTACGTCGTTCCTGTCAGGATGGCGCCTTGCGTTTGCAGCGTGCTTCGCAGCGCAGCCACGGGCAGTTGGCGGGTGTCGGAGAGATGATCCTGCAGGCACAGGCCCGCGGCCGTGCCGATGGCGTGGCCCATGCCCATGCACGGGCCCATCACCCGGGCCGAGCCGTTGGCCCGGCGGTCGGAGGAGAAGCAGCGCCCGGCCACCAGCACGTTGGTCAGCCCGCGCGGCACCAGGCACCCCCAGGGAATGTCATACGAGCCCCCATTGGCCACGGGGATGCGAATCTGCCCGGTCCCGGCCTGGTGGATGTCGACGTGATGGCACCCCTTGGCCACCCCATCAGGGCACTTGGCACCCGCCAGCACCGCCTCGCCGCTCAGGACCGTCTCCCCGGCGATGCGCCGGGTCTCCCGGATGCCCAGCCGCGGCGCCAGCGCGGCGAACTGCGCCTGCGCAAAGCCCGGCACGTTCTCCTGCATGAACCGCGTGCAGATCAGCGCCTGGTCCATCAGGGGCCCCAGCTGGCGGCTCAGTTGCAGCGTCTGGGTGGCGTCGATGTTGGCGATGCGGGTGGTGTTCAGGCAGACTTCCTTCCGGGCGGCCGACGTCGGCTGAATCATGATCAGGGCGGTGGGATACATCCGGCCCCGCTGGATGGCCTGGGCCAGGAGCGGCCCGTTTCCCTTGAAAAAGACGGCCGGCTGCCCCTGGTCGTAGAGTTCCCGGGCGATCTGGGCATCGGTTCGCCCGCCGCGCATCGTGTCGCTCTCTCCCAGCGCCACATGCTCCGGATGGTCGCGCACAAACGCCAGCAGCGGTTCGGTTTCCACGCCCGACATGCGGAACATCAGCGAGATCGGCTGAAACTCCCCGGCCGGCCCGTCGCTCAGACAGTGCGCTCTGGCCATCACCGCCAGGTCGCCGTCGCCGGAACAGTCCAGGAACATCCCCGCCTCCAGGCGCAAGGGGCCGCTCTTGTTGATCGCGTGAATCGCGCTCACGCGCCCGTCCCTGGCCTCCACGGCGTGGACGAAGGTATAGAGCAGCAGTTCCACGTTGTGCCGGCGCAGCACGTTCACCACCGCCACCTTCATGATCTCCGGATCGAACGCGACGTACCGGATCAGCCGCCAGTCATTGACCGGCCCGATGTACCCGCCCAGCCGCCGGCACTCCTCGAACAGCTCGCGCGCCGGTCCGCCGACGATCCACTGCCCCCGGGCGTTGATCGCGCCGTCCACCGGCATGCCGCTGATGAGTTCTCCCCCCGCCAGCGGCCCGCTGTCGATCAGCAGCGTCCGGGCCCCGGTCTGTGCCGCCGCGATGGCCGCCGCCACGCCCGAGGCCCCGGCGCCCAGCACGATCACATCCTGTTTGGGTGAGGGATTCATTGGTTCAACACGCAACTCTGTAATTCGTGCTTCGAATTTCGGGATTCACTTCACGGCCAGCGGCCCGGCCACGTGGCGATAGAAGGGCTCATCCTTCCGGATCGAGCCCCGCTCGACCGGGCGCCCCGTCAGGGCGGACTTGTACAGGCAGGTGATGAATTCCAGCGTCTGCCGTGCTTCGGCCCCGCTGGCGGCCGGGCGGCGCTGCTCCTTCATCGCCCCTAGCAGGTGGGCGATCTGCGCCCCGTGACTGCTGGGCAGGTCGGTCTGGAGCTGTTCCCAGAGCCGCGCCTCGGGCTCATCCTTCAGCGCCGGCAGGGGGGTGTACGACCAGTTTTCATTCTTGTAGCCATAGAGCCCCTTCACCTCGACCGTCGCCTTCTGGAAATCCCAGCGGATGTAGGATTCCTGCCGCGGGCACAGCACCGTGTTGATGATGCTCCCCATCGCTCCGCTTTCAAACTTCACCAGCGCCATCGAGATATCCTCGGTCTCGATGTCGCGGTCCAGCGTGCCGATCATCGCGCGCACCTCTTTCCACGGCCCCATCTGCCAGAGGAAAAAGTCCATCGCGTGAATCCCGTGCCCCAGCGTCGGCCCGCCGATCTCCGTGGCGAACTTGCCGCGCCACGGCACCGCGTAATAGTCCGTCCCGCGATGCCAGAGCGTGTTGCAGATCCCCACCAGCGGCCGCCCCAGCGCTCCCTGCTCGACCAGGCGGTGCAGGTGCTGGCCCGCGCTGCCGAAGCGCCACTGATAGATGCTGGCGCAGTAGCGGCCGGTGCGTTCCTCGGCCGCCGCCAGCCCGTCCAGTTGCTCCAGCGAAGCGCACAGCGGCTTCTCGCACAACACCCACGCGCCCCCTTCCAGGCACTGCACGCTCAGGTCATAGTGCGTCCCCGGCGGCGTGCAGATGCTCACCAGCGCGGGGCGTTCCTTTTCCAGCAGTTCCGCCAGATTCGTGTAGACGCCGGGAATCTTGTGCCGCTGGGCAAAATCCTTCACCCGCTCCGCATCCACATCCATGGCGGCCGTCACTTCCACCCGGTCCCCCGCCTCGCCATAGCCGGTCATGTGCGCGTTGGCGATCCCGCCCGTCCCGATCACCGCCACTTTGATTTTGTCGCTCATGCTCGAAAGTATAATGGCGGGGGGGTGGTTGTCACTTGCCATGGGTCATGGGTTGCCTGGGAAGGGGGGCACAGCCGACGCGATGGTCTCATTGGCAAACTTGCCAAAACCCCGCGCTCGCCGACAATCCCAGGGGAACCGTGACCAAGGACTCATGACTTACGCCCATCCTTTTCCCTACGACCCCACTTACGGCTACACGCTGGACACGCTTTTGCGCGTGGGCGCCCCCCCGGCGCCGGCGGATTTTGACGCCTTCTGGCAGGAGACCTTCGCCCAGGCGATGCGGGTGCCCCTGCGTCTGACCCGCCGCCCCATCCCCGCGCCGCGCGACGACCTTCTGGCCTGGGAGGTGGAATTCGATGCCTGGGGCCATCAGCGCATCGGGGCGTGGGTCACCTGTCCGAAGGACCGCCCGATCCAGCGCGGCCTGGTCGTCGGGCACGGCTACGGCGGGCGCACGGAGCCGGATTGGAACCCGCCCGGGCCCCCGGCCGCCGTCATCTTTCCCTGCGCCCGGGGGCTGGGGCGCTCGCAAACCCCCGACCTGCCCAATGAAGCGCAGGGGCACGTGCTGGTCGGCATCGAATCGCCCGAGACCTACATCCATCGCGGCTGCTGCTGCGACTACTGGGCCGCCGCCACGGCGCTGCTGGAGCTTTTTCCCGAAGCGGCCGGGCGGCTCGATTACATGGGGGGCAGTTTCGGCGGGGGCATCGGGGCGTTGATGCTCCCGTGGGATGGGCGCTTCGGCCGGGCCTTTCTCGATGTCCCCAGCTTCGGCAACCATCCGCTGCGCCTCACCCTCGAATGCAAGGGCAGCGGAAAGGCCGTGCGCCAGCGCTACCTGGAGGACCCGGCCATCCTGCGCACGCTTGCCTATCACGACGCCGCCGTCGCGGCCGCCCGCATCCGCATCCCCACGTTCATCGCCGCCGCGCTGTTTGATCCGTCGGTTCCGCCGCCGGGGCAGTTCGCCGTCCACAACGCCCTGACCGCCCCCAAGGCCCTGTTCGTCCGCCAGACCGGGCACTTCGACATTCCCGAGAAGCCGGCCGAAAATCATCGGCTTTTTGAGCGGCTGGAAGACTGGTTCGCCTGATCGGCCGCCTGCTCCAGCCCCCGCATCAGCGGCGCCACCACCGACCGCAGAAAGGGACCGGCCAGCGGGCCCATATGGTCGCCCGGATTGCCCAACGCCCCCCAGGCCGGGTCGTAGGGAATCTGCACCAGCTTGCGGTACTGGGCCGTGTTGGCGGTGGGGGGGGTGTTGAACCCCTTGAGGCCCGCCGCCTCGGTCTGCACGCGGTCGATGGTGCCAAAGAGTTTCGTGCCGGCCCCCAGAATCCAGGCATCGCGGGCGCTGTAAAAGACGATCATCTTCCCCTCCACGTGCTCCAGCGCCCGGCTCAGGTCATAGTCCGGCGACAAGGCCGGCGCCAGCAGCACCACGCCGCGCACCCGCACGCCGGCCGGCAGCTTCTCCAGCGCCCAGACCGCCACTCCCGCGCCGCCGCTGTGGGCGATCAGCTCGATCGGCCGATCCGGGTCGCCCAGGCGCTGCCCGGCGATCCGGTTGGCCAGGTCCTGGGCCTGGTCCTGGTTGCGGTCGTACGCCTGGAGGGCATCGAGCCCCGGGTCCCCCTCCGTCCAGTCAAAGACGCGATAGAGCGCGGCGAATCCGCCCTGCTGCAGCGCTGTCCCCAGCCGCCGCCCCGGCCCCAGCAATCCGGAAATCCCCGGCAGATAGACCAGCAGCGCCGGCCGCGTGGCCGGACCCGTCGCCGGCGCCCCGCCCCACGCGCCGGGCCCCATCAGCAGCACCAGCCAGATTGCAAGCGTTTTTCGCATCACCGCCATCACCCTTTCATTGTCCCCTGTCATGGCCCCCTTGTCACTGACGGCTCGCTCGGATGAATTCCGACAAGCAACCAACGACAAATAGCAAGCCACCAATGACAATCCCCCCCAATCCGCTACAATTCCCCCCATGTCCGTCTCGCTTCAGCAGTTCGATTTTCATGCCGCCAGTGTTCGGGCGGCCCACGATGAGCGGCTCAAGGCGGCCATCAACAACGCGGTGGTGCCCCGGAACCTCAAGCGGCAGCAGCAGTTGGCGCAGTTGCCCGACGCCGACGCCCTGCGCACGCTGGCCGGGCGGATCAAGCAGCACACGCTGGACCACCTGGATTATTATCTGGAGCAGTTGACCGCGGCCGTCGAGGCCAAGGGGGGCCATGTCCATTTCGCCACCGACGCCGAACACGCCCAGCGGATCGTCGCCGACATCGCCCGCCAGGGCGGCTGCAAGTTGTGCGTCAAGAGCAAGTCGATGGCCTCGGAGGAGATCGAGCTGACCCCGGCCCTGGAGGCGGCGGGCGTGGAGACGGTGGAGACGGACCTGGGGGAGTTCATCGTCCAGATCAGCCACGACCACCCCAGCCACATCGTCGCTCCGGTGGTGCACAAGACGCGGGCCTCCATCGCCCAGTTGTTCTCCGATTATTTCCACACCCCCTACAACGACGACCCGCAGGCGCTGACCCGCCAGGCCCGCGCCCACCTGCGCGACAAGTTCCGTCACGCCGACATGGGGATCACCGGCGGCAACTTTCTGGTGGCCGAAAGCGGCGATGTCTGCATCTGCACCAACGAGGGGAACGGGCGGCTGACCACCGCCATGCCGCGCGTGCTGGTCAGCCTCGTGGGGATCGAAAAGCTCATCCCCCGCATGACCGACCTGGGGGTCTTCATCAAGCTGCTGACCCGCAGCGCCACCGGGCAAGCCATCACCATCTACACCAGCCTTTTCGGCGGGCCGCGCCAGGCGGGTGAAAAGGACGGCCCGGAGGAATTTCACCTGGTCCTGCTGGACAACGGGCGCAGCGAAATCCTCGGCGGCGACTACCGCGAGACCCTCCGCTGCATCCGCTGCGGCGCGTGCCTCAACGCCTGCCCCATCTACCGCAAGATCGGCGGCCACGCCTACGGCAGCGTCTATCCCGGCCCGATCGGGGCGCTGATCACGCCGCTGTTCAAGGGATTGCACGAGCACAAGGACCTGCCCCAGGCCTCCAGCCTCTGCGGCGCGTGCTACGAGGCGTGCCCCGTCAAGATCAACATCCCCCACCACCT
>JBIQLO010000045.1:0-22548 GCA_044464175.1 Planctomycetaceae bacterium | reverse complement strand
TGGTCGTGCTAAGCCCCGCCGGCCTGCAGCGCCGATACGATCCGGATTCCGGCCTGGCCCTCATCCGCTCCTGAGGGCTCAGGAGGCAGTCCTCCCCAACGCCGCCTCCACCCGCTGGAGCCACGCCGCCTCCGGCAATGCATAAGGCCGGAACTTCTCCAGCGTCCCCTGCTCCTCGCTGTACGCCAGCGCCCGATGAAATCCCAGCTTGTTGGCCGCCGGAGAATCAATCAGGTTGCTCGAGTCGTTGGCGCTCATCTGAAACAGAACCCGGTGGTCGAACTCCCTCAGCAATCCCCGCTCCAACGTCCGCTCCACCGCCGCCGGCGTGTCGCACCAGCACAGCACATGAACGCCCAACGCCGGCCCCTCCCGCAGCAAGTCCCCAAACTGTTTCGACGGATCGGCCGGCTTCTCCTCAGCATCCATCGAAAAGCTGAAATCCTCCTCCCCCTTGCGCAGCATCCGATACCGCTGAAGCCCATGAAACAGGACGTACACCGCCGGCTGTCCCGCCGCCTCCGCCGCCTGGCGCTGCTCCAGCTCCGTCGCCAGTGCGCCTATCACCTCCCCCGTGTCGCGCCAGGGAACCACCTGAACTTCCTGCGGCACCACCCGCCCCAGGCGCTCAACGTACCCCGCCAGCGGCGAATCCCCCGCCGTCGCGTCAAACACAACAAACCGCGCCTCCCCCGCCCGATGCTGCGCTGCCAGTGAGATGACCGCCGCCGCCAGCATCGCCAGCGCTGACTCCTCCTGCTGCCCGATGATGAGCAGATTCGCCCCGCTCTGGCGGCGAAACGCCACGCTCGTCGGCGCTTTGATCGCCACCGGCTCTCCCAGAAATGCCACCGGCGCCGATGGTGCTCCCGACGGCTTTTCATGCAGCATCCGCTCCAGCACCCGGTTCTGTTCAATGTCCGCCGCCACGCTCCCCTCAAACACGATCGGCGGCTCCCTTTCAAATCCGCGCTCCCGGGCCAAGTCCGCGATGCGGCTCAGTTGCATCTCCCGCTTCGCATCATCCAGCCAAGCCACCTGAAACGGACTGTTCCCTTCCACCAGCCCCCCCGCGTCGTTGTAGATCGCCTCGCCCGGCCGATCCAGCAGCCGGGCCGCCAGATTGTCATCCCCCAATATCAACTGGGAATCGGCCTCACTGGTCTGCAGGGCGATGCGCACCGCCATCTGCCCCAGCGTGCTACGGGCCAATCCGCTGGCGCCGCTGATCGTCTGTGAGCCCAGCAGCAAATGAATCCCAAATGCCCGCCCCTGCCTCACCAGCCGGTCCAGAAGTAAAGCCGCCTCCTGCGCCAGCCGGTCCTCCTCGGTGAAAAATTCCTGAAACTCATCGATCACCAGCAGCACGCGCGGCAGCGGTGTTGACTCGGCCCGCCGGTACGCCGGCAGGTCCTGCACGCCCGCCCGGCGAAACAGCTCTCCCCGCCGCCCCAGTTCCGCATCCAGCCGCTGCAGAACACTCAGCCCGAATTCCCGGTCGCTCTCCACCGCCACCGCCCGCGCATGCGGCAGCGCGTGGGTGGCATACGTCTTGAATTCCACACCCCGCTTAAAGTCAATCAGGTAAAGTTCGATCTCCCGGGGCGAATACCAGAGCGCGGCGTTGGTGATCAGCGCGTGCAGCAGCGTCGATTTGCCTGATCCGGTCTTCCCCCCCACCAGCGCATGCTGTGCCACTCCGCGCCCCAGCCGCAGCGACTGCAGCCGCGTCGCCCCGGTCCGCCCGATCGGCACGCTCAATTCCTCGTGACTCTCCCGCGACCAGACCTGCCCCGCCGGCGGCGCGATCGCGCTGAACGGCTCCTCCACCCGCTTGGCCCGCTGTGCCGCCCGCCCCACCTGCTCCATCAGGCGCGTCAGTGCCGTCTGATCCGGCGGCTGATCGAGCGTCAGCGGAAACCGCCCAAACACCTCGTCCTTCCAGACAAACTGCCCCTCCGGCGGCTGCGCGTCCGTCCCCGCCTTCGGCGCCAGATGCACGCTCCGGGCAACCAGGTCCTCCAGGAGCGCAGAAGCCAGTCTTTGACGCTGGTCGGAGGCGATCAGGGTATACACGCCGCACCGGGCCCCGCTGGAGACAATGCTGCTGAGCCGGCGCAGGGCATCCTCCGAAAACCCGGATGGGAAATCCGCAATAACCAAAAAGCGATACGGCTCGGCCAACTCCCCCGCCTGCCGGTTGTAATCGTCGATCGTCGGATACTCATTCCGCAGGTACTTCTGGATGACCGTCTCCATATGCTCGGTCAGGTCGTTGAGCCGCTGGTCGATCTGCCCGCTTTCGGTCCAGATGCGCCCCCCGATCAGGGCGTCATCGTAGTCGGCCAGGTGCATGAACCCGGCAAAGTTCTGCCCCAGCCCAACCGGGTCGATCAGCGTGAACCGGACCCGCCCCGGCGGCAAGCCCGTCAAAAGCCGCACCATCACCAGTTGCAGCGTGCGCAGTGCCTGGTCCCGGCGCGCCGGGTCATGCTCGATCAGGAGCGATGCCTGCTGGGGAAACGCCAGATACGCCGGCGTTGAAAACGCCGGGGGCAGAGAAATGACATGGGAATGGCCATTATGATCGCCCCCGGCGATCTGGCGCAAATCCACCTCCATCTGCCCGAACCGGATCAGCGAAACAAACCGTTCCGGTGGCGTCCAATCTTCCCAGGCAGAGCTCCCTTCCTCCTGCGCTGGGATGGACGGCGCTCCTCCGGCAATTGGAGCCCCGGCGCTGGACAACCCTTCCTTGAGGCGCTGGGCAAGACCCGTGCGCGCCTCCTCGTATTCCCGCAGGCTGCCCTGACGCTGCTGTTCATACGTCTCCTCAATCGCCTGACGCTTTCGGCGATCCTCCTGCTGCGCGTCCTCCATCCGCCGCTGTCGCTCGGCCTCCACCCGGCCCATCTCTTCCCGACGGCCGCGTTCCACCGAATCCAACTCCTGCTCAAGCTGATGCGTCATGCGGGCCAGTTCGGCATCCCGGTTCTGCTGCGCCTGGGTCAAGGCGGGCATGTGCTTCTCTCGCACCCGCTCCACCTCCCCATGATGCTTTGCAACCGCCTCCTCCGTCCTACGCCGCTCGATCTGTTGGATGAACTGTTCCTGGCGCTCCGCTGCCTCCCGTGCTGCGGCAAGATGGTCCTGCAATGAATCGAAAACCTCCTGCAACCGTGATCGGGCGATTTGCTGCAGCAGCAGCCCACCGATCACGGCCACCACCAGCACCCCCGCCACCGTAAATTCAATGCCCCGCCAGGCAGGCCGCAAGCGATCAAAGTCGCTCCATGGAATCCCACCGATCAGCCATTGGGCCACCACCGCCGCCACAATGCACACGATTGCGATCAGCAGGTATGGCATGACCCCTTTGAACAGGCGTGGCATCTTCAACGCCCGCAGCCGCTGCAATTGCTCCACCACCGCCTGTCGCCGCCGGGCAAACTCATCGGCCGCCTGCTCCGGCGCAATCGCGCCCGGCGATGAGGTTTCCGGCGCCGGCTCTACCCCATAAGAGCGAACTAGAGCCCTGGCCTCAGAGGCCGACGCTTCTACGGCGGCCACCTGCTCCGAAAGCGCCTTGCGCGCCGCCGCCGACTCGGCGCGAATCTGGTTCTGATCCACCTCCAGCACGCTGTCCGCCAGCCATTTCTCCTGCTCATACGCATGATGGATGTTCCGCTCCACCGCCGCATCATGGCTCCGCAGCCGCCGCAGCGCCTCGGCATCCGACTGCTCCAGCGCTGCCCGGCGGGAATTCCATTTCGCCTCGATCTCCTCGGCCTGGCGGGCTCGCTCCGCTTCGATGGATTCACGCTGCAGTTGATGGTCCCGGTCCAGCTGCTCCAGTGCCTGCCGGCGCTCCTGCTCCAATCGCTCCAGCGCGGATTGATGATTCTGCTCGATCCTCTCCTCGGCCGCGGCCCCTTGGGCGGCTAAATCGGCCAGGTCGCGCAGCGCCAAGCGCTGCGCGGCACGATCATTTCCGGCCGTTGCGGCCGTGGGAGCTTCAAGAATTGCCTCGGTCATATGGGAGTTGTATCAGGGTTATCAGGCACAGTCCTGCCTGAGCCGGTTCAAGAGCGCCGCCATCTGGTCCATCGCCGCCATGGCGTCTCGGGCCTCGCTCTCCAGTGTAACGAGAAACGCCTCCTCAAATTCCCCCGCAACCTCATCAGTCCACTGCCCCCTCGTCAGCGTCCAGTGCCACTTGAGCTTCTTCATCGCGTCGGCCAGTTGTCCGCGCCCTTCATGCAGTCCCATAATGCCTCCTCAGTCATCTTCCCCCGCCTGCCCCGCTTCATTCTCCTGTTCCTCGCCCTCCGTTGGCGGGCGCGCCATGGATCGGTCCGCCCCATCGGTCTCTTCCGCCGCCGGGGCAGCGCTTCGCAGCGACACATATGCCTCCAGCCGCCCCACCACCTCATCCAGCCGGGCGACCGCCCGTGGAATATCCGACTGGACCTGTGTTGAAAGCCGCCGGGCGGTGCCCTGGTAGGCGAATATCTCCTTCTGCAACCGGCGTTCCCAGGATTTGATCGCCTGAAGCTTCTGCTGTGCCTCCTCCACCCGCTGAGTGGCCAGACGAACCGCCTTCTGCTCGGCATCGGCTGACGGGGAGCGTCCTGATGAATCCTTAAAAATCTGCTTCATCCGAAGCGCCTCCTTGGCCCGGGAAAGCGTTTCAGTGCGTTTGCGAAGCTGGGCCCGCCAATAGGAAGGCTGCTGGGTCTGCAACCAATTCAGCGCCTGCGCCATCTCCCCCTCGGCGTCGGCCAGGGCAGTATCGGCGGCCTGGGCGAACTGAATCAACGCGGCCCGAAATCCCCGCAGGGTATCGATGGACTGAACTTTTGCGCTTTGAGCCATGGGAGAGGGGAATGGAAGCCAGGCGCTGGGGCCCTCAGGACCGCCGACCCAGGTATTCCTCCGCCAGGGCGGCCTTTTTCGTCAGAAACTGCACATGCTGCTGGGAAGCATCCAGGAATTTGGTCAGCGATTTGGCGGTTTGATCAAAGGAATCGGCGAATTTCTTCTGCTCCTGGTCCCGCCAGGTCTCCGCCAACCCGCGCATCCGCCCGTGCAGCGACCCCATCAGCGCCCGCAGTTCGGTATTGAAGCGGTTCAAGTCCTGGGCAAAACGTCGCAGTTCGGCGGGATCCACATCGACTTTGGCCATAAAATGCTCCCTTCCAATCGCAAATTCGTCCTGTTTCCACTATCTTATCACCCGGCAGCGCGTGGGACAGCGCCCGGGATGTTCGATTTCCGGCTCCGGCGGTGCCTGGCGAGGAAAATCTGGTACATTAAGCGAACGTTATGCGATATCGAAGCATCCTGTTGTTCGGCGCCCCCGGTAGCGGCAAAGGCACGCAAGGGAAGATTCTCGGCGCCATTCCCGGCTTCTTCCACAGCGCAACCGGCGACATTTTCCGGTCGCTCAACCTCCAAAGCGAAATGGGCCGGATTTTCTGGGAATACTCCAGCAAGGGACAGCTGGTGCCCGATGAGTTCACCGTGCGCCTCTGGAAACAGCACATCAAGGGGCTGGAACTGATCAACCAGTTTCACCCCGAGAGCGAGTTCCTGATCCTCGACGGCATCCCCCGCAATCTCAAGCAGGCGCAGCTCCTGGAAGACACGATCGACGTGGTGAAGATCATCCATCTGGTGGCCGACATTCCCAAAATGGTCGAGCGTCTGCGCCGCCGGGCCTTGAAGGAAAACCGCATGGACGACGCCAATGACGCCGTGATCCGCAAGCGCATGGAGGTCTACCACCGCGAAACCGAGCCAATGCTCGGGTTTTACCCCCCGGAAAAGATCGCCCGCGTCGATGCCGGCCTGCACCACATCCGCGTTCTGAGCGAAATCATCAAGGTGCTCGCCCCCTTGAAAGAGGCGCTGGACGACGAAAACGGCGAATCCACCACCCGCGCTCTGGCGGGATAAAGACGCCTGAATCAAAAAGGGCGAATGATGAAAGGACATGCCCATTCATCATTCGCCCTTTTTTCATCATCTCTCCGCCTTAGGCGCGGCTGAGATACTGCCCCGAATCAGTGCTGATGCGAACCGTCTCGCCGATCTCAATGAACGGCGGCACGCGGGTCTTGAGCCCGGTCTCAAGTTCGGCTTCCTTGTTCTGATTCGTCGCCGTCGCCCCTTTGATCGCCGGAGGCGTGTCGGTCACTTTCAAATCGACCGTCTTGGGCAGTTCATAGCTGACCACCTTGCCTTCATGGAACATCGCCATGAGCTGGGTGTTGGGCTTGAGATACAGAATGTCGGTGCCGAAGACCTCCTTGGGAATGCTTTCCTGCTCGTAGGTCTCCAGATCCATCAGGACATGCCCCTCATTGTCCGAGTAGAGATACTCCACCTGCCGCCGGTCCAGCGTCGCGGTCTCAATGTCGTCCGTCGCCCCAACCCGCTTGTCCAGAATCGTCCCCTTGCTCACATCTCGCAGCTTGAACTGCACCTTGGCCCGAAGGTTGCCGGGCGTGTTGTGATCGGCGTTGGTGACCACCAGCAGTTTGCCGTCGATGATCACGGCCTGTCCACGTCGAATATCGCTTGCTCGCATCGGTTCAAGTCCGTTACTGTCAAAAATTTACATCCAGCAACCCCCCGGCGCTCCCCTGAGGACCGCCTGGAAGTACTACGTTCATTGGCCGGAAAAGGTCGGGGAATTTAGCAGGTTTGCCCAAGAGCGTCAAATCGACCCCTCCGCCGGCAAAACCCGCACGCGCCGCCCCTGAATCTGAAGCCGCCCCTGCTGAAACAGCCCGATCGCCTGCGGATAGGCAATCTTCTCCTCCTCAAATACCCGGGCCGCCAAAGTCTCCGGCGTGTCGTCATCCAGCACCGGGCAGGTGCGCTGCAGGATGATCGGCCCGCTGTCGTATTCATCGTTGACGAAGTGAACAGTACAGCCCGAGACCTTCACCCCCGCCTCCAGAACCGCCTGGTGTACCTTCCGCCCAAACATCCCCTTCCCCCCAAAGCACGGCAGCAGCGCAGGATGGATGTTCATCACCCGCCCCAGCCAGCGCTCCGGCACCTTCAGCAAGGAAAGCCACCCCCCCATGCACACCAGATCCACGCCCGCATCGTCGCACAGGGCAAACACCCGCTTGGAGAAGGTCTCCAAATCCCCCGCCGTGGAACGCTCCACCACATAACTCGCCAGCCCTGCCGCCTCGGCCCGCGCAATCCCGGCGATCCCCGGACGTGAGGCAACCACCAGCCGGATTTGCCCCGCCAGCTCCCCCGCCCCAATGCGGTCGATCAGGTTCTGCATCGTCGTGCCCGACCCGCTGATCAAAACCGCCAGCCGGATGGGAGAAGGCCCAACCGCGGCCTGCCCCCCGCCCCCGCTCCCTTTCTCGATCGCATTTCCGCTCCTGTCCATGTCGCCCTCACTTGCTCTGCAGCTTCACCGCCTCGGCATCCCGAAGGCACAAATCCGGATAATCCGGATCCTCCCCCACATCCGGCCGGCGCTTCCAGCTCCGGGCGCACGCGGGATAAGTCTCCCGCCGGTCAATCAGCTGCACCTCCACCGCCGGTCCGGCCGTGGTCTTTTCCGCAAACGTATGGTGCCCCGCCCCCACCAAATCCTCCAAATCCGGCCCATACGCCTGAAGATCCCGGCGCAGCGCATCGTCATTGATCAGATAGACGATCTCCGCATCCAGCGCCTTGTTCAGTCCCTTCTCCTTCTTCAGACGATCCAGTTGCCCCAGCGCCTGCTCGCGCAGCTGCATCAGCAGGTTCCATTCCTCCCGCTGTTCATCCGTCACGGCCACCCCCGCCGACTCCGGCAGCAACGCCAGATGAATGCTTGGCAGATCCCCCTCCCCTGCCGGCTTGTGCGGAATGTGCTCCCACACCTCGTCGGCCGTGAAGACCAGCATCGGCGCCAGCAGCTTCGTCAAGGCAATCAGCATCTGGTACATGACCGTCTGGCAGCGCCGGCGCAGCGGCGAGTCCGGCGCATCGCAATACAGCCGATCCTTCATCGCGTTGCCGTAGATGGCGCTGATCTGCACCGTGCAAAACTCGTGCAGCAGGCGGAACGCCCGATGCGTCTGATACGCATCGTACGCGGCGATCGTCTGCTGGATGAGCTGCTCCAGTTCGGCCGACGCCCACCCGTCCAGGCTCTTGGCCGGAATCTCCTGCGCATCCCGCGCCGGATCGAAATCGTAAAGGTTGCTCAGCAGATAACGCAGCGTGTTGCGAATCTTCCGGTATTTGTCGCTGAATTCCGCCAGCGCCTTGGGGCTGACGGGGATGTCCCCCTGGTAATCGACGCTGCAGCACCACAGCCGCAGCAGGTCCGCCCCGTGCCGCTCGATCTCCTGCGTCGCCGTCACATATTCCTTGTCGCTCTTGGACACCTTCGTGCCGTCCGGCTTGACCACAAAGCCGTGCGTCAGCACCTGCCGGAACGGCGGCTGCCCCGCCGCCCCCAACGCCGGCAGCAGCGACAGTTGAAACCATCCGCGATGCTGGTCGGAGCCCTCCAGGTAAAGATCGGCCGGGAACTTCAGATAGTCCCGCCCCTGCAGCACCGCGTGCCACGAGCTGCCCGACTCAAACCACACATCGAAAATGTCCTTTTCCTTCCGCAGCGTATCGGCCGAGAAGCCCGGCGGATACTTGAAGTCCGCCCCCAGCAGCTCGGCCGGGGAATCGGTGAACCAGGCATCCGACCCCTTCTCCGCAAATCGCTGCGCCACGGCCCGCACCGAATCGCCGCTGAGCAGCGGCTGCCCTTTGTCATTGTAGAAAACCGGAATGGGCAAACCCCACGCCCGCTGCCGCGAAATGCACCAGTCCGGCCGCGACTGCAGCATCCCCGTCAACCGCGCCTGACCCCATTTGGGCACAAACGTGATCTCCCCCTCGGCCACCGCCAGGGCACGCTGCCGCAAGGTCTGCGGCCGGACGCCGATCTCGCCCAGCAGCCCAAACGGCTTGTCCAGCGCGATGAACCACTGCTCGGTCGCCCGAAAAATCGTCGGCGTCTTGCTGCGCCAGTCATGCGGGTAACTGTGGGTGATCGTCTGCTCCCCCAGCAGCAACCCAACCTCGCGCAGCTTCTGTGTGATGACCGGGTTCGCCTCCCACACGCGCATCCCGATGAGCCACTCCGGCACCGTCTCATCGAACCGTCCGTTGTGCAGCACCGGGCAATAAATCTCCAGGCCGTTGGTGATCCCGGTGGCATAGTCCTCTTCCCCGTGCCCCGGGGCTGTGTGAACCAGCCCGGTGCCGTCGGTCGTCGTGACATACTCGGCCGCCACGATCGGGCAAACACGGTCGATGAAGGGATGGTGGTAGCTCAACCCCACCAGCTCACTCCCCTTGGCGGTGGCGATCGTCTCTCCGTGCTCAACCCCCGGGCGGTTCTCAAACACCTGCCCCACCAGCGCCGCCGCTACAATGCCCAGCCGGGGCTGCCCCTCCTTCGTATAGCGCACCAGCGCGTATTCCACATCCGGATGCACCGCGATCGCCAGGTTCGCCGGGAGGGTCCAGGGCGTCGTCGTCCAGACCAGGAACTCGACCGGAACCGATGCCTGCGCCTCTACGGCCTTGGCAAACACCGACTCCCGAATCGCCGAATCCTCCGCCGGAAATTCCACGTAGATGCTCGGGCCTTCCACATCCTTGTATTCCAGCTCCGCATCCGCCAGGGCGGTCTGGTTGGCAATGGACCAATGCACCGGCTTGAGCTGCTTGTAGACCAGCCCCGCCTCCACAAACCGGGCAAAGACCTCCAGCGTGGCCGCCTCATAGGCCGGCTTCATGGTCAGATATGGGTTTTCCCAGTTCCCCAGAATGCCCAGGCGCTGAAATTGCCCGCTCTGGATGCCCACGTATTTCTCGGCATAGGCATAACAACGCTGGCGGATGTCGATCGTCTCCATTTCCCGCAGTTTCGGGCCCAGTTCCTGCTGAATCTTGTGCTCGATCGGCAGCCCGTGGCAGTCCCACCCCGGCACGTACGGCGTCTGCCGCCCCTGCATGGAGCGGAACCGCTGGATCACATCCTTGAGCGTTTTGTTGATCAGATGGCCAATGTGGATGTCCCCGTTGGCGAACGGCGGACCATCATGCAGCACCCACCGCTCCCCCCCCGCCCGCGCCTCCATCAGCTTTTCATAGAGCTTCATCTCCCGCCATTTTTCCAGGCGCACAGGCTCATTGGTCGTGAGCTTGGCCTCCATGGGAAAGGTGCTCTTGGGAAGGTTCAGCGTCTGCTTGTAGTTCTTTTTCGTGTCGCTCGCCATCGTATTCCGCTTCGTTGATTGCCCGACCATCCTAACGGCATCCCCACTTCGGGTGAAGCGCACACTCGAGGAATCATCCACAATACCACCTGTGCCCCTCCTGGCCGAACGGCGCAGAACAGCTTTGAGCCTGCCACTGCCTGCCCCCTTTCTGAGCCGTGAGCGCCGGCGGGCCGACGATGGGCCAAAGACGCCATCCTGGCCCACTGGATTCGCTCACGCCCCGGCCCTGCCCGACACCTCTCACCAACTCTCGGCAAAAATCCCCGCCAGAATCTCATAAGACCGAAGCCGCGCCTCATGCTCATAAATGGCCGCCGCCACGATCACCTCATCCACCCCCGTCTCCTCAACAAACGCTTTCAACCCGCGCTCCACGGTCTGAGGAGCGCCCACAAAAGAGCGCGCCAGCTTGGCCGAGACGTGCGCTTTTTCCACCGGGCTCCAGTAGGCGTCCATCTGCTCGATCGGAGCCGGCAACTGCCCCGGACTGCCGCGCAGCAGATTGGTGAATTGCTGCTGGGGCGAGGTGAACAACCGCTGGGCCTGTGCATCGGTCTCGGCCGCGATGACATTGATCCCCGCGGCGGCATACGGCCGGTCCAACTGGCGCGAGGGTTTGAACGTGCTGCGATACACCTCCAGCGCCTGCGTCAGTGCTTCGGGGGCAAAGTGCGAGGCAAACGCATAAGGCAGCCCCAGCATCCCCGCCAGTTGCGCCCCAAACAGACTGGACCCCAGAATCCACAGCGGCACCCGCAACCCTGCCCCAGGCACCGCTCGGACCGCCTGCCCCGGCTCCGGCGGCTCAAAATACGCCTGTAGCTCCAGCACATCCTGCGGAAAACTCTCGGCGCTGGCCGCCGTCCGCCGCAGCGCCCGCACCGTCAGTTGATCCGTGCCCGGCGCCCGCCCCAGCCCCAGGTCGATCCGGCCCGGAAAGAGCGATTCCAGCGTCCCAAACTGCTCCGCCACCACCAGCGGCGCGTGGTTGGGCAGCATGATCCCCCCCGCCCCCACCCGGATCGTCCGTGTCCCCCCGGCCACATACCCGATCACCACCGCCGTGGCCGCGCTGGCAATCCCCGGCATGTTATGATGCTCCGCCAGCCAGAAGCGCCGATAACCCCACCCCTCCGCATGCTGTGCCAGATCGAGCGTGTGCCGCAACGCCTCCCCCGGCGTGGACCCGGCCGGAATAAACGCCAGATCGAGAATGGAAACCGCAGGCTTTTTCATCTCCCCATCATAGGCCCCCCACCCCGCCGGAAAAATGAAAAACCCCCGCCTCTTCCAAGAGCCGGGGGCCAAAAGCTGGGGAACTAGGATTCGAACCTAGACAAACAGATCCAGAGTCTGTTGTGCTACCGTTACACCATTCCCCAAAAGCGTTTCGTCAAATCATAGGGAGCGCTGCCGGCATGTCAAGATAACTCACCGCCCCTGGCCGGATCGGAGCGATCACCGACCAGGAAAAGCCTCCCTTCCGATCTCGTACCGCCACTGCCCTCATTCACCGAATCGTGGAACAGGCTTTCGGCCTCTCTCTTTGGAATGGTTGCCGTCCACTGCCTGAAGTCTGGAATGCTTTCATCCCGAGTCCCGGGCTTCTGGCCTTCCTTCCGCCAGCGCGGGCATTGGCAGTACTGCGGACGACCAAACGGCTGCGGATTTTTTTCCTTGACAAATACCAAACAGTTGCTAAACTACCCTATCATGAATTTCATCTTTCATCCTACCCGACCTCACCCCTTCTTCGTGACTGCGCCGCTTTGTCACGCCGTCCTTCCCTCTTCCAAGCGAATCCACCCCCTTCTGCCAGTCAGCCACCACGACATTCTGTCACCCCGAACCCAAACCAACCAAACCCAATGCCCTTCAAAACCCCGCTGGCGCTCTCCAATCCCATCCTGGCGCCCCCGACACCACTACGACATTTTACGAAACGAACCAAACCCAATAGCCCTGAATCCCGCATTCCCAGCCACCGCCCCCCGCGCAAGTCCCCTTGTTTTTGCCTTTGGCGCACCAACGTCTAAAATCAGGTGAGTTCGATGGTTGTCCTATGCATTTAGCTGAAACGGTGAATCCTCCTGATCCAATGAGCGCGGCCGTTTCAGCCGCGCTCAACGCCAATGTCCTGGTGCTCAACAAGCACTATCAGGCGCTGCGGGTGGTGAATGTGCGCCGGGCCTTTTCCATGCTCTGCAAAGACATGGCCGAGGTCATCCATATCGAAACCGACGCCAAAGGCCAGAGCCAGTGGCAGAATCTGGATTTCCTCGAGTGGCGTGAGCTGTCACAGTTGAAGGCCGAATTCGAGCCCGATGGATACGACTGGATTCACACCGTGCGCTTCCAGATCGCAGTCCCGCGAATCATTCGACTTCTGGGCTATGAAAAGCTGCCGCGCCAGGATGTGAAGTTCAACCGCCGCAACATCTATGCCCGCGACAGCAACCGCTGCCAGTATTGCGGCAAGCACATGCCCACCAGCGAATTGTCCCTGGACCATGTGGTCCCGCGCTCCCAGGGCGGCCGCAGCACCTGGGAAAACATCGTCTGCTGCTGCGTCAAGTGCAACATCAAAAAGGGCGGACGCACGCCCGAACAGGCGCGCATGCGCCTGATTACCCGGCCCGTCAAGCCGCGCCGAAGCCCGGTCCTGACGGTTCGGCTGGCCGACGAGCGGTACCGCAGCTGGAAGCAGTTTCTGGACACGGCCTACTGGACGGTCGAACTCAAGTGAGGAAGGCGGATCATGGAAGAATCGATTTTCACCAAAATCATCGAGCGGAAAATCCCCGCCAAAATCGTCTTCGAGGATGAAACCTACATCGCCATCGAGGACATCAATCCCCAGGCTCCGGTGCATCTGCTGGTCATTCCCAAGCGCGTCATCCCAACCCTGAATGATGTGAAGGATGCGGACCAGGCCCTGGTCGGCGGGATGTTTCTGGTGGCCCAGCGCCTGATGAAACAGATGGGCCACACCGATTACCGGACCGTCTTCAACTGTGGAGCGCAGGCTGGTCAAGAAGTGTGGCACCTGCACCTGCATGTTCTGGCCGGCCGTCGCATGCACTGGCCACCGGGTTGAACTCCGCGCCCCGGCTCGGCCCCCGCAGCGCCTTGGCCGCGTAAAGCTGCCGGTCCGCTTTCTGCAAAAGCTGCTGCGGATCGCTGATGCTGCCGGAGCGCTCGGCCGTGCCGATGCTCACCCGCGCTGGGATCGTGGAGGCCGTCCGGTCCTCCACCAGCTGGCAACATCGCGCCACCGCCTGCTGCGCCGCCTCGTCCGAAGTGTTGGGCATCAGGATCAGGAACTCATCCCCACCGATCCGGCAAATGATGTCACACTCCCGAACCCCCTCCCGCAGCGCCTGCGCCACCTGCTGCAGCACCGCGTCCCCCGCCAGATGCCCATGCTCATCATTGATCTGCTTGAACCGGTCCACATCCGCGATGGCGACCGAAAAGCTCTGCCCGTAACGCTCGGCCTGCTTCCAAAGCTCATTGAGCCGAAGCACCGCCTCCCGCCGGTTGTACAGACCCGTCAGTTCATCCGTGCTGGCCAGCGCCTTGAGCCGCTGGTTGGCCGCGCTCAGCCGCTGGCTCAGCCGCTGCGCTGTATCCATCCGCTGTCTAAGCCGCTCTTCCAGCGCCAAGACCCGCCGGGCGGCATGCAGACGCGCCTCCAGTTCCCCCCCGTCATACGGCTTGCTGAGGAAGTCATCCACCCCCGCCTCGAACGCCTCCATCATCCGCTTCTTCTCGGAATGGGCCGTCAGCATGATGACGTAGATGAACGGCAGGTCCTGGCGGGCACGCAGATACCGGCACAACTGCAACCCGTCGGTCTCCGGCATCGCCAGGTCCGAAATGACAATGCGCGGGCGTTCGACGAAAACCAGGTCCAGCGCCTCCTTGACGCTGCACGCCTCCAGCGTCGGATAGCCGGCCGCCGCCAGCTGACGGCAGAGGATCTCCCGCGCGATGGGATCGTCGTCGACACACAGGACCGGGGGATAGCAAAATGCCATGGCCCGACACCTCCGTAACGCCTCACGCCGCCAGCGGCATCGCCTCGGCGAACTGCTGCTGAATGTCGATGAACTTCGACTCGATCTCCAGGAATCCTTGAACGACCACCGGGTCAAAGTGCTTTTCCGCGCCTTCGACGATGATCGACCGGGCCATGGCATGCGTGAACGCGCCTTTATAGACGCGTTTTGAGATCAGCGCATCATACACATCGGCCAGGGCGACAATCCGCCCCGACAGCGGAATCTCCTGCCCCGACAGATGGTGCGGATAGCCGCTTCCGTCGAACTTCTCATGGTGCGTCGCGGCGATCTCCCGCGCCATCCGCAGGAAGCGGGCGTGGGGATGCTTGCGGGCGGCCGCCTCCAGTGTCTGCGCGCCCAGCGTCGTATGGGTCTTCATGATTTCGAATTCTTCATCGCTCAGCCGGCCCGGCTTCAGCAGCACGAAGTCCGGAATGGCGACCTTTCCGATATCGTGCAGCGGGCTGGTTTCGTAAATCAGGCGAACGAAGGAGGCGTCGATTTCCGAAGCGTACGCGCCGCTTCTGGCCAGATGACTGGCCAGGGCGCGGGAATAGTTCTGCACCCGCTCCAGGTGGGCCCCCGTCTCCGGATCACGCGACTCGGCCAGCTTCGCCAGTGCAAAAATCGTCAGGTCGCGGCTTTCCAACGCCAGCAACCGCTCGGCGACGCGCAAGCGGGCCTGGAGCTGGTTGGGATCGAAAGGTTTGGCGACAAAATCATCCGCCCCGGCTTGCATCCCCTCCAACGCCTGGGCCGGACCATCCTGCGCGGTCAGCAGGATAAGGTATACATAGGTGCCGAAATCCTGCGCGCGGATCGCCTGGCAGAGTTCCAGTCCGCTCATCCGGGGCATCATCCAGTCGGAGATGACCACCTGGCACGGCGACTCCGACAGCCGCTGCAGCGCCTCCTGACCATCGCGGGCCACAATGATTTCGTGCCCCTGCTCGTCCAGGGCAAACTGGATCATTTCCAGCGCCAACTCATCATCATCCACCACCAGGATACGCACGATGTCACCTTCTCTGTGAGATGAACCTCTGACATCCAAACGGACGATACGGTGACGCAACCGCCACCCTCTATATTTCGACCATTTCGTCGATCAGCCTTGGAATAAATGCGGAACAGGCATCCACTTCCCGGCACAATTGCTCAAGCGCTCGCTCGGCGGCATCCAAATGATTGGCCGCGGCCAGCGCCTCCAGGTCCGCCGCCAATGCCCGCACCCGCTCGGCCGACACCAGGGCGGCGGTTCCCTTCAACCCATGGGCCACCTGCCTGGCCTCGCCCGCATTCCCCCCCCGCACCGCCTCCAGGAGCTTCTGAACGCTCTGAGCGGACTGCTGGGAGAACTTCTGCAGCATTTTGGCGACGAAGGCCTGATTGGTTCCGCAGCGCTGTAGCATCGATGGCAGGTCGATGGGCGACGTGCCGGCTGAAGCGACGGGAGTCGGTTCGGGCGCCGGCGGCGGTGCCTCGCTCGGCCTTGCCACGGCCTGTCCAGCAGGATTTCGGCTTTCGACGGTCTGCTCAATCATCCGGACCAGCTTTGCCGGATCCAGCGGTTTGCTGATGTAGCCATCCATCCCCGCGGCGAGACACTCCTCCCGATCTCCCTTAAGGGCGTTGGCCGTCAGCGCGATGATCGGAATGCGTCTACCCTGGCCCCGTTCCATTTTGCGGATCTCCCGCGTCGCTTCAAAACCATCCATGCGTGGCATTTGGCAGTCCATGAGAATCAGGTCAAAGCCGCCCTCCTGAACCGCTTCCAGTGCGGCCTGGCCGTCGTTAACGGCGTGACAGCGATAACCCGCCTGTTCGAGTACCTCCACCGCCACCATCCGGTTGATTTCGTGGTCGTCGGCCAGCAGGATATTCACCCCCTGCTGCCGAGCAGCAGGCAAATCCGCCTGCGGCGCGCTCTGGCCCGGCCTCGGCGACGCGATTGGATGATCGATGGCACTGACGATGGCATTGAACAGTTGCGACTGGCGCACCGGCTTGCAGATCACGTTGGCGAATCCCTCCTGTTCCCACGTTTCCCTCCCGCCGGACTGATCCATACCACAGAGCAGAATCAGAGTCGTTTGGGCAAGCGTCGATTCGGCCCGGATTCGGGTCGCCAGCGCTGCCGCCTCCATATCCGCCAGGCTCTGCTCGATGATCACCACGCCATAGGGCCGGCCCATCGCGGCACAACCCAGGAGATCGCTCATCGCCGACTGTCCGTCGGCCGCGCCCCGGGCATTGAAGCCCCAACTCTCTAACTGCTCCTTGAGCACCTGCCGGTGCACATCGCTGTGATCAACCACCAGGACTCGCAGTCCCCGAACATCCGGAGTCGTTTGCGAAAGCTGATCCGATGCCGCGGCGGTCGTCGCCTCGGAGAGCTGGGCTGTGAACCAGAAAGTTGAGCCCTCCTCCGCCTGACTCTGGACTCCTATCTCGCCGCCCATCAGTTCGGCCAGTTGCTTGCAGATCGCCAGCCCCAGCCCGGTGCCACCGTATTGGCGCGTGGTCGAGGCATCCACCTGCGAGAACGACTTGAACAGGCGGTCCATCCGATCCGGCGGAATACCGATGCCACTGTCCTGCACCGAAAAATGCACTATGATCCGCCCATCCGCCAACCCTTTCGGCTCCGGCGCCCCCTCGTGCGTCCCCCACCGCCGCTCGCCCGGATGATGAACGGTCGCGCGGACGATCACCTCGCCGCGCTCGGTGAACTTCAGGGCGTTGCCCACCAAGTTGATAAGAATCTGCCGCAGCCGATCCGGGTCTCCCCGCATCCGTCGCCGCAACGCCGGATCGACATGACAGCACAGGTCCAGTCCCTTCTGCTGGGCGCGCTGCGCGAACATCTCCACCGCGTCCTCCACAGCCAGCGCGAGGTCAAAGTCAATCTCCGACAGCTCGAGCTTGCCCGCCTCGATCTTGGAGAAATCGAGAATGTCATTGATCAGGCCCAAAAGCGACTCGGCCGAGGCTTTGACCATGGTGGCGTAGCGGCGCTGCCGCTCATCCAGTTTGGAGGCCAGCAGCAGTTCAGTCATTCCGATCACACCGTTCATCGGTGTGCGGATCTCGTGGCTCATGTTTGCCAGAAACTCACTCTTGGCGCGATTGGCGCTCTCCGCCTGCTCCTTGGCCTGCCGCAACTCGGCCTCTGCGCGCTTGGCGTGGCTGATATCGCGGATGAAGGCGCTGAAGACCATCTGCCCGCCGAATTTGAGGGGAGCAATCGCCAGTTCGATGGGAAACTGTTCCCCATCCCGCCGGCTGGCGCTAATTTCAAATCGCCTGTTCAGCATCGATCCGTGGCCGGTACTGAGATAACGCCGCACCCCTTCGTTGTGGGCTTTGCGATACTGCGGTGGAATGATGGTTTCGGCCAAGCTGCGCCCGATCGCCTCCTTGGCCGACCAGCCGAAGATTGGCTCAGCCTGAGCGCTCCACCCAACAATCAGCCCCTGGGCATCCATTGTAATGACCGCGTCCAATGACGTATCGATAATCTGTTGGGTGCGGCGTTCACTGTCGCTCAATTCACTGGAGCGCCGGCGGTTCAACACGAGAATGAAAGTACCGAAAATGAACAGTCCCCCTGCCAGAAAAGCCTGTGCCCCCTGCCGATGGCCGTAGAACGCCATCCAGCAGAACGCCACCACCGCCGCCCCCTGCGCAAAGAGAGCCGCGCACAGGAGGAATCGCCTATGTGGCAATTGGATGCCAAACGGGCCTTTGGGGCGCTCCGCGGCAATGGAGGAATGGATGTGCATATGCCCCGTCATCGACCGGAAAGGGGGCGGACTGTAGGGAATGCACGGATTGGTAAAACTAGGTTTCCTTTTCCCCGCCGGTGGGTGGAACTGTTTTGCAAACGAGTCTGAACGAGTACGCTGGCCCATGCTGGCCGGAAAGTTCGATGGAATCCTCCACCTTGTTACAACCTCACGCCCAAGCCGTCTCCTGCCGCCGCCCCCGGGTGGTGATCGTCACAGCGGCGATCGTCTTTGCGTTGTTATCGGGCCTTGCGGCGGCCACCAGCCACGGGTTCCTGGAAGCCGATGGGTGCACGCATTTCATCATGGCCCGATTCGCCTTCAGAGAGACGGCCTATTTTGTGAGTGTCTGGGGTCGTCCCCTGGTAACGGCCGTCTATGCTCTGCCGGCCTCTCTTCCTCCCCAGCAGCTTGCGCTGTTTCTTACGCGACTGGTCAGTCTGGGCATGGTCCTTTCGATGGCGGGGGTGACGTATGCCATTGCAAGACAGCAAGGGTATCGGCGGCCGGAGTTGGCATTTTTATTTCTCCTCGCCCAGCCATTGCTTTTCCTGCATTCCTTCGCCGTCCTGACAGAAGTCCCCTTCGCCCTCCTCCTGTCACTGGCATTCTGGGCTTACCAGGGGCGCCGCTTTGGATGGATGGCGCTGCTGGTGTCGCTCCTGCCGCTGACCCGGCCGGAAGGCTTCGGGTTCCTGCTTCTGGCGGCCGTTGCACTGGTACTGCATCGCCGGTGGGCGTGGCTGATACTGCTGCCACTCCCCCTGCTCGCGTGGAACCATGCGGGGTGGCTGCTCTACGGAAGGGAAGGAGCATGGTGGCGCTGGCTGATAGATCATTGGCCCTACGCCACCGAGAGCCTATACCGAAGTGGACCGCTTTGGCACTTTCTGGCATTGCTGCCGGCCATTGTTTCCCCGCTGCTTTTTCCGGCCCTGTGGATCGGGATTGGAGCAGGAATGTCGGAAGCCTCCGGGGCATCGGAATGGAAGCGGACGCTCTTTCAATTTCCACTTTCCCTCTTCCAAGCCTCGCACCGCCGCCGGTGCGAAGCGCTGATCGTGATCCTGCCGTTGGGCATCCTGACGATGCACAGCCTTCTTTATTGGCTGGGCAAGATGGCCAGCAACGGTGAGCTGCGATACCTGCTGATTGTGGCCCCGTTCTGGGCGTTGTTGGTGGCCAAAGGGTGGAACTGGATATTCGAGCGTCTGAACTGGCGGCGACCGGCGTTATGGGGCGGCCTGTTTGCGTTGGTGCCGCTGCTGGCCCAAGCAGCCTATCCGGTTGTCCCCTTGAAATTGGCCGCCGACTGGCAGATGGCCCGATGCATTGCCCTGGCATCGGTCTCCCAAAGCCGGAATTTTCCCAATCTGATGGCGTCCCATCCCGGCATCTGGTGGGCCTTGGATCGAAGTCTCAGCGGCCCCCATACTTATGAATGGAGCCTGCAGCGGGTTGAACAGCCGCCTCCAGGGACGATCCTGATTTGGGATTCGATTTACGGGCAGACCAATTCGGATCGTAAGCGATCAATCACCGCCGAAACCTTGAAGGCGGCCGGATGGAGAGAAGATGACAAAATAGTCATGGAATGCAAGGCGCAATGTGCCCTTCGGTTACCGCCGGACCAACTCCCCTACGCGGGACATTGGCGCATCTTTTTCAGCCCAAGCCCGATACGTGCAAATTCCGATAACCAAAGATAGAATAAATCCGCCTGATGCCCGTTTTATACGCAACGAGGGTTGTTATGGCCATCACTCATCCACTTCTTCGGGAATATCAGCCAACCGATTCCGATCCCTTTGACCGTACCAAGGCCGCCCATCTGCTCAACCGCGCCGGCTTTGGCGGAACGGAACAGGAAATTGCGCAGGTTTTAAAACTGGGACCGCGGCGTGCGGTAGAATGGCTTCTGGGCTTTCCCGACGCGCCGACCGCCAAGCAAACCCCCAACGACCTTCCGGACCTCTCGAGCATTCAAGGGGATTACCCCCGCAACTACCGACAGCGGCGGGCACTGTTTCGCGGTAAGGATGAACAGGAGCGCAAGGAGATCAACCAGATGCTCCAGCGGCGCAACCGCGAGGCGCTGGACCAGATCGCCTCCTGGTGGCTCAAGCGTATGACCTACGGGCCGCACCCGCTGCAGGAAAAGCTCACGCTGTTCTGGCACGGGCATTTCACCACCAGTGCGCGTGAGGAACGCCAGTCGTATTTGATGTGGCAACAGAATGAAACCCTCCGCCAGTATGCGGCCGGTGATTTCCGCCAATTCCTTCACGCCATCTCGCGCGATCCGGCCATGCTGGATTACCTGAACAACACGCAGAACCGCAAGCAGCACCCCAACGAGAATTATGCCCGCGAGGTAATGGAACTGTTCACTCTGGGTCTGGGGCATTACACCGAACAGGACATCCGCGAAAGCGCCCGCGCCTTCACCGGCTGGACTCACGACGGTGAAAACTACATCTTTCAAAAAAGCCAGCACGACTTCGGGATCAAGCATTTTCTGGGCCGCTCCGGCAATTTCAACGGTGATGATATTCTGGAGATCATTCTTCAGCAGCCGGCATGCGCTCCTTTTGTCGCCAGCAAGCTCTATCAGTACTTCACCACTGAAGCCGATGTGGAGCCGGCCCTGGCCACCAGCCTCGGGGATATTTTCCGCGGGTCCAAATTCCAGCTTCGTCCCCTGCTGCGGACCATTCTGATGAGCCGCGGGTTCTACAGCCCAACTGTTATCGGGGCGCAAATCAAGAGTCCGGTCCAGTTGCTGATCGGCACCATTCGAATGATGAACCTCGAGATGCCGCCGGAGCGGTTGGTCATGGGGGCGTTAAACCGCATGGGTCAGCTGCCGCTGAATCCCCCAAACGTGAAAGGATGGCCCGGCGGGCGCGCCTGGATCAACACCAGCACGCTCTTTGTGCGGTATAACTCGTGCCTCTATCTCACCAGCGGGGCGGTGCCGATGGTCTCGCAGAACTTGCGGCAATTGGCAAGTCAGACCGGAACTTCGACGCAGCAATCGGTCGATCACTGGGTGGACCGGCTGATCCAGCGCCCCGTGCCAGCAAATAAAAAAGAGATCCTTTCACGGGCATTGGGCAACCAACCGGACCGGCCCGACAGCCTCAAGCGCATGGTGCAGTTGATCGTTTCAATGCCTGAGTATCAACTATGTTAAACCAGGCCGTTGATCTTCGGCCACCGGCCGGGAACAGTTCCCGCGCCCCGAGCGGCACCGATCGACGGTTGATGGCCAACGGGAGTTTCTCATGAATCCGATTACAAGTCGTCGTGTATTCATTCAGCGGGGCCTGGCGCTGCTGGCGGCGGCCCCTACGATCCCCAGCTTTCTGGACCAGACCATCTGGGCCATGACCGATCCGCTGGATGTGAAGCGGACGCAGCAGCCGTCGGGCAAGGACGGGCGCATCCTCGTGGTCCTCCAGTTGGCCGGCGGCAATGACGCCCTGAACATGGTGATTCCCTACAGCGATGATCTCTACCATCGGGCACGCCCCACCATGCGGGTTGATGACAAGTCCATCCTGAAGCTCAACGATCGCATCGCCCTGCATCCCAACCTGGCACCCTTGAAAAATTTGTATGACAACGCGCAGATGGCGGTGCTACAGGGGGTAGGCTATCCCAATCCCAACCGCTCGCATTTCCGCGCGACCGACATCTGGGAATCCGCCGAACCGAACAAGGAGATCACGACCACCGGCTGGCTGGGACGATTTTTTGATAACACCTGCAATGGAGCGGACCCCCACGAAGGCATCGCCATGGTGGAAAGGCTCCCCCTGGCAATGCAGGGCGAGCGTGTCCGGGCACTCACTTTTGAACGGCCGGAAAGTTACCGCTACAACGGCAGGGACACCAAGGATTATCTCTCGCTGAACCACGCCAAGGACGATTCGGCCGCCAAGCGGCAGGTCATTACACCCGAGACCCAGCTCGATTTCCTGCATCGCACCGCGATGGATGCCCAGGCCAGCAGCGAAGAGATAGATCGTTTGATCAAACGACACCGCCCTGTTGGCAAATACCCCGGCAGCAGCTTCGGGCGAGACCTGCAGACCGTTGCAGCCATGATTGGCGGCGGCCTGTCCACACGCGTTTATTATGTGAGCCTCGGCGGGTTCGATACCCATGCCGGTGAGAAAGGCCGTCATGATCGGCTCATGAAGGAACTGGCGGACGGCGTCTCGGCCTTTTATGCCGACATGAAGGCGCAGGGGAACGACCAGCGCGTCCTGACCATGACCTTCAGTGAATTTGGACGTCGCGTGCAGGAAAACGCCTCCGGCGGAACCGACCATGGGGCGGCCGCGGCCGCGTTCATGTTCGGCGGCTCCCTGACGC
>JBIQLO010000044.1:0-22984 GCA_044464175.1 Planctomycetaceae bacterium | reverse complement strand
CGTATTGATCCACGAATTTCTGGTAATCCAGAAAAACCTGGGGATAAAGCAGATAGGTGATGACCTCGATCTCCTCCGGCTTCCGTTTGATCTTTCCTTCCAGTTCCTTGGCCGCGGCCGCAAAGTCGGCCTTAGGCAGCGTCGCGCCTGGGCGGCCCTTGATCGGCTTGGCCCCGGCCGAATTGAGGATGATCTTCTGCAACACCTTGGGCCATCCCCCTTCCGGCTGGCCCAGATGCCCCTGCATCATCTCCACCACGCTGCGCGGGAAGTTAAGCGGCTTGTTACCGCTGAGCACATCCATGGCGCTGAGATTGTTGGTCACCATGAACAGCGCCATGTCCCCCACCACCTTGCTCGAGGGCGTCACCTTCACGATGTCCCCGAACAGCTCGTTCACCTCGGCATAGGCCCGGGCGATCTCCTTCCACCGATCTCCCAGCCCCAGGCTCTTGGCCTGCTGCTTGAGGTTCGTGAATTGCCCGCCGGGCATCTCGTGGCGATAGACCTCCGCGCTGCCCGACTTGATCTGCTCCTCGAAGGGATAGTAATACTCGCGGACGCGCTCCCAATAGTCGCTCATTTCATCCAGCGCGTCCAAATCGAGATGCGTGTCGCGCGGCGTGTGGCGCAGCGCTGCCACGATCGAGTTGAGGTTGGGCTGGCTGGTCATGCCGCTCAGGCTCGACTGGGCCGCATCAACGATGTCCACGCCCGCGTCGGCCGCCCGCAGCACGCTAGAGGCGTTGATGCCGCTGGTGTCGTGCGTATGGAAATGGATCGGCACATCCACTTCCTGCCGCAGCGCTTTGACCAGCGCATAGGCCGCATACGGCTTGCACAGCCCGGCCATGTCCTTGATGCCCAGGATGTGCGTCCCCATCTTCACCAGCTCCTTGGCCATCTTCACATAGTAGTTCAGGCTGTATTTGGAGCGTTTGGGGTCGAGAATATCGCCGGTGTAGCAGATGGAGGCCTCACATAGGGCGTTGGTCTTGTTCAGCACCGTCTCCATCGCCACCTTCATGTTGGCGGTCCAGTTAAGCGAGTCGAAGATGCGGAAGACGTCGATCCCGTGTTCGGCCGCCAGGCGGGTGAACTCCTTCACCACATTGTCGGGATAGTTGGTGTATCCCACGGCGTTGGAGGCCCGCAGCAGCATCTGGAACGGGATATTGGGAATCCTCTGACGCAACTGGTGCAACCGGTCCCAGGGGCTCTCCTGCAAAAACCGCATGGAGGCGTCGAACGTCGCCCCGCCCCACATCTCCAGGCTGAAGAGGTTGGGGGTGCGGCGGGCGATGGCATCGGCCGGCTGGAGCAGATCAAACGTCCGCACGCGTGTCGCCAGCAGCGACTGGTGGGCATCCCGCAGTGTCGTGTCCGTAATCAGGAGCTTCTTCTGCTTGCGCACCCACTTGGAGAATTCCACCGGCCCCAGTTCCTGCAGCTTGTTCCGCAATCCGGGCGGCGGGTCAATGGTGCCGTCGAAGGCCGGGATCACCGGCTCAAGCAGTTCCCTCTTCGGATCCACCTTCCCCTTCACATCCGGCCGCCCGTTGACGATCACATCGCCCAGGTAGGTCAGAATCTTGGTCGCGCGGTCCCGGCGGTGCTCGAAACGGAACAGCTCCGGGGCGTTGTCAATGAACGTGGTCGTGGCATCGCCGCTGAGAAAGGTCGGGTGGTTGATGAGGTTTTCGAGGAACGGGATGTTGGTCTTCACGCCGCGCACGCGGAATTCACGCAGCGCCCGATCCATCCGGCGCACGCTCTCGTGCAGCGACCCGCCCCAGGTCGTCAGCTTCACCAGCAGCGAATCGAAATAGGGTGTGATGATCGAGCCGGTGAAGGCGTTGCCGCCGTCCAGCCGCACGCCGAACCCCGCGGCCGAGCGATAGGTGCTGATCCGCCCATAGTCGGGGATGAACCGGTTCTCCGGGTCTTCCGTCGTGATGCGGCACTGCACCGCCACGCCGCGCGCTTCGATCTTCTCCTGCGGCGGGATGCAGATCGGCTCCTCATGCAGCTTATGCCCCTGGGCGACGAGGATCTGGCTTTTGACAATGTCGATGCCGGTGACCAGCTCCGTCACCGTGTGCTCCACCTGGATGCGCGGATTGACCTCGATGAAGTAGAACTCATGCGTGTCGGCATCCAGCAGGAATTCGACGGTCCCGGCGTTGCGGTAGCCGATGCTCTTGCACAGGCGCACGGCCGATTCACAGATGGCCCGACGAATCTCCATCGGCAGCCCGATGCTCGGCGCGACCTCCACCACCTTCTGATGCCGCCGCTGCACGGAGCAGTCTCGCTCCCACAGATGCACCAGATTCCCATGTTCATCCCCGAGGATTTGCACCTCAATATGCTTGGCCTTGGGGATATACCGCTCCAGAAACACATCCGCCCGCCCGAACGCCGCCCCCGCCTCGCGCTGCGCCTCCTCCAGCTTCCCCGCCAGTTCGCTCTCTTTGCGCACCACGCGCATCCCGCGCCCGCCGCCGCCGAAACTGGCCTTGATGATGAGGGGAAACCCGATCCGCTTGGCCTCCCGCTTCACATCCGCCGGCTTGCTGATTGCCTCGGCCGTCCCCGGCACCGTCGGCACCCCCGCCTTCTCGGCCACACGCCGCGCGGCGGTCTTGTCGCCGAATTCCTCCAGCAGTCTGGCGGTCGGCCCGACAAAGGTGATCCCGTGCTGGGCACATGCCCGAGCCAGATCGGCATTTTCCGCCAGGAAGCCATATCCGGGATGGATCGCGTCGGCTCCGCATTCCCGGGCCACCGCAATCAGGTAGTCAATGTTGAGATATGCCTTGACCGGCTCCCCCCCCTCGGCCGGACCGATCAGGTAGGACTCGTCCGCCTTGAATCGGTGGAGCGAAAAGCGGTCTTCGTAACTGTAGACCCCCACTGTTCCCAGCCCCAGCTCCGTGGCGGCCCGGAAAATGCGTATGGCGATCTCACTCCGATTGGCAACTAACAGCTTTTGCATGAATCTTCAGTTCTTCCCTGTATGGATTGGACGCCCCGGAATCCTGCGGTATTGTGGGGAACCCATGTGAATTTGCAAGGGTGGCGGCCTAGAATCGTTCCAATGAAACATCCGCCAAGCGAGATCGGCCCGCCGGTGGACCCGAAGGTTCGGATCGGCCATGTTCACCTGAAGGTGGCGGACCTGGAACGGGCGATCGGGTTCTACCACGGCGTTTTGGGATTCGAGGTCATGCAGCGCTGGGGCAAGCAGGCCGCCTTTTTGTCCGCGGGCGGGTATCATCATCACATTGGACTGAATACCTGGCAAAGCCTGGGCGGGGCTCCGCCGCCCCCCATGGCGACGGGACTGTTCCACCTGGCAATTCTCTATCCCACGCGGGCGGCGCTGGCCGATGCCTTGGGGCGGCTCCTGTCGGCGGGCATCGCCCTGGAGGGAGCGGCCGACCACGGCGTCAGCCATGCCCTGTACCTGCGCGATCCGGACCAGAACGGCGTGGAATTGTACTGGGACTGCCCGCAGGAAGATTGGCCGCGCGATCCCGATGGGCAGCTGGCGATGTTCACCCGCGAACTGGACCTGGATGCCCTGCTGGCTGAACGTCCCCATCCCACAGCCCCCCCACGGCCGGAACCCGCCGAATGACAAACGTCTCTTTGAATCCCGATTTCCGTGACATCCTCGTGGTCGCCGGCGGCCGGCCGGAGGTGCGACAAGCGGTTGCCGAGCTATACCAGGACATTCAACGGGAGATCGACCAGCGCAAACCCCGTTGTCTGGTTTCAGGCCGCTGCTGTCGATTTGAGGAATATGGACATCGGCTGTTTGTCACGACACTGGAGATGGCCTGTTTCGTGCATGACCTCAAGGCCGCCGATGGCCCCCCCGGCGACAACTCGGTTTCGTGGGATGGCACTGGCTGCCCGTTCCAGCATCGGAAGCTTTGCTCCGTCCATGCCATCCGCCCGATGGGATGCCGCCTGTTTTTTTGCGATGCCTCGGCCGAAGCATGGCAAAGCGCCCTATATGAGCGATTTCACGCCCGATTAAAGCGTCTCCACGAGCAATTCGGCATTCCCTACCGCTACCTGGAATGGCGACAGGCGCTCCAATGGGCCGGATTGGCGGCACAATCGCCTGTCGCCAAATCAGATAAGGCTTTGACAAGCGATTGATCCAGCCGGTAAAGTTTGCATTTGGGGTGAAAACTGGGTGCTCGAACGAAAGATCAACAGGAAGGCTTCACCATGAAGAAGTTCGTGACGTGCGTGCTGCTGACAGGATTGGCCGCCGGCATGGCGGGATGCGCCACGCCCGCCTATACCTCCAGCGAGCGGTTTCAAATGATCGCCCGCAACTGGGATTACGAATGGAAACAGGCCCAGGATGATATCGACCACGTCCTGCTGCTGCGCCCGGCCAGCCGGCTGACCATCTGGAACGTACGATAAGCCCGTAAAATTGAAAATGGCAATTGGAAAATGGGTTTTTACCATTTTCCAATTGCCATTTTCCATACGTTCATCCCACCAGGCGCAGTTTGGGCTGTCGACGTACCCATCCGGCGATGCGGAGGCGCTTCTGTTGAGCGCCCTGCAGATGTTCGAGATACTGCTTCAAAGCCGCTTCATCAAACTGGGACAGGAATTGCGGCGCGGCGGTGGTGTTGAATCGGCGGATGTCATCGATCAGTTGGCGCTTGTTCATGGGAGCGTTCATGTTATAAGATTGCATCGGGTCGGGCCGGTCACCCAGAACCAGGCCGTGTCATCGAACCCATCGGATAATCCGTCGAACGAACTTGAACCGGAATGCGCAAGATGTCAGAACCCACTGCTCCATCCACTGTGCCGCCCGCGCCTGAGAACGATCCGCTGGCTTCGCTTCACAAAATGTCCACCACCGCGGGGCTGGGGTCGCAGGATTACGTCGCCATCAACACCTTCGCCATCGTCGCCATCCTGCTGGGACTGGCCAGCGCGCTGGTGATGCTCAACTCCATCCTGCTCATCATTCCGCTGGCGGGCATCGTCTGCGGCATCATCGCCTGGGCGCAAATCCGCCGCAGCAACGGCACCCAGTCCGGATTGATCCTTGCCGCCGGCGGCATTCTCCTGAGCCTGATCCTGGCGGGGGTGGCCGTCGGAACGCAGGCGACCACCTACTGGCAGCATTCGACGGACCGGCAGGCCATCGCCGCGTTGATCGATCGATTCTCCGGCATGGTGCAGGCGGCGGATGAGAATCCGCAGCGATGGAAGGACGCCTACCAGCTGTTCGACCAGCAGTTTCAGCAACGGGAATCCGAAACCTCCTTCATCAGCCGCTGGAAGTCACTCCAGAACACGCTGGGCGCGATAAAGAGTTTTCACTGGAACGGCGCCAATATTCCCATCGACGATGACCCAGCCACCGGTGAGCCGACCGCCGCGGCCCTGGTGGTGATCGAATTCAAAAATCCCAAGACCCCCGAGGGGCGGTACACGATGACTTTCCGCAAGGTCGGGCAGGAGTGGAAGGTCGATGACTTCCCGATTCTCTTCCCGCAACAGGAGCCGGGCGCACCAGGTGGGCCGGGGGGACCGGGAGCGCCGCACGCCCATTAATGCAAGCCGGAAATATGCCGCGGCCGTGTTGCCGTCCCAATCCCAAAAGCGCTTCAATTACGCTCCGTTCAAGTCCGCCATTGCACACGTCCGATAATTTTTGCATCGCCCCCGGGTCGCGCCGGCCTTAAACGGCATCCCGGATAAGCCGATACGGTTCTTTAGAGGAATTACACCTCCTCTGAGGAAGGGAAGGCTTATGACAGCGACGATGCAGCGATGGGGTAATTGGCTGGCGGCCGGCGCGGCGGCAGCGGCGATGGTGCTGGTGCAGGGCTGCGCCACCCACCATGTTCAGGAGCCGGCGCCCCCGCCCCAGGCGGATGCGGTGAAGACCGCCCCGGCCGGCGCGCCGGTGGTTAATCTCTTCGGGGAATTCACCGGCATGGAGCGTCCGTCCGGCGGTTCCATCGGAGATGCGGGATATCAGCAGCACACCTTTGCCCAGGAAGGGGCCGATAGCTGTGTGGCGATCGATCCCACCGGTCAATGGATGTGCTACGCCAGCACGCGCCATTCCGTGCATTCGGACCTCTACCTGCAGCGCGTCAATGGGCTGTCGGTGATCCAGCTCACGGACTCCGGAGCCGAGACGGCCTTTCCCGCCTTCAGCCCCGACGGCAAGCATCTGGCGTTTTCGTCAACGCGGGCCGGGAACTGGGACCTTTATCTCATGGACGCCGACGGACGAAATGTTGTGCAACTGACCAACGGGCCCGCCCAGGACCTGCATCCCAGCTTCAGCCCCGACGGAAAAAGGCTGGTCTACTGCAGCATGCCTCTTCGCGGCGATCAATGGGAATTGTGGGTTCTGGACCTGGATACGCATGAGCGAAAGATGATCGGCACCGGCCTTTTCCCCAGCTGGTCGCCCGCCCGGGATGTCAACCGGATCGCTTTTCAGCGGGCCCGCCAGCGCGGCAGCCGGTGGTTTAGCCTTTGGACGCTGGACCTGGTGGATGGCGAGGTGACGCGGCAGATGGAGGTCGCGGTGAGCACCAACGCCGCCATCATCACCCCCTGCTGGAGCCCCGACGGCAAACATCTGGCGTTCACGACCGTAGTAGAAACTTCGGATGCCTCCGGACGGTCCGGACAGCAGGACATCTGGACCATCGACGCCGACGGCGCCAATCGCCGGCGGCTGACCGACGGTAATGGATCGAACCTCAGCCCCGCCTGGGCGGCAGACAACCGGCTTTATTTCGTGAGCGATCGCGGAGGAACGCCCAATATCTGGTCCACCCGGGCCGCCGGTTCGGCCACGATGACCGCCTCGGCGGAGTGACCATCGCCCAGGGAGGGCGATATATGTCAGGGATGGCGCTATGGAAAAAGGACGGACGATCTGCATAATTCTGGCAGCCGGGATGCTGCTGGCCGGATGTGCCAAGACGCCCCGCGATTATGGTGTGGAGTCCAGGCTGCGGCTGAACGGACCCCGCCAGGTCTGGGCCGTCTGCCCCGCGATTAACCTCAGCGGCGAACAGGTCGACCCCATCCTCCAGGCGGATCTGCTCTATCAGCAGCTCCAGCAGGTGGACGGGTTGACTGTTATTCCGGTGAATCGGGTTGTGGAAGTTTTCGCCGCGCTGCGGATCGACAAAATCCGCTCGCAGCACGAGGCCGAGACCGTCTGCCGGGCATTGGGTTGTGACGCCCTGGCCATTCCCACCGTGACGATTTTCGACCCCTTTGATCCGCCCAAGCTGGGCGCGTCATTGTCGCTGATGTCGCGTTCCCCCGCCGCGTCGGAGGGACGCCCGGTCGATCCACAATCGCTTTTGCGCGAAGCCGCCCCGGCAACGCCGGCGGCCATGCCTCCGCCGGACAAGAGCTTCGTGCAGGTGGTCGGCATGTTCGACGCCGCCAACGGCTCGACGCGACAGGCCGTGCAGGACTATGCCGCCGGCCGCAATGATCCCCTGGGACCGATGGGCCAGCGTGAATATTTTCAGTCGATGAGCCGATATTGCGGCTTCGTCTACCACACGTTGATCGAACGGCTGCTGGGGAAATTATGAATGCTCGGCCCGTGTTACGGGCTTGGAATTGAATCGGTCCGCCGCGCGGGCCCCACGGAGTGCGCCATGCAGACATTGAGCTTGATCAAAGGCCGCGAACACTTCTGCTTTCGCTATGAGATTGGACAGGAGGAGCAGGTGCTCCAGGCCATGATCGAGATGGTCCATCGGCGCGACCTGAAGTTCGACTGGTTCGACGCCGCCGTCCTCTCCCATCAACTCGGCCGGCATTTGGCAAAAGAAATGAAAGCCTTTTTGCCGAAAAAAGCAGCATGAGGTGACGGATTCCTGATTTTGAACTCTGAATTCCGGATTGCTTCCTTCCGGCGGCGATCCAGGATTCAGAATCTAAAATCCGGAATCCCTTGACTCTCCCGTGAAACGGGGACCGTTTCACTTCCGGGCCACCGCTTCTCGCCGGACGCGTGGCAAATGTCACTGGACAGTCATCATGCCGCAGACCGGTTTATGAACAGCCCAACCGCCACCCCGTTCGCCGCACCCGTCGCCGATCGGTTCGTTCCCCACACTCATCCCTCAAGGCTACACCCTCCCTTGGTGAGCCAGTTTCTGGATTACCTGAAATTGGAGCGCCACTTCAGCGATTACACAGTCAAAAGCTACGGCGCGGACCTGATCCAGTTCGTCCAGTTCCTGGCCGGGCAGGTCGGCAACCATGCGCCGACCGAGGATTTGTGCCGCCCGGAGCTGGATGAGAAGCTCCTCAAGTGCGAAACCCTCACGATCCGCGAGTTCCTGGCCTGCCTCTATGCCAGGAACTACACCAAGAGCACCACCGCCCGGAAGCTGGCCACGCTCCGCAGCTTCTACAAATATCTGGTCAAGCGCAACCTCACCGCCGATTCCCCGCTCAAGGCAATCCGCACCCCCAAGCAGGAAAAGCGGCTCCCCAAGTGCATGGATCTGGAGCAGGTCCAGAAGCTTCTGGAGGCCCCCGCCGGCGTCGATCTGCTAAGCGCCCGCGACAAGGCCATGCTCGAAGTCCTCTACTCCAGCGGCATCCGCGTCAGCGAACTGGTCGAACTGGAGATGAGCGACCTGGATCTGCAGGAAGGCATCCTGCGCGTGCGCGGCAAGGGGCGCAAGGATCGCCTCACCCCCATCGGATCGCAGGCGCTGAACGCGATTAAACACTACTTCGAGCTGCGCAACGCCGACCACCGCATTTCCGCCCAGCATGCCGGCCGGGTCTTTCTCAATAAGCATGGCAAGCCCCTGAGCACGCGCTCCGTCCGCCGAAAACTGGATAAATACCTGGTTTCCGCCGGCCTTGATCCGGGCATCAGCCCCCACACCCTGCGCCACAGCTTTGCCACGCACCTGCTCAACAACGGTGCGGACCTGCGGAGCGTGCAGGAGCTTCTGGGCCACCAGTCCCTCAGCACCACACAGGTCTATACCCACCTGAGCACCAGCCGGCTCAAGCAGGTCTACGATCATGCTCACCCGCGCGCCGACGAGCCGACCGTCGCCCCGCCCATTCCGCATCCGGCGGCCAAGCCCCAGACCCCCTACTACCCCGCCAAGGCCGGATGAGGGCTCTTTGAGCGGGGCCATTGCCCCTGCTGTCACCACCACCAAGCGGCGGCCGCTCACGACCGGCCACTGCACAACGTCAAGAGAAGGCAACCGGAAAACCCAGCATTTCCGGTTGCCTCCTTTCGTTTAATCCTGAGCCCGGGAGCCTGGCACGCCGCCGTCGGCCACCACAGCGTCGGCCGGCCATGTCGCCTATCCCCTGTGAAATTGATCCTTCTGTTCATCAGACGTACACTTTCTGTTCATGGATCCCCCTCCGGCATCCGGACCGCCGCTCCTGTCCGTGGACAAGGTGCGCGTGGACTTCTCCCGTCTCACCGCCGTCAACGCCGTCTCATTCCAGCTGCATGGCGGGCATCTCCTGGGCCTGATCGGTCCCAACGGCGCGGGCAAGACCACCCTGCTGCGCACCATCTGCGGTCTGCAGCACCCCACGCGCGGCCAGGTACAGGTGATGGACCAGCCGGTCCGTCCCGGCGCTTCGGTTCTCAGTCACGTCGGCTTCACTCCCGACACGCCAAGCCTCTACCAGGACCTGACCGTCCGCCAGTTTCTCCGCTTCATCGGCAAAGGATACAACCTTCCCAGCACCGAAATTGATGAACGGATCGACTTTTGGCTGGAAAAGGTCTGGCTGGCCGAAAAGCACGACCAGAAGGTGAAGGCGCTCTCCCGCGGCATGCGCCAGCGTCTGGGCATCGCCCGCACCCTCCTGCCCAATCCCGCCGTTATTCTTCTGGATGAACCGGCCGCCGGGCTCGATCCCGCCGGGCGCGTCCAGTTCCGCCAGCTTTTGTGCGACCTGCGCGACCAAGGCAAGGCGTTGATCGTCTCTTCGCACATCTTGGCGGATATGGGCGAATACTGCACCCATATCGGCATCCTCTCAGGCGGGCGCATGGTCCGCTGGGGCACGGTGCGAGAATTCGCGGCCAATCTCGACGGCGGGCGATGCCGTTATCAACTGGCGTTGTGCCGCCCCCAGCCGGCGGTGCAGCAGGAGCTGGAGCAGATCGAAGGCATCACCGCCGTGCAGGTCGACGGTCTGAAAGTCCTGCTGGAATTTCACCACGATCCCGAGGCCGCCGCCGGGCTGCTGGGCGAACTGGTGCAGCGAGGGTTTCCTATCGCCGCATTCGCCCCCCAGGCCATGGATCTGGAAGAGGCTTACTTACGCACCGGCATCAGGCAGGTGGATTGAAAGACTTAATCGACCATTGGCAACTAACAACCAGCTACTGAATCATGAATGCCACCATTGGATCAAACAACCCGTTCGCCTGGGTGCAATTTCAACTGCGCGGCGGCTGGAAACGCACGCTGCTCATCACCCTTGGCGCCTGCATAGTCCTGGGAGCCCTCATGATGCTCTCAGTGGTCCAGGCCGCCACCGGCCCGGGCAGTTACCACAACAATGTCATGGCTGACTGGGCGCAGGGGCTATTCATTCTCCAAGGGGCCATCCTGGTCCTCTATGGCGCCGGCGCGATAGCCCAGTCGATCCGGAACGACATCACCGGCGGGCTGATCGAATCCCACCGGCTGATGCCCGTCTCCGCGCCCCGCGCAGTGATCGGCTATCATCTGGGGGGCGGCTCGGCCGCATTGGTGCTGGGGGGCGGCGTCATGTGCATGGGGCTTTTCGCCGCGTTGGCCGGCCATGTGGCCATGGATCGATGGCTGATGGCTCAGGTGACGTTGGCCGCGTTGATGCTTCTGATCTGGACAATTTCGGCGATGGGCGCTTTCGTCGGCCGTGTCGGCAGCGGACTGCTTATCACCATTATCGTCATCGGCTTCTTCAGCGGCGGCTTCATCTTCGCTTTCTGTCCGGGGCTGGCGATCCTCCTCCTTCCCAGCTTCGGCCAGATGAGCTTCACCAGCTGGGGCCAGGCCGAGCGGCTCATCTCGCTGGCCCTCCTGCTGCAGGCGCTTCTGGCCATTCTTTTTTTCACGGCCACCGTCCGCCGGTACGGGCGCGATGATATCACCTGCTTCGGCGTCCTGCCCGCCTTGGTTCTGCTGGCGGTCTGGGTGGCCATGTCCATGCTCGGTGTCGGCTACTACGGCACCCTTCTGACCCGTTCCTTTGATCCCCTGTCGCTTTCCGGCCAGGCCGACACCACGCTGGCCTCCATCATGCTCCTGGCCCTGCTGCCGCTGGCCAACGCCAGCCGAACGGCCGCCCATTCCGACACCTCCCTCACCCCCCGCCTTGATCGGTTTTCACCTGTGGGCGCCATCCTCGGCGTGCTCACCCTGACGGGGGCTTTCGCCTACCTGATTGCGCGCCTGGGACATCAGCCCTGGCCGACGATCGTGCAAACGCTGGTCGTCATGGCTGCCTGGCTGCTGGCGATGCGGTTTCTGCTGGGATGGGTCTACAAGGCGGTGGAGGGCGGTTTCATTATCGGGTTCCTCTGGACTCTGTTGACCTGGTTCGGCCCAATGCTGGCCGATGTGATCGCCCAATCCGTGCTCCACCCCGACGACAGCTACAGCCCCACCTCGCTCTTCACCGTCAGCCCTTTGGGCGCTCTGATTCAAATTTGGTCCGATTCCACCAGCCGTCCCGACGTGACATTCGGTCTGGCCGCCCAGATCGCTCTGATTTTGCTCCCCCTGCTCCTGTTTGCCCGTCGCCGCCGCGCCCCCAGGGCCGTTGCGCCGGTGGCCCAGATGGCCGGGTCGTAGAGCCCAGCCCAACGGAGGAGGTGAGATTCGAACTCACGGAGACCTTTCGGCCTCACCGGTTTTCAAGACCGGCGCGTTCAACCGCTCCGCCACTCCTCCAGTGTTCTTCCCAAGCATAGTCGACGCGCTGAGAGAGGTCAAAATCGCCGGTTTTTCAGGAAAGTCGCAGGCACTGCATTGAATGACGACAACTGAATGCACCCTTCGGATTCAGACCGTCTGTGTCTTTTTAAATCATCCTCCCAACCTCCTGCACTGCCGTAAGCAGGATGCAACCGGTCTTGTATCGTAACGTCGGGCGAATCGGAAAATTGGGACAGGTCAAGCCCGGCCGCCATTGACAAGGGCCCTTTGACAACTGACAACTAATACCGGACAGGAAATCAACGGAATCCCAACTTCTGGAACCTTCATGAAACAGCTCAATCTCGCTCTGATCGGCTGCGGCAAACTGGGCGCCACGCATGCCGAGTGCGTCTCCAAGATCGACGGCGCGGCCTTTACAGCCTATGCCGACATCGTTGAAGCCAACGCGAAAAGCGCACTGGATCGCTTCGGGGGGGACTATGCCACCACCGATATCGACAAGGTGCTCAACGACCGGAACATCGACGCGGTTTACATTTGCACGCTGCACGATTCGCACGCGCCGCTGGCGATCGCGGCCGCCAAGGCGGGCAAGCACATCCTCATCGAAAAACCCCTGGCGCTGAAATTGGAAGATTGCGAGGCAGTGGCCCAGACGGTGCAGAAGGCAGGGGTGTACCTTATGCCGGCGTTCAAGATGCGGTACTACCCGCTGGTGCAGAAGGCGCACCAGTTCATCCCTCAGCCGCAGGTGCTGGTGGGGCAGATGATGTGCCCCCGATGGGATGACAACATGTGGGCGCAGGACCCGATCAAGGGAGGCGCCAACGTCCACAGCCAGGGATGCCACACGACGGATGTGATCCGCTATTTCGCCGGAAGCGAGCCGGTTGAGCTATGGGCGTCCGGCGGCTCGCTCACGCATCCGGGGCATCCCTGCATCGACCAGTGCGTGGCGTCGATTAAGTTCGCCAACGGCCATGTGGCCAGCTGGATTCAGGGGGATGCGGCCGACACCCCGTTCACCAGCAAGTTCTTCTTCGAGCTCTTTGGTGATGGCAAGGCGGTGCAACTGTATGACCGGCTGAAAAAGGCGTCGTTTCATGATGGGGAGAAGTCGTGGACGGAGGAGCGGCCGGAGGAGGAGGGCTTCCAACTGGAGAACGAGGAGTTCATCTCCGCCCTGCGGGAGAACCGCCCGCCGGCGCTGAGCGCGTTCGACGGCATTCAGGCGACGCGGATGGTACTCCTGGCCGACAAATCGATTCGGACGGGCCAGGTGCAGTACTGGAACAAGTAAGGGAATGTGGCCGATTCGCGGGGCGGTCGGTGAATCATAGAGCCCCGACCATGGAATAAGGATTCATTCATGCCAAGCTATTGTGTGCGCCGCGCGGCCGCTGAGCCGCCGATTGGAAAGTGGAACGACCCCGTGTGGGAAGGGGCCGACACCCTGAAGGTGGATCATTTCTACGCCCAAAGCAGCGACCATCGGCCGGTCGTGCGCGCCCGCCTGCTGCATGACCAGCGCGGGCTGCACGTGTTGTATGATGTGAAGGACCGGTACGTCGTGGCGGTCAATCAGGGATACCAAACGCCGGTCTGCAAGGATTCATGCGTTGAGTTCTTCCTGCAGCCCCGGGGAGACAAGGGGTATTTCAATTTTGAGATCAACTGCGGCGGTCAGATGCTGCTGTACTACATTGAAGATGCCCGCAAGGCGCCCGGCGGCTTCGCCAAGTACACCAAGCTGCCCGATGCGGACATGGATCTGGTGCGGATCGAGCACTCACTGCCGGAGGTGGTGCGGCCGGAGCGGACGGAGCCGACCGACTGGTGGATGCAGGCGTTCATTCCGTGGGAACTGTTCGAGCGATACACGGGCGGGATCACGCCCGTTTCCGGCAGCGCCTGGCGGGGAAACTTCTACAAGTGTGCTGACGGTTCGAGCCATCCCCACTGGGCCAGTTGGTCGGTGGTGGAGGGGCAGCTGAACTTCCATAAGCCAGAATATTTCGGCGAGGTTCGTTTTGAGTGATTCGCCGGAGAGGCGATCGTGTCCGGTATCAACCTTCACCCATAACTTCCATGTCCAATCGCATTGAACAACTCGACAAGAACATGAAGACGCAGCAGGCCGACGAGGACCTGGTCTGGCGGGACCTGCGGGAACTGTCGCTGGAGGGGCGCGGCTGGAACGACACCAAGTCGTTTTACGACCGGCTGCCGGCGCGGGCCGAGGGGGTGGTGCGCGAGCCGGTCTGGAGCCTATCGCAGCACAGCGCAGGGATCGCGGCCCGCTTCATCACCGATGCGCCGACCATCGCGGCGCGCTGGCGGCTGCGGTTTGAGCGTACGGCCATGTGGCACATGCCTTCAACCGGCGTCAGCGGAATCGACCTGTACGGCCGTCTCAACGGTGCGTGGCGCTGGATGGGGGTTGCGCGAGACATTCAATGGCCGGTCAGTTCGGCGACGCTGGCTAAGGAGCTTTCGCCCCAGCGGCGCGAGTGCATGGCGTATCTGCCGCTGTACAACGGGGTGGAGCAGGTGGAAATCGGGGTGCCGAGGGGATCGATCCTGGAGGCGGCCGGGCCGCGCCCGGCCGAGCGGGCCCGCCCGATCTGCTTCTACGGCACATCCATCACGCAGGGGGGATGCGCTTCGCGGCCGGGGATGGCGTATTCGGCGATTCTGGGGCGGCGTCTGGACTGGGCGACGATGAACCTGGGCTTTTCCGGCAACGGGCGCATGGAGCCGGAGGTGGCGGATTTGCTGGCGGAGCTCGACCCGGCCATTTTCGTCATCGACTGTCTGCCGAACATGCCGGTGGAGACGATCGAGCCCAACGCCGACTACCTGGGGCGGCGGCTGCGCGAGGCGCGCCCCAAGACACCGCTGGTCTTCGTGGAGAACCTGATCTACGCCCAGACGCCCTTCTGCGTCGGGGCGGATGGGGGGCCGCGTCAGTTTCAGTTGAAGAATGAGGCGATGCGGCGGGTATTCGACCGGCTGGTAGCGGCGGGAGTCACGGGGCTGCACTATGTGTCGTGCGAGAATCTGACGGGGCATGACGGGGAGGCGGCGGTGGACGGGTCGCACCTGACGGACCTCGGATTCACCCGGTTCGCCGATGCGCTGGAGCCGGTGTTGCGGAAGCTGCTGCTGGCGTAGGAACCGGAAAATGGTTTTCCTTTTGGGCGCGGCATGTCATAATATCAGGCAGAGGAAACCATTATGCGCGTTTTACTTGGATTAGGCGGACTGGTCGGGTTGCTGATTGTCGCGTTCTTCATCATCTCGATGCAGGCGGAGACGGCATCGACGGTGATTCCGGCCGGTGAACAGGCGAGGAAACAGGCCGAGCAGATCGCGGGGCGCGGGCCCAATGGTCGGCCGGCCAGTGAATCGATCACGCTGGAGCCGGTCTATCGTAACGGTCAGTTGCAGTCGCTGGTGGTCCGTAACATCGACGCGACCGGGCCGATGGCGGCGTACTTTGGGCTGAAGGTCGGGGACCAGATCACGCAGATCGGGCCGCTGGAGGTGCGGGGCAACGATGCGGAGACGGCCAAGGCGGAAGTGGCCGCGGCATATCAGCGGCAATGGCCGCTGGTGATTCAGCGGAACAATCAGGAGATGAAGCTGCCGGCGGCAACGCCGCCGTCGGCCGCCCAGGCCAATCAACCCGCGCCGCAGCCGGCGGCCGCCCCGTCGTCGGAGAACCGAACCGACCACCGTTCGCCGCTGCAGCGTCAGCTCGACACGGTCCGCAATATCCCGACCCACTGACCCCCACCGGGAATTCGGCGAGGCCATCCACAGCCCCCCGCTTACGTCGTGCTCGGCTCTTTATAGCGGGAGCCGGCGGGCGGTGGCGAGGAAGGTGTCGTAGTTGGCTTTGACTTCCGGGAGGGAATCGCCGCCGAATTTTTCAAGAAGGGCGCGGGCGATCTCGAAGGCGATCACGTTTTCCATCACCACCGAGGCGGCGCTGATGGCGGAGATGTCGGAACGTTCCCAGCCGGCTTCGCTGGGCTGCCTGGTGTTCAGGTCGATGGATTGGAGGGGCTTGCCCAGGGTGGAGATCGGCTTCATCGCGCCCCGGACGACCACGGGCTGGCCGTTGGTCATGCCCCCCTCGAGGCCGCCGGCGTTGTTGGTTTTGCGGACGAATCCGAGGGAGGGACGGTCCTTGCGGGCGGGATCGAAAAAGATCTCATCATGGACGCGCGAGCCGGGTCGGCGGGCGGTTTCAAATCCCAGGCCGATTTCCACGCCCTTGAAGGCCTGGATGGACATGACGGCGGCGGCGATGCGCCCATCGAGGCGGCCGTCACCGCTCATGCAGGAGCCGAGTCCGACGGGGCAGCCGAAGACGTGGGCCTCGACGATCCCCCCGGCGGTGTCCTTGGCCATTTTCTGCTGGTTGATGAATTCGCGCATGGCGGCATCAGTGGTGGGGTCGGGGCAGTAGACCTCGGAGGCGTCGCGCCGCTGGCGCAGCTCGCGCCAGTTGTCCTCCGTGACCTCGAAGGTTCCCTCGGCCTGGCCGACCGTTCGGACGAAGCCGAAGACTTCGATCCCGAAAGCGGCCAGGAGGGCGCGGCTCACGGCGCCGGCGGCGACGCGGGAGGCGGTTTCGCGGGCGCTGGCGCGTTCAAGGGTTTCGCGGCAATCGGTGGTGAGCCATTTGACGCTGCCGGCCAGATCGGCATGGCCGGGGCGGGGGCGATGGAGCGGGGGCGTCTTGGCCGGATCGTCCAGGCGGTTGTCCTTGTTGGGGATGAGCATGGCAATGGGGGAGCCGATGGTTCGGCCCATGCGCACCCCGCCGAGAAACTGGACGTGGTCGGTTTCGATTTTCTGGCGTCCGCCCCGGCCGTAGCCCCCCTGCCGCCGGCGCAACTCGTTGTCAATGAAGTCTTTGTCGACGGGAACGCCCGCAGGTATGCCCTCGACAAAGGAAATCAGGGCGGGCCCGTGGGATTCGCCGGCGGTGCGGTAGGAAAGTGATGCCATGGGGGGAGAGTTTACCATATCGGGGCCTGTAGTTGGAGAGCGGGGTTGGGGTTCGAGTTCCGGGATTTTGGAGGGATGGGTTCGTTGGGAAATACGCGCATTGGGTTGGCCTCGGCAAATCGGCGATTCTGGAGCGCCAGGGGGGATTTGGGTTTGGTTCGTTTGGGTTCGTTGGTTGGGAGAGAGAAGCCATGAAGACAGATGGCGGAGGGGTGGTTTGGGTGGGGCTGGAGTTTGGGCGCAGGGGCGCCCGTGACATGGGCGAGCAGGATCAGGAACTTCCCACAGGTCGGCACGGGCGGCTGTCTGCGCAGGAGTCTGCGGGGAAGATGACGGGGTGGCACCCGTTGGGTGGTGTGAGGGGATGGGCGGCACGGGAGAAGGGGTTCGGCGCGGAAGATTTTTTCGTGTCGCTTCAGAGGGCTGACGCTTGACCCGGGCGGGGTTGGGCCCAACAATATCGCACCGCTGCCGGCCCGCGCCGGCGGCTTTATTTGCTTTTGGAGGCTTGCCATGGAAACCAAACAGGAACTGCTGGGGCGCACGATCGAGCATATCGACATCACCAAGCACAACGTCGTGCCGCTGGTGGAGGCGATGGGGAAGATGGCATACAGCGCCCGGGACCTGTCGCGGGCGGCCGAGATTTACGATCGGATGGTGCATGACACCGACTGCGGGATCATCCTCTGCCTGGCCGGGTCGCTGATCAGTGCGGGGCTGAAGAAGGTGTTTGTGGACCTGATCCGCAACAACATGGTGGATGCCGTCGTCTCGACGGGGGCCAACATCATCGACCAGGACTTTTTCGAGGCGCTGGGCTTCAAGCACTACATCGCCGATGACAAGTTCCGCTCGGGCATGTACGACCAGCAGCTGCGGGAGATGATGATCGACCGCATCTATGACACCTTCATCGACGAGGAGCAGCTGCGGCTGTGCGATGACGCCACGCAGGCGATCTTCGACAACACCGATGCTGGGGCCTACAGCTCGCGGGAGCTGATCCGGCGTTTTGGGGCGTATCTGGATGACGGACATCTCAAGACCAAGGACAGCATCGTCTATGAGGCGTACAAGAAGGATGTGCCGATCTTTGTGCCGGCCTTCAGCGACTGCTCGGCCGGGTTCGGGATCGTCGCCCATCAGCACGCGCGGGGGGACGGGCCGAAGGTGAGCATCGACAGCGGCAAGGATTTTTACGAACTGACGCAACTGAAGATCAAAAATCCGACGACGGGGCTATTCATGATCGGCGGCGGCGTGCCCAAGAATTTCGCGCAGGACATCGTGGTGGCGGCGGAAATTCTGGGCGAAGACCCGCCAATGCACAAATACGCGGTGCAGGTGACGGTGGCGGATGTGCGGGATGGGGCGCTGTCCAGCAGCACACTCAAGGAGGCGTGCAGCTGGGGCAAGGTGGACACCGTGTTTGAGCAGATGGTCTACAGCGAGGCGACTCTGGCCGTCCCCCTCATCGCCGGCTACGCCTGGCACAAGGGGGGCTGGAAGAGCCGAAAGGGCAGGAAATGGAACCAGGTTCTGGAAGCAGTGACGGCATAAGCGGGGTGGGCCGCAGCCCGCTGCATCCGTGATGCCTGGTTCAGGGTTCTGATTTGATTTCCCGAATCCTGAACCATTTCATATCCGGTTTCACCCTTCGATTTCCTCACAGGGCCCTGTGAGCAACGTGGCATTGCAAACGGGCATGGAATTACTTGTGAATCGCGCAGGTCATGCTGCGGAGGGATGACTATTATCTTGCATCGGGCACATCCATGAACAAATCTCCGAAAAGCTACTTGTCGGGCCTGCTCATTATTCCTTTGCTGATCATCGGAGCGCCGGCTTTATTATATTTCCTTTGGATCTATCTCCCGACCACCCGGCTGAACGCGGTTCCATTGTCCCCGGCGAACTACAAGCCGGCGGCGATGGACCTGGTGAAACTTTGCCAAAGCGATCCGAAATTGTATGGCAACCTGGCCATCGAATATCTGGATCCGTTTAATCCGTTGTGGCCCCCGCGTTCGGTCACGAAGCTCGATCCGGAACAAATCCAGGTCAGCCCAGACCATGCCACGGTTACATGGGGCGGCGGGTTTTATCATTGCGGATGGAAACTGGTCCGCGGAGCGGCCACGAATAATGGCGCAAGTTATAAGTGGACGCTTTCATTCTATAGCGAGGGATCTCCGGATCGCGTCCTCGAAAAGATACAGGTCCCCACGAGCCTGCAATTCACCAAGCAGCAATTCGTCGATGGAGTCCTGGCGGAAATCAACCGTCGCCTGGCGGCGGGATTCGATGATGGGAAGTCCCAGCCGCTGGAATGGTATCTTCCGATCGAACGGTGTCACTTCCTGGAATTCCATCATTGCCTTCTGCAACTGCCGGCGGAGATTCGCAAATCGGCCGCGAATTATCCGCATGATTGGCAGGATATGCTGATGGCATACCTTCTGGATCATTCCAATCCAGCGGCCGGTCAAAAGCTGCGCCATTGGGCCGATCAAACCGGCGGACCCGCGGCGTGGGTCTATGCGGCCTATGCCTTCTACCAGGCGGGGGATGACCAAAGTGGAGACGCCGCCGTGAAGAAGGCGATTGGGAATCAGTCGGCCGACCCGCAATGGCTCGACAAGGAAATCCCGCTGGTCGAGTTGGGATTGGCCGTCCGACTGTATGACTCCCATCAATTCAGCGGGTGCGCCAAGCTGTGTGATGCGATTCTCTCCACCCGCCATCGCCGCTTCACCGGCAAGAATCAATTCGCCACCCAGAAAATGCGGAAAATCGCCTCCACCCCCGCCACATCGCGTCCCGCCAACGCGCCCAAGTTCGGCCAATACACCGCCGTTGATCCCTTCGGCGGATTCGATCTGAACCTTCTCTATGTCGCGGCGACAACCGCCCCCGCGCCACTAAAGCAAGCAAAGCTGCAGGAGATGACGGCGCCCAACCCCTGGGGGACCAATGGGAGCATCATTGATTACGATGCGCTGATGAAAACAGGCAATCCTGCTTCTTCCATCAGTTTTCTCGGCCCGATCCTGGAGTCGGTGGACCTGGGCAATTACAGATCACATGCCGTTCTGTATAAGAACGGAAAAAAGTATGAGTTGGGCACGCTGCGTGGCAAGAGCAGCAGTGCTTATGCCATGAATGCCTCCGGACAGATCACCGGCGAGTCTGATGGTCACGCGTTTCTCTATGAGGGACTGCCGGGTCAGGGGGGACACATGATCGATCTGGGGGTAATCAGCGGCCAGGGACACAGTATCGGCTATGCATTGAATGATGCGGGACAGGTTGTCGGCACGGCGACCACGATTCATCCCCACACCGAAAGCCATGCATTCATCTATGAAGGCGTACCCGGCAAGGATGGGCACATGGTGGATCTCGGCACGCTGGGCGGGAGCGATAGTTCCGCATACGCCATCAACGCCGCGGGGCAGGTGGTTGGACAAGCGACGGCCATCCCATGGCAGCGCAACCACGGACATAATATCTATCACGCATTTCTCTATGACGGCATCCCGGGCGAGGGCGGGCGGATGTACGACCTGGGCGTGCTTCCCGGCGGAGAATACAGTATGGCGCGCGACATCAACGCCTCCGGTGAGATTGTTGGAATGTCCGAAGTCAGCGGCCATGGAAAGCATGCTTTTCTATACAAGGGCATTCCAGGCAAAGGGGGTACGATGATCGCCCTACCCGGGGGATGGAATTGTGAAGCCTATTCCATTAATGATGCGGGGTATATCTGCGGAAACAGCGATGTGGGCGGGATAATATGGAAGCCGGACGGGACGATCATTGATCTGCGCAAGTGGCTGGTGGAGGTCAATCCGAAAGCCGCCAAGCATTGGGGGTTGTTGCGTCCGGGGAAGATCACCAACAGCGGCGTGATCAGCGGCAACGGACTGTATAGAGACGAGCCATCCGGCAAGCCGATCTTCCATCGCTTTTATCTCGACGCTTCAGGACTGGTGTCCGGCGTCAAGGGACAGGGCACGCCGTGACTTGCCGGTTGCGGCGTGATTTGAGTTGTGTTCGTCCGGGCCCCTGAGCGCCGACTGGACAGAACCACGGCCAGGGACTAAGGATAACGAATTATGGAAGTCGGAATCGTCGGATTACCCAATGTCGGCAAGAGCACGCTTTTCAACGCCCTGACGGCGGCTGGGGCGGTGGCGGCCAATTACCCGTTTGCCACCATCGAGCCCAACGTGGGGGTGGTGGAGGTGCCGGATGAGCGGCTGGGAATCATCGAGCAGTTCATCCCCACGGAAAAGATCATTCCGGCGGCGGTGCGGATTGTGGACATCGCGGGGCTGGTGAAGGGGGCCAGCGCGGGGGAGGGATTGGGGAACAAGTTTCTCTCGCATATCCGCGAGGTGGATGCCATCGCGCACGTGGTGCGCTGCTTTGAGGATCCGGACATCCTGCACGTGGAGGGGACGGTCGATCCGATCCGGGACATTGAAACGATTGACACGGAACTGGCGCTGGCGGACCTTGAGACGGTTTTGGCGTCTCTGGACAAGGCGCAGCGCCTGGCCCGCAGCGGGGACAAGGTGGCCGCCGCCCGGGCGGAGGTGCTGCAGAAGGCGAAGGTCGCGCTGGATGAGGGGACGCCGCTGCGGCGGCTGGAGTTCACGCCGGAGGAGCGCAAAATCCTGCGGACGCTGGGGCTGATCACGGCCAAGAAGGTGCTGTACGTGGCCAACGTCGATGAGGGGGATGTGCTGGGGGAGGGACCGCTGGTGGAAAAGGTGCGCCAGCGCGCGGCGGCCGAGGGGGGCGCGGTGGTGCCGGTGTGCGGAAAGCTGGAGGCGGAACTGGCGGAGCTGGAGCCGGGGGATCGGCGGGAGATGCTGGAGAGCCTGGGGCTGAAGGAGCCGGCGCTGGCGACGCTGAGCCGCGAGGCGTATCGGCTGCTGGGGTTGCAGAGCTATTTCACGGCCGGGCCGAAGGAGATTCGGGCCTGGACGATTCCCGTCGGCGCAACGGCTCCGCAGGCGGCCGGGGTGATCCACACGGACTTTGAGAAGGGCTTTATCCGGGCGGAGATTTACACGCTGGCGGATCTGCAGCAGTACAAGACGGAGCAGGCGATCAAGGCGGCGGGGAAGATGCGGGCGGAGGGGAAGAGCTATGTGATGAAGGATGGGGACATCACGCACTTTCTGTTTAACGGATAATTAAGGATCGTCTCGCGGACATTTTTGCGGCGACGAACCCTCGCGCAAATTGGTCCGCGGGGCGGACCCTACAGACTGATATGGAACCCTCAGACCGCATCCTCTCCTATGCCACCCCTTCGCTGCCCTTGCGGACGTCCCATTACGCCTTCGCCTCGCTGGCCATGTCGGCCCTTAGCTTCCTCTGGCTGGCGCTAGAGATTCTCAACGCGCCCCTCCCTTTCAGCGCTGACAAGCAGCATCGGATCGGAACCATCGCCTCGGTCTTGGCGGTGATCCTGGCTATCGCCGCCTGCTGGCAGCCCAATCGCAAGCGGCCGGTCGCTTATCTGGCCTTCATGCTGTCGAGCCTGACATTTCTCGCATACGCGTTGCTGATCCCCCTGTAATAGCATGTAGCTTTTAATTTGTGTCGAATTTCGGATTTCGAGCTTCGGATTTGGCCCAGATGCCTTCCCAAAATGCCCCTTGGAACCAAGGATCAGAATGCGCCGTCCCTGTCCCAAGGTTCAGGGGCGGGCGGTAGGGTTGGCCTCGGCCAGTTCGGGCTCCCGAGGCCGGTCGGTGGCGATTTCGAGGAATTCGTCGGCCGCCGGGCGGGGGGCGGGTTCGGCGAGGATGGGGAGGGGGTCCAGTTCGCCGTCGCGTCGGCGGCGCGGCTGGACGTAGAGGTATTCGACGGCGCAGGCGATGGTGATGTTGATGGGAATCGCCAGCATCATGCCGGGGGTGGCGAAGATTTTGCCCCAAAGCACAACGGAAAAGAGGGTGACGGCCGGGTGA
>JBIQLO010000043.1:0-23130 GCA_044464175.1 Planctomycetaceae bacterium | reverse complement strand
AAACCGCGCAGCGCCCCCCGTAAAGGTAGAGGAGCTAAAAACAATGACCCGGTTCTGCCTTCTGCCGTTCCTGATCCTGCTCGCCCATGCCACGGCCACCCCTGCGCTCAAACTCCAGCCCCACCCAAACCACCCCTCCGCCATCTGTCTTTATGGCTTCTCTCTCCCAACCAACGAACCCAAACGAACCAAACCCAAATCCCCTCTGGCGCTCCAGAATCGCCGATTTCCCGAGGCGAACCCAATGCGCGTATTTCCCAACGAACCCAACCCACCCGAATCCCGGAACCCGAAACCCGCCCCCACTGGACCCGCCCCCCCCTTCCCCTTACATTCAACCCTTTCCAATAAATTCCGCGAAAGGACCTCGATATGCGTATTCTCGTCGCCGACAAACTCGCCCCCGAAGGGCTCGACTTTCTCAAGGAATCTGGCATCGACTTCGACACCAAAGTCGGCCTCAAGGAGCCCGAACTCGCCGCTGCCGTCGGTGACTACGATGCCCTGATCGTCCGCTCCGGTGCCAAGGTCACCGCCAAGGTCCTGGAAAATCCCGGCAAGTTGAAGGCCATCGCCCGTGCCGGCGTCGGCGTGGACAACATCGACCTGGAGGCCGCCACCGCCAAGGGTATCCTCGTCATGAACACCGCCGAGGCCTCCACCCTCTCCACCGCCGAACACGCCCTGGCCCTGATGCTTTCCCTCGCCCGCAAGATTCCCGCTGCCGATGCCCACGTCCGCTCCGGCCAGTGGAAGCGCAACCAGTACCAGGGCACCCAACTGGCCGGCAAAACCCTCGGCGTCGTCGGCCTGGGCCGCATCGGACGCACCGTCGCCACCCGCGCCCTGGCGATGGAGATGAATGTCGTCGGCTTTGATCCCTTCTTCAACGGCCCTGCCGCCCTTGAGGGCAAGGTCAAGCTGATCGGCGACTTCGATGAGTTCCTTTCCCAGCTGGATGTCATCACCTTCCACGTCCCCGGCGGCGAGCGCACCCACCACTTGCTCAACCGCGAACGCCTCTTCAACAAGTGCCGGCCCAACCTCCTGGTCATCAACGACTCGCGCGGTGAGGTCGTCGATGAGATGGCACTGGCCGACGCCTTGAAGGAAAAGAAGATCGCCGGTGCGGCCATCGACGTTTACGCAACCGAGCCCCCGCAGAAGGACCATCCTCTCTTTGCCCTGGACAACGCCGTCCTCACCTGCCATCTGGGCGCAAGCACCGAAGAGGCCCAGACCGCCGTCAGCGTCGATGCCTGCCGGGCCATCGTCGCCTATCTTCAGCGCGGCGAAATCCGCGGCGCGGTCAACGCCGGCGGCATCCGCCTGGACCTGCCCCCGGATGAGGCCCCCTTCGCCGATCTGGCCCGCCGCATCGGCGCGCTCCTGGCCGGCTACTGCGATGCCGGCTACAAGACCATCACCCTCCGCGCCTCCGGCAGCCGCGCCCCCCACCTGATGAACACCCTGCTCCGCCTGGCCACCGTCGAACTGCTCCAGCCCCACCTGGACACCCCCGTCAACGTGATCAATGTCGAGCACCTGGCCCATTCCCGAGGCATCGAACTGGCCCAGATTCACGAACCCAATCCCCCCTCCGGCCTGGTGGGCGACATCGTCGGCATCCGCGTGGACACCGCCGACGGCGCCAGCCACCGTATCCTCGGCACCGTCTACGCCGACGGCCTGCCGCGCGTCCTGCGCATCGATGAATTCTCCATGGACATGATCCCCGAGGGGAACATGGTCGTCATCCTCAACCAGGACCAGCCCGGCGTCATCGGCATCGTCGGCACCAGCTTCGGCGACGCACAGGTCAACATCGCCGACATGGTCATCAGCCGCGCCATCGACAAGGAGGGCAAGGCCGCAGCGCTCATGGTCCTCAAGACCGACTCCGAGCCCCCGACCGCCCTGCTCAACCGCCTACGCGCCCGGCCCAACATCCTCCACGTCAAGTCTCTGGTGCTGCCGCCGCGCGGCACCTGAGGCACAAATCGCCCGGGTTGGGTGGCTTGCTTGGCATGCTCTTTGCTCTATCCCCGCCTCCAGCGGGACTTAGAGAAGGAGCGCCATGGAAGCCAGTGACATCATCAAAATCATCTGCGCCATCATCATCCCCCCGCTGGGGGTCTTCATGGAAGTGGGGCTGGGGGCGCAGTTCTGGATCAACATCCTCCTGACCCTTCTGGGCTACATCCCCGGCATCATTCATGCTCTGGTCATTATCCTCACCCGCTAGCGCCCCACCTGATGGACCATTGACGATTTCACCCTGCTGCCGCTAGAACGGACTCATCAGCGCCGCCGATGCCCGGTTGCGCTGACGCGTGCTCCGTCAAAGGTCCCACGATGCCTGATGACTCTGTGGAAAAGTCCACGCCCGCCCTGCCCGTCGCCCCCTCCATGGCCCCCCTGCTGGCACGCCAGGCGATGCCCTTTGGCGACCGCCGTGTCCGCGACCGCCGCCTGATCTTTCTCACCTTCCTCTCGCTTCTGATCGGTGTCGCCTCCGCTCTCGTCGCCGAAGCCTTGATCTGGCTCATCGGCCTCATCACCAACATCTGCTTTCACGGGACCTTCACCGCCGCCAACGCCACTCCCGTCGGCTTCACCGTCGGCTGGGCCGTCATCTTCATTCCCGCCATCGGCGGCATCATCGTCGGCTTCATGGCGCGCTATGGCTCGCAGGCAATCTGCGGCCACGGCATCCCGGAAGCCATGGAGCAGGTGCTGGAACACCAAAGCCGCATCCCCGCCCGTCTGACTATTCTCAAACCCTTGTCGGCCGCCATCGCCATCGGCACTGGAGGCCCTTTCGGCATGGAAGGCCCCATCATCGCCACCGGCGGCGCACTGGGCTCGGTGTTGGGACAGGTGCTGCCCAGTTCCCCCGATGACCGCAAGGCCCTCCTGGCCGCCGGTGCCGCCGCCGGTATGGCCGCCACCTTCGGCAGCCCCATCGCCGCCGTCCTGATGGCGATCGAACTGCTGCTCTTTGAGTTCCGCCCTCAATCCCTGATTCCCGTCTGCGTCGCCAGCGCGGCGGCCGCCGGCGTGCGGGCTCTGCTCTTTACCGGCACCGGTCCGATCTTCGCCATGCCGCACGTGCCGGCCGCCCCCGCCACCGCGCTGGCCGTCTACGCCCTGCTGGGCGCAATCATCGGCCTGTTCAGCATCGTCGCCACCCAGGCCGTCTACTTCACCACCGACCTGTTTTGCCATATTCGCATCCCCTGGATGTGGTGGCCGGCCATCGGCGCGCTGCCCGTGGGCATCATCGGCTACTTCAGCCCGCACACCCTGGGCGTGGGGTATGACAATATTGTCGATATCCTCAACGGCAGCGTCGGAGTCCAGTTCGTGGTGATGCTCGCCGTCCTCAAGTGTCTCTCCTGGGCCATCGCGCTGGGGAGCGGCACCTCCGGCGGCACGCTGGCGCCCCTTTTCACCATTGGCGGCGGCGCCGGCTTGGCCGTGGGGTGGGTCCTGCAACATCTCTTTCCCGGCGCTGGCGTGGACCTCCACATCGCCGCCATGGTCGGCATGGGAGCCATGTTCGCCGGTGCTTCCCGCGCCCTGCTCACCAGTGTTGTTTTTGTCGTTGAAACCACTTTCGAAGCACACGGCCTGGCGCCCCTGCTGTTGGGGAGCGCGACCGCCTATCTTGTCTCAGCGCTGTTGATGCAGGAAACAATCATGACGGCCAAGATTGCCCGCAAGGGGATTCATGTGCCCACCGACTACCTCTCCGATCCGCTGGAGCATGTACTGGTGAAGGAGGCAATGACCACCCCTGTGGTCACGCTCAAGGCGGATGACACCGTCAAGCAGGCCCGCCGCTGGCTTCAAAGCGATGCCGAAGGCACCAACCATCACGGCTTTGCGGTTGTGGATACGGCCGGGGCGTTGGTGGGCATGATCACCCGCACGGACATCCTGCGAGCGGACGTGGCGGAGGATAATCCGGTCCGCGAAGCGATCGCCCGTCCGGCGCTGACGATTCGCGACACCGCCCGCGCCAACGAAGCTGAATACCTGATGATCCACTACAACGTCGGTCGCCTGCCCGTTCTGGGCGAGGAGGGCGAGTTGGTCGGCATCATCACGCGCAACGATGTGCTCCAAGCGCAGCACCCGGACTGGAAGCCTGTCGGCCGCCCCGCCCGCCCTCCGGTCGGCCATCCAGCGCTGCCCCGGCGTACCAAACCGGCATGATCGATCAAAAAGTGAACATCAACCCCATATACCCCTCAATTGCATTCATGCTCGGATTTCGCTCCGGCCCCCGGATGCGGGCGTTGGATAGATGGTAATAATGAACCCCGCCGACCAGGTGGGTGTTGGAGGAAAGCCGCCAGGTCACTCCCAAGCCGGTACGGAAGGTGAAGTTGAAATGGGTGCCCCCCTCGGGCAGGTTGCGGTTGGCTTCAAACAACCCGGAACCCACATCCGCATAAACGGTGAACGGGCCACGGGTATAAAAGTGCTGGCGCAGCATCAAGGCCGCCCCACCGCCCAGGGCCGATCCATTCTGATGCATGCCGTAGCCACTCAGTTCGGCACTGAGGGCGACGTTATCAATGAAGTAATAGCCCAGGCCAACAGTGCCGGTCGCAAAGTAGGAATCGCCCCGATCCAAATCCTTGGCGGCCGCGGCGGCCAACTGAATGTCAAAGGTGCCGCGAGGAAACAGGGAGGCGGGTTGCGCCCCCGCCGCCGAAATGGCCACGGTGCCAAGGACAAATGCGCCGATCAGCCACTGAAATCGCATCATTGTGGACATTCTGAAGGGAGAGGGCTCTTACACCTTCGTCATCTTCTCTTGCCTGTGTGCCGATTGATCTTCATCGATGCTGTCATCCGCACTGTCATCGGCACTGGAATCGGCCGAGCCGTTGCGGCCACGGTGAAGCAGATCGCCCAGGCGCAGGGTGGCCTGCGCCTCGCTACTCTCCTTGATTCGCTTACGGTGCGCCGACAGCAGATCGCTGCGGGTGATGATGCCGACGACCTGGCTGGGATTGGACCGCGAAACCACAGGCAGGCGCCCCACCTCGTGATTGACCATGTGGTCGGCCGCTTCGCGCAGGGTACAATCATCGTAAACGATACTGGGGAACCGCCGGATCATTTCGCCCAGTTTCGTTTCGGGCGCCTCCTTCGGATCGAGCAGATTTCGGCGGGTCAACACACCGACAAGGAAGCCCGAGTCGTCCTGGATGGGATACCCCTGGTGGCTGGATTCCGGGCTGTTGGTCTGCAGGAAGTTCCGGGCCGACTCGAGCGTCTGGGATGACTTCAGGAACACAACGGACTTGGCCATCACATCCCGGACGCGCAGCAGGTCGAGGAAGTCAGCTGCATATCCCTGCGGAACCGCAACGCCCTGCCGCGCCATCTTCTCGGTCATGATCGAATGGCGCATCAGCAGGCTGGAGATCAAATAGGCGGCCGTGCAACCCACCAGCGAGGGAATGATCGCATGCGGCTCCATCGTCGTTTCGATGGCGAAGATGGTACTGGTGAGCAGGGCGCGGGAAGCGCCCGCGAAGATGCCCACCATGCCCACCATTGCGGCAACGCCGACATCCACGCCTGAATGGGGAAAAAGCCAGATGGTTCCAAGTCCCAGGATTCCCCCAAGCGTGCCACCGATGGTGAAGACCGGGGCGAGCGTACCGCCGGCCGTCCCGCTGCCCAGGGAGATCGTCCAGGAGAGGAACTTCATGATCCCCAGAAACGCGATCGCCCCCAGCGCCAAATGACCGCCCAACAGATCGTTGATGTTGTAATATCCGGACCCAAACGTGCGCGGGGCGTAATAGCCGATCAACCCGACGACCAGGCCGCCAATGGCCGGGTGCCAGATCCAGTGAATCGGCAGGTGCTCGAAAAAGTGCTCGATCATGTAGACGGCCCGGGTGAGGATGACCGAGCCGACGCCGATAATGCATCCGATGATCAGGTAAAGCGTCACCGACCAGAGCGTCGGTTCGGCAATGAAGTGCCCGAATGCGAAAAAGGATTCGGTGCCTTCAAATTTCATGTGCATCGCCGCGCCGACGACGCATGCCAATCCCACCGGAATCAGCGAGCGAGGGCGGAACTCGAACAGAAACAGTTCCACCGCCAGCATGACCGAGGCGATCGGAGCATTGAAGGCGAAGGCGATACCGGCCGATGCACCGGCGGCCAATAGGACTTTTCTTTCCCAGGCAGTGACGGCCAAGAGCTGCCCCAGCAGGGAACCCATTGCCCCGCCGCTGGCAATGATCGGCCCTTCAGCACCATACGGAGCACCGGTACCGATGGAGATGGCGGCGGAAAATGGTTTGAGGAATGTCAACTTGGGAGCGATCCGACTCTGGTTGGTCAGCACCTGCTCCATCGTTTCGGGAATCCCATGCCCCGCGATGGCACGCGAACCGAATCGGGCGATCAGCCCGATGACGAGACCGCCGATGGCCGGGACGAAGATGACCCACCAAGGCACCGACTTAATGGCATAATTGATCCCCTCGTCGGGAAAAAGGCCTGGGAATGAGTGTTTTGTGATGAACTTGATGAACCAGATCAACACCTCGGCCAGCAGACTGGCCAGGATGCCGGTCAGGACGGCAAGGAAGGAAAGGTAGATGACGCGCTTGTCCACCATGCGCGAGCGTGCCGGCACCTGCGCCGCCTCCAGTGTCGGCCCCAGGGACGGCGAAACGGGTAATCCCTTTCGCGTAGTGGAGGATTTCTCCAATGTCTGGCGGTGTTCACCATTGATCTGATCGTCTGCCATATTCGTTTCAACAACTCCTGACTTCTCGACACCCTTACTATTGAACAGCCAACAGGCCGCAGGCTTTCGCAGTGGGGCCCGGTTTATGCGTGACGAGCCTCTTTAGAGACCGGAAGGCTGAGGGCCTTCTTTTTCCTATTTCGGCCGGACGCCTCCTCAAAAAACATGCTCGGTGCGGCCTTGCCGGGCCGCTCCGGCGCTTCCAGCTGGGAAACCACCTGGTTCAATAGCTGCGCCAATTCACTCCGCTGCTCGGGCGGCAATAGCTGCACCGCCTGCAGCAGGCGGTCCTGTGCGGCGTTCGGGGCACGCTCCACCAGACGCCGGCCGGTGGGGGTCAGCGACAGTTCCACGCGGCGGGCATCCTTGGGATTGGTCAGCCGCTGCACGAGATTGCGTTCGGCCAAGCGCCGCACGACGACCGAGACCGAGCTCTGGTGAGTGCTGGTCCGTTCGGCCAGTTCGTTGATGGAGAGCGAATCGGTCAGCCCCAGGCGTTGGAGCACGAACAACTGAGCTCCAGAGAGCCCCACGCGCTGTTCAGCTTGGCGCGAGGAGACTCGCAACACATGCACGATGCGCCGGATCGAATCCATGATCCGCCGCGTTGGCTCACTGGAAAATGAGTCAGTTGTATGGGCTCCCATTCAATACCTCGGGGAATCATAGCGGGTTCGTGTTGCTTCGCCAAGGGGCGTGGGAACTTTGCATGAACCCTCGGTTTTAAACGAAATTTAAGTTGACAAAGGTTTATTGAAAGTTTAGCCTCGCGCCATTCACCTGGCTTAACCCAGTTAAACACCATGTCGAAAACCCCCTCCAGCATGCGCGATGTAGCCCAGGAAGCGGGCGTCTCCGTCACAACGGTTTCGCGTGTCCTGCGGGACAATGCCATTCCTACCGAAGAGACACGCCGGCGGGTGTTGGAAGTGGTGGAGCGTCTGGGATACACCCCCCGCCGTCGCCGCAGCAGAAAATCCACAGACCAGGGCCCATCGGCCCGGAGCGTCAAGGCGATCGCTTTTTTGACGGCCGTGGATGTGGTGGCTGACGTGCATGGGGATTTTGAGCAGTACGGCAAGCTAATCAACAGCCTCCATCGCTGGTTTGCCGCGGCCGGATACCGGCTCTACTACGCGCAATGGAATTGCCAGCATGATCCGGCGCCGGAGGTGCTGGAGGATCCGCAAACCGCCGGCGTGGTCGTCATGGGGCGGCTGCCATCCAGCGTGGCGACACCACTGGGCCGGCGACTGCCGCTGGTAGGGCTGGATAATGGCTCGAATATGGCCCTTCCGGGGGATCTGGCGTTGTGCAGCATCTCGGATGCGATGAGCAGTTCCCTACGCTATTTGATGGGATTGGGGCATCGCCGAATCGTCTTTTTCGGCAATGAGCTTTATGGTGACCACTATTCAGAAACCTTTCTGGCCGAGGCATCCCACCTGAGACTGCCGATGGACGGGAGGTTGGGTGAGCTCTGTCGTCCCAGAGCGATCAACGACAACAATTACAACCAGGTGCTCGAGACGTATGTCCGGGCGCTCATGGCGCTGGGACCCAATCGACCGACCGCCGCCATTTTGCGGTATCGATACGCGATCGGGCTGGTGGAGTGGGCGCAGCGGCTGGGCTGGTCCATTCCGGGGGACCTGAGCGTCGTGGGGATCACGGATCGGCTGCTGCATTACATGCACCCGCCAATTACCGCGTACGACTGGCCAATGGAGGAACTGGGACGCTCGGCGGCGGAGTTGCTGCTTTCACGTATCCAGGAGCCGACCCGCCCCTACCGCACGCTGGCAGTGCGCGGACGGATCATCGAACGGGCTTCGTGCGGGCCGTGTCCCGTGGCCCAGGGGGAATCCAGAACCGGAGAACTCTCGTGAAACGTCCAAAAGGATTCACGCTCGTCGAGCTGCTTGTGGTCATCGGGATCATCAGCGTCCTGATCGCAATGCTGCTGCCGGCCTTGAACAAGGCGCGCCAGCAGGCCAAAAGCGTACAATGCATGAGCAACCTGCGGCAGGTGGGGCTGGTCCTGCAAATGTACCTCAATGATAGCCGGGGGCATTTTTTCAACTACATCAACAATCCGACCGACAGCCGGCCGTGGTATTCCAGCGGCGGTGATTTTAACGATCCCCCCAAGTACCTGAATATTCGCTGGCAGTCGGGGGATTACTGGAAGGGCAGCCTCATTGACTGCCCGGAAAACCTTTCCGGCTACGCGGGTTACTCAATTGACTACGCCTATAACTGCTCATTGGCGGTGAATGCCGCCGCGGTGCCGTGGGGCAAGCTTAACCGGGTTCGAGAGCCAAGCCGTACGGTGGTCTTTGCCGATGCCAATGGCCAGGGTGAATCCCCCCTGCGAGCCAGCGGATATTACTATTTTGAATCGAAGTGGGGCTTTAAGTGGTTTGATGCCATCAATTACGGTGTCCATCCGGCCGGGGCAAATCATCTGTTTCTGGACGGGCATGTTGTGACGGCGAAGAAGAAGCAGGCACAGACGGAATTTACGTTTCTGCCATGACAGGGGATTGGGGCCATCAATAGCGGAGGAACCATGACCAGCCTCTCTTTCATCGTACTTCGAGCGGAATCGGCCGCAGGCGGGCAGCCAGACCAACCGTATGGCCCCGCTGTGGGGGCGGCGCCGGTCCGTCCGGCCGGTTTTACTCTGGTTGAGTTGCTTGTTGTCATCGGAATCATCAGCGTCCTGATCGCAATGCTGCTGCCGGCCCTGAACAAGGCGCGGGAGGCGGCCAAGACGATCCAGTGCGCTTCGAACCTGAAGCAGGTTGGGCTGGCGATGGCGATGTACTGCAATGACAACCGAGGATATTTTCCGAGAGTGCAGCTGACCACTGACGCCAGCGCCTCGGCCACGTGGAAAGACCCTGTCAACGGCTGGCCGGATGAAAAGAGCCGCTGGTTTCAGCGGCTGGTCTATGAGCGCTACCTGCCTGGAACGACCGATTCAAGCTACAGTTCCACGCTTCTGTACAGCCGGGTCGTGTTCTGCCCGAGCATGTGGTCCACCTATGATGACAGGTCTCCGTCGTTCCGATTTCGCTACGGCATCATTGACTATGGCTACAGCACGATCCTCGGCGGCGGTTTGAGCGCCGGCTTCACCTGGGTACAAAATCACGCCCACAATGGCGTGGTCAATGACTGGGTGAAGAACAATCAGGTGCGCCGGCCGGGGCAGACGATCATGGTCGCCGAGGCAGCGCGGATCGACGTGGGCAAACCGAGCAATCCTTCGCACTATATCAATGCTTTTTCCGCCAAGTCGAACACGACCGCCTATGTGGCCTGGCCCTGGCACTCCAGCGGCGGGTGCAACGTGCTATGGGTGGACGGGCATGTGACCACCGAGCACGCCTCCAATGCCAATGACCCTTACACGATCTACAACACGCTGGGCAAAATTTACAGCGACGGGCCTGATCCGGCGTACCCCTGCTACTGGCTGATCAAATAACTCAAATAACGCTCCGGCAGGATGCGCGTCGGCTCATTTGGCCACACATGCAAGAGGAACCTCATGAAGCTTCGATCACTGATCTACACCACGGCGATCATGTTCTGTCTGTCCACCGGGGCACAGGGGCAAACAAACCTGATTCGCAACGGCACCTTGGACCAAAAGGACCTGTCGGAGTTTTATCTGCGTTCAGCGCGGGATGACAAGGATCACAAGCTGCTGGATTCGCATGGGAGCGTGTTCACGGAGGTGATTCCAGGAAACCAGTGCTACCGGATCGACCTGGACCGCTATGTGACGGACAAGGCGGGACGCAAGACGATGCATCCCATTCTGGCCATCGGCGGGGCCACGGGATACGACCTGCAGGATGGGCGCAAGGCGATGAAGGTGGAGCCAAACACCACCTATGAATTTTCACTGGAGATGCGCGGTACGGTCAAAAAGGTGGGGTTCGGCGTCACGCTCTATCACGGCAAAGATGTCGGTTATGACAGTTTCACACGCGGCAAGACAGTGCCAGGGGGCGTCAATATCGGCAAGGATTGGGTTGCCTATCGCGGCACATTCAAGACCGGCGCCGACACCAATCGCGCGGTTCTCATGGTGAACCTGTACACTAGCGAGCAATACGGCCTGACGGAGCAGCCGGGGACGTATCTGCTGGTGGACAATGTCGTCATCCAGAAAAAGGCGGCGTCTTTGGCCGGGCTGCTGACGTCGAAGGGGGCCGACGAACCGGAGTCGACCCAGGCGCCGCGCGTGACGGCCGCGCCGCTCGGTGATGCAGCGCCGAAGGTGGATGGGCAATTGGAGGATTCCCCGTGGCAGGCGGGCGATTGGAATGAAGGATTCCGGCAACTCAAGCAGGATGTCTCCGCGCAAACGCAGACGCGATTCAAGGTGCTGGCCGGGCAAAAGGGATTATATGTGGCGGTCCAGTGCGATGAGCCGGCGCCGGACAAGATGCGGCTGAAGGCGACCAAGGATGGACAGGAGGTGTATGCCGACGACAGCATCGAGGTCTTCGTGGACAACGGGCAATCGAGCCTGCCCTTGCACCAGTTCATTGTGAACGCCCGGGGGATCAAGCAGATGACCTGGGGGGAGAGCGCCAAGAAGGCACAAGCCTCCGACTACCAGGCCTGGTCGTGCGCCACGGGGCGATCCGAAAAGGGTTGGACTGTGGAACTGGAGCTGCCTTGGGAGACGCTGGGCCTGACGGGGCGACCGGCGGCCGGGGAGTCGCTGCGGTTCAACGTCTGCCGCGATCGGTATGCGGGAAAGGCCGAGCATAGCTCCTGGTCCTTCTCCGGAGGCAATTTCCGGGATCGGTCGCATTTCGGCGTGCTGGTCGTGGGCAGCCTGGCGGACAATATGCGGCAGCGCATCGGCCAGGCCGAAAAGTCGCTGACGGCGGGCAAGGAGATCGGTGGTGAGGCGGTGGTGTGGGCCGATCTGGAAAAGCAACTCATGGGGCTGAAAGCGACGAGCAAGTCGCCCATGACCGGATCGCAGTGGCAGGCTGCTTTTGTGAAGCTGGCCGCCATTCAGAAGAAGATTGACGTGGCGCCGCTGGGGTCGCGGCCGTTTGTGGTGACGCGGGTCTCCCCGACCGCCCGGTTCACCGTTCCGTTTGTGCCGGAGAAGCTGTCGGCCAGGATGGAGCCGATCGCGCTGCAGGCGTCGATCAATGAGTTTGAGTCGCTGCCGGTGGCGATCACGAATCTGACTGACCGGACAGAAAGCTATCGGGTGGTGCTATTTGGGTCGTTGGACAATGGCATTGAGGTGGCGGGGCTGAAAGGAAGCTCGGACCAGGCGTTCCCGGCCGGGCAGATTCATGAGTTCGAGGCGATTCGCGTGAAAGATGGGGATTCGGCAAATCCGGAACAGCAGTTTGATCCGCTGGCCCCGATGGGGATCGCGCGGACGGTCACAGTTCCGCCGAAGGAGTCGGGGATCGTCTGGTTCACATTTGACTGCCGGGATATCCAGCCGGGAACCTACAAGGGGACGCTTCGGGTGATCCCGCTGAGCGAGCCCGCGCAGTACAAGCTGGAGAAGGGATGGCAGTATCACGGGCCGATGCAGGATGTGCCGGTGTCGCTGGAAGTCTGGCCGATCACGCTCAGCCGGGAACCGGCACAGCCGGTGTGGCTGATGGATGCCGCACCGAACAAGGCGTTTTTCCAGGATTTGGCCGAGCATGGGAACACGGTGCTGCAGATGAGCCCCTGGGCGTTCAGCGCCAAGTTCGATAGCGAGGGGAATCTCACGGAGTCGAAGGCGAACGGGGTGGTGGAGACGCTTGGGAAATACGCCCAGTGGACGAAGGAACTGAAGCTGGAGCAGGCGCCGCGGATCATCCTTGCGTTCTCGGTTTACAACACGGCGTACAACCAGTGGATGGGGAAGAAATTCAAGGTGGGATCGGCCCAGTGGGAGCGGGCGCTGACGCAATGGCTGCAGTATGTGGAGAAGACGATGGCGGCCGGGGGACTGGAGCCGGGAAGCTATGACGTGGAGTTGTGGGATGAGCCCAAGCTGCCGGACCAGGAGGAGGTGGTGGCATCGCTGCGGGTGGCGCGGCAGGCATGCCCGAAGATGGTGCTGAACATCACGCTGGGGGCGTCGCGTCAGAAGCCGGAGCAGATTATGGAGATGGCGCAATACGCCAGCAGCTTCTGCTTCTGGGGGGCGTACTGGAGTGATCCGGTCTACATCAAGACGATGCAGAAGTTGCGGCAGGAAGGCAAGGGGATCTGGTTTTACAACTGCGACACGAACCTGCGGGTGAACCTGTATGGGTACTACCGGCTCCATGCCTGGAAGGGATGGGAGCAGCGGGTGGATTGCGTGGGGCTGTACAACTACATGAACGGGCCGGGCGGGTTCTATGGGGTGGGATCGTGGAAGACGACGCCGGCCGGAGCGCTGGTCTACAACGCGGGAAACCGGCCGGTGGGCTCGATCCGGTATGAAGCGTTGCGGGAGGGCATTGATGATGTGAAGTACCTGGCCGCGCTGAAGGCGGCGCTGAAATCAACAAAGGCGGATGTGGCGACGGTGAAGGAAGCGCAGGCCTTTCTGGACTCAACGCCCCAACGGATCGTCGGGGCGTTGAGTCATGATCCGAGTCAGGCGGAACTGGCCCGGCAGAAGGCAGCGGAACTGATTCTCCGGCTGCAGGGCCGGTAAGTTGGGCCGAGGCCCACCCTGCGGTTTACCGGCGGTCGCCCATGATGCGGAGGATCAGGATGAAGAGGTTGATGAAGTCCAGATAGAGGATGAGGGAGCCAACGATGCTCATGCGGGAGGCGAGGGCGGCATTGCCCTGGACCTGGTAGGCCATGTACTTGAGGCGCTGGGTGTCGTAGACGGTCAGGCCCATGAACAGGACGACGCCGGCGTAAGTGATGATCCAGCCCAGGAGGGTGCTGGCGACGAAATAGTTGACCACCGTGGCGAGGATGAAGCCGATCAGGGCCATGAACAGCAGGCTGCCGAAGCGGGTGAGATCGGTTTTGGTGACGAAGCCGACGACGCTCATGGCGCCGAACATGCCGGCGGTGACGAGGAAGGCAGCGCCGATGGTGGGTAAGGCGTAGAGGACGAAAATGGCCGAGAGGGTCAGGCCATTGAGGGCGGCAAAAAGAAGGAACAGGAGCGTGGCGACGGTGGCGCTGATTTTATTGACGGCGCGTCCGATGGCGACCACCAGGGCCAGTTCAGCAATCAGCAGCAGCAGGAACCCCCCGCCACTGAGGGCGGTTTTCATGAGGGCGGGATTCTGGGAGACCCACAAGGCGACGACGGCGGTGACGGCCAGACCGACGCACATCCAGGCATAGACGGTGTTCATGAATCGGCCCAGGACGTTTTCCTTCAGGCCGGAATAGTCCAGATCGAATGGGCGGCGGCGGGACTCGGCGGGGTTGGGGAATAGGCTCATGTCGGTTCCTTTCGTGCAATAGAGGATTCGGTTCACCCCATTATTGGCTTTTTATCGGCCGGGGGCAACCGGGGGCTGGAAAGACGCAAAAGCTGCAAATGGGTTCGTTTGGAAATCCGCAATTTTGGGTTCAATCCGGGAAATCGGCGATTTCGGAGCGCCAGCGGGGTTTGGGGGCGGGTTTGAGCGGGTTCGAATGGGTTCGTTTGGGTTCGTTTGGCACAGGAAGGGACGGAGGGAGAGATAGGAGATTTGGCATAGTGGAGTGTAAAGCTCATGATGGGGTAGTATAGCGAATGTTTGGGTTTTGTCAAGGATTATTTTTTTTAAATATTTCAGGGGGGCGTTGGGGAGAAATTCCGGAGCAGTTGTTGAGGACGGGGGAAATGGATTCGAGAAGGGAGGCTTTGACCTTTTACGCACCCGTTGCGCGGGAGGCCTCTGACTCGCGGGGCGGGCGGGAATGTCAGGGTTTGGGCGTGGGGGGACGGGGGAGGCGGACGGCGGACTGTGTGGGGAAGCTCTGGAGGTAGCTGATCCACATCATGGAGAGGCCGTGCATGTAGGCGCCCTGGAGGACCAGATCCATGTAGTGGCGGGTGGGTGGGATGTGGCCGCAGTCGCCCCGGAGGCCCTGGTAGGTGACGGCCTTGACGGGCTGGCCCTTGCCGATGGGGGTGACGCTCACGTTGATGCGGCGATAGGCGCCGATTTCGTGTCCATCGGAGTCGAGCTTTCGGCCCACCTTGCGGTCGAGGGTGCGCAGGTCCTGTTCACTGAGATCGTAGAGGGCGCCAGCGACGGATTTGCCGGGATCGTAGATGATGTCGGCGATGCCGCCCCCCCAGTATTCACTGTAGATGGAAAAACAGAGGCGATGGTTCTCCAGGATGGCCGGGCGGGAGGTGGTCATGATGGGCGGGCGCAGATCGTAGTGCTCGCACCACTGGGCGACGGCACGGGTGTTCAGGTTGGAGCCGTATGCGAAATACCACATATCCACCCCTGTTATTGTTGCGGAAGCACGGGGGAAAGGCAAAATGGCTGAAGCGGGGATTTTGAGGAGCGCATCATGCCGGAGGCATCGCTACAGGTTGGACTGAAGGAATGGGCGGCGGTCTGCAGCGCGCTGGAGCGAGGTCGGCAGATAGTGCTTTTGCGCAAGGGGGGCATCTATGAGGCCAGCGGGGAATTTGAGATTGAGCACCGGCGATTTTTCCTGTTTCCCTCGTATCTGCACCAGAAGCTGGAGCAGATCAAGCCGGAGGACCGGGCGGGCTTTGAAGCGCGGACCCAGGAACCCAAGACGGTGCGGCTGTCGGCGGTCGGGGAGATCACGGACATTCTGCAACTGCAGGATCGGAGCCAGATGGAGGCAATTAACGGGGAGCACATCTGGGGTCCGGGGCTGATCGACATGCGGTTTAACTATCGGCCGGAGAATCCCTTATATCTTCTGCTGGTACGGGTATATCGCCTGGAGCAGCCGATCGCCATCGAGAACACGCTGGCATACGCCGGGTGCAAGAGCTGGGTGCCGCTGGAGCGGGCGTTGCCGGTGGAGGGGGCAACGGCGGTGCTGGGAGATAAGGCGTATGCCAAGCGGCGGGAGCGGATTCAGGCGGGGATCGGGACGGGAGGATGAGCCCTTTGGGCTCGGGAAAGCGTTCCAAACGGATTTTTGGCGGGCGGGACGCTTTTTTTTGATGGAAGGGACTTGCTTTTTTTGTGAGAGGTGTTATAGTTTATGCAGGAATTAAGTTTCCGCGATCCTGCGGGTGGCAGTTTCCCCCGCCAAGGTCCCCCCCCTCCTTGGCACCTGCCGCCCGCTTTTTTTGCGCACATCGGACACATTGCCTATTTTAACACAATGATTGAGTCGCGGATGATGCGAGAGGTCGTCGCGCGCCTCCTTAGGTCGGCTCAGGGCAGCGCGCTCAGGCGGCGGTGCGTTCGGCGGTCTGGGCGAGAATCCAGTCGGCCGCCTGGAGGAGGGAGGGTGCCGTGTGGTCGGGGAGGCCAGAGCGGGCGAGGCCGCTTTGGTCCGGGTGGATCAGGACGGCGGCGGCATTGACTCTGCGGGCCAGTTCAATGTTGCAGGGGGTGTCGCCGATGATGAAGGCCTGGGCGGGATCAGAGCCCAGTTCGGTGGCGGCGCGGTGGATGAGGCGGGGTTTGGGTTTTCGGCAGGCGCAATTGTCCTCGGGGGTGTGGGGGCAGAAGTAAATGCCGTCGAGCAGGATGCCGTCGCGCAGGAGCAGTTCCGACAGGCGGTCGTGGATGGCGTAGAGCTGGTCGTAGCCGAAGCGTCCCCGGCCGATGCCGGACTGGTTGGTGATGACCGCCAGGCCGAAGCCGGCCTGCTGGAGGCGCTGGAGGCCCGGAACGACGCCCGGGAGCAGTTCAACGCCGAGGGGGTCGGACAGGTCGGGCCAGCGGACGATGAGGGTTCCATCGCGGTCCAGAAGGATGAAACGGCGCGGCTTCAGGGGGTGCTGCGCGCCCGGTGCGGGGCGAGGGCCTTTGGGGCCGACGGTCAGAGGACAGGGGGCAGCGGGCGGAACGGATAAGGTGGTCATGCAGCCTTCTCCACAGCGAAAAAGATGCGGGCGTGGGCGTACGATTCGGGAGTACCGATGTCGATGAACGGGCCGACGGTGCGGTGGCCAAAGAGGCCGCGGCCGATCCACTGGGGGAATAGCTCATTTTCCAGAGAAGCGGGACGGTCGGTGGGGATGCTCTGGAGGAAGCGGCGATCCAGCAGGTAGACGCCGGCGCTGATGAAGGCGGGGGCAGCGCGGCGAAGGGGCGATTTAGCGGAGATCTGGAGAATCGCGCCGTCGGGATCGCGCTGGACCTGGGCGAAGCGGGCGGGATCGGGAACACTGGTCAGGAGAAGCGTGGCGGCGGCGCGACGGTTGACATGGAAACGCTTGAAAGAGGGGAGATCAAAGCGGCAATAGGAATCGCCCTTGAGGGCCAGGATGTGGGGATCATCGCACAGGGCCATGGCGTGGGCCAGCGCGCCGGCGGTTCCCAGAGGAGCGGGTTCACGGCTGTAGATGAGTTCCAGACGGCCAAAGCGATGGCCCAGCGCCTGCTCGATATCGGCGTCCTGGGGTCCGGTGCAGAGGACGGCGCGTCTGAGGCCGGCATCGTCGAGTTGCTGGAGCACGTAAGTGAGGAACGGCTGGCCGGCGACGGGGGCCAGGGGCTTGGGCGGTTCGGCGGAGCGAAGCGGGTTGGGGCGGCCGCCGGCCAGGATCAGGGCGGTTTGAATGGCATCCTCCATGACGGGACTACTCCTGAAGGATGACATCGGCGAAGGGGAAGGCGAGGCTTGAGAATTACGGGACGTTTTATGGGATCTGGCGCTTGGCGGCGAGGCCAGAAATTATCATCGTGGAGGCGTGCTGATCGCAGGGGGTGATGGAAGGTTGGGCGTTTTTTGAAGTTCACCTTCGCACACCCGCCCGGGCGCGGCGGCCTCGCCTTCGAGCAATGAGGCGGAAGGAGTCGGCGACCGCCTCCGAAGGGCGGTCGGCCGACTCCATTCTCAGGGCCTCGGGTGTTCAGGGCTGGATGGGAAGGGTTTTTTGCGTGCCGTCTCGCTTGGGGGGCGTGAGGAGGGGAAGGCGGTCGTTGACCAGGATAAGGCGGTAGCGCTGCGGCTCAATAGAGAGGGGCAAGGGCGCCGAGGCGGAGCGGTTGAGCGGCAGGTCGAACATGCCGTCGGCCAGGGCGGCGTCGGCATCGACGCCAAGGCGCTTGAGGTTCAGGCGCACCTCCCCTTTCCAGGGCTTGTCGGCCAGGTTCACGACCGCGACCAGGGCGCGTTTGTCCTTGCGATTGACCCAGGCGCTGGCCAGGAGGCCCGTGGGCTGGGCGTCAATGACGGCGGGGTTGCGGTCATCCCAATACGGGACAAATTCCCCCTGGGCGTAATGGGCCCGGAGCATACGCAGGCGCACCCAGGGATTGGTGTCGCGGTCGTAGCCTACCTCGGAGCGCTGATACATGCTGGCGTTCGTCACCGTCAACTGATCGTGCAGGAGATCCATGCCGCGCATTTCGTTTTCGGTGATGGGGAGCTTCATCCAGTTCCACCAGATGAAGCGGCGGGAATTACCCTGAAGGTAAGTGGCGTAGTAGGCCGCGTATTCAGCGGGGCTGAAGACTTCCAGAACGGTTTTGCCGCGCTTGAGGTGATATTCGCCGGAGGTGGTGGTGTCGGCGAAGACATTGACGAAATAGAGGGGCTCGCGGCCATCATGCACATCGACAAAGCCGCGGGTTTTGTCGCCCATCTCATTGTGAAGCAGGATGTAAAGGCGCTCGAGGAACTCGCGGCAGGCCCAGACGGGGTAGGTGCCGTGAAGATTGCCCTGCTCATCGCGCCAGCCCATGTCGTCCAGTTCATTGGCGGTGAGTTCGGGCATGACGGTTCCGTCGAGGTACATGCCGTCGAAGTCGAGGTTTTGGGCGCAGTCCCGCGCGCCTCCGAGCCACCAGTCGGCCCAGGCCTTGCTGCGGGGATTGTGCCAGTAGCTGCCCCAGCCGGCGTTGCGGCGGGGCTCCTTGAGCATCTCCTTGCCGAAGGTGTTGAACTCAGGAATGTTGGTGTTGATGCCCCAACCGGAATAGGGGCGATAGAGCAGGCCGTACTTGTGGGCCAGATCGGCGAAGGCCTTGAGGAATTTGCGATCCCCCTGATCGTAGCACCAGGGCTGGCCGAAGATGGTGGTGCCGTCGGACAGGTAACTGCTGACGATGCGGATGCCGCATTCACGATGGATGGGCATCTGCTTTTCGAGCTTTTCGAGCCCCGTTTCGCGGAGGGCGGACGGCTTGCCGTAGGGGGCTTCGGCCCAGTCGAGCCCCCGGGGGGGATTGCTCTTGGTGGGGGTGACGGTGAGGCCGAAATTGAGCTTGAGGGGCTTGTCCAGCGTCAGCGGCTTGTCCACGATGGAGATGCGAAGGATGACCGAATCGCCTTCGCGGACCAGCGCGATTTTCTGATTTTCATCGGCGTTGGACCAACCCCGGTCACTGGGGCAAAACCACTGGATGCCGCGATCGTAGTAGCCGAGGAAAAAGGCGAAGGTGAAGGGCATGGAGCCCTTGGGGTGTTCCTTGAACCAGCGGTCGATCGCGCCGGCCAGGCCGTCCTTTTCGTTCCTGCTGAAATTGGTGGAAGTGCTGTTGTAGGTGAAGAGCCTGGCCCACTGCTTTTGGAGGGGGATATCCAGCGTCAACCGTTTAACCTGGGCCTGGCCGCCGGTGGGCGTCAGGTCGATATCGAAGCGCAGGGTGCCGTCATAATGGACGGTGGTGCGCGTGGTGAGTTTGAGCTGGTCATCCTGGCCGACGGATTCGAAGATGGCATCGCGGGGCGTGGCCGAGAGCTGGTGCAGCTGGGATTTGAGGGGGCGGTCCAGCTTGAGGGATACCGGGCGGCTCAGGAGTTCGGCGCCGCGTGAGGTGATGGAGGCGGGCAGGCCGTTGTCGCCCAGGCGATAGGCACGGTTCCAGACCTGGACGGTGTTTTTGCCGTCGGCCTTGACCGGCTCAAAGGGGGCGGGCACCACCTGGGAGAGGCCCAGATGCTGGTTCCACCAGGCGGGATCGGCGGGGCGCTCCAGGGTGCGGGTCTGGCTTTCCAGGATCTTGCCTTCGGCATCCACCAGCTCGGCCACGATCTGGCCTTTGGTCTTCTGCGGCCAGTCGGCGGTGCTTAGATAGAGGTGCATCTCGCCGCTGAGGTTTTTCTCCAGCGGGCGCTGTTCGGAGGCGAGGGTTTTGCCGTCCACCTTCAACTGCACGCGCACCTGCGGGGCGGCGGACTTGATGTCCTGCGTGTGGATGTCCACGCGCAGTTTCTGGTGCTCGAGGAAATAGGGGGTGAGGGCGACGTCGAACTTGGGACGGATTTCGAACGGGACGGCCTGGCTGGCGAGCAACTGCCCGGTGGCGGCATCCTTGAATCGGTAGGCGACGACGTACTCGCCGGTTTTCTTGGCCACATCCAGCGGAAAATAGGCCGCCTTGCCCGCGGGGACGGTGATTTTGTGGCTGACGGTCTGGACGGGGTGATAGCGCTCGTTCAGCTCCTTGAGGAAGCTGGCTTCGTTGCGGAAGGACTGGGTGGTTTCGTTGGGATCGGTGACGGGCTGGCCGGTGCGGCGGGCGGTGAGCAGGCGGTCCCAGAGGTCCATGAAATTGAGCATGCCCTCAGCGCGGCGGTCGGAGCGATACAGCTCGGCCAGGCAGTCGAGGGTGTAGGGCTTGTCGCCCTGGTTGTAGAGGACGGCGCGCATGCCGATGGGGGTGATTCCCTTTTCCTTGAGCTTGCCCGTGGGGGACATGGCGCCAACCTGGCTGAGGCGGAAGATCGGGCCGTTTTTATCGACGAAAATCAGGCGGCCCTTGGTGGTGGATCGGTAACTGCTCTGGCCGAAGGACCACATGTGGGACCAGTCGAACATCTGCTTGTGAGGGGTGACGGACTGGATGGCGGTGTCGAAGAGCCATTGGTCGCCGGGTTTGGGAGCGGTGACGCCCTCGAACTGGCTGTAGGGGATTTTCAACTCGGCGCTCCAGGTGTCGCGGCCACGGGTGGCTTTGTACTCCCATTTGCCGTTCCAGGCGGCGTCGGAACCGGAGGCGGTGGTATGGTAGCGCAGGTCGCTGTAGCCGCCGATGGAGTTGCCGGCGAAGGCGTAGCCGTACTGGGTGGTCTTTCCGGGGATGCCGGGGGTGACGACCAGCTCGAAGTTGTCATCCTTCCACCAGATGGAAGGATGGGGCCCGGCGGCGAAGGTCGCCTTGGGGGTGGGGTTCATGGGGGGGCGGGTGATGGTCAGGGCGACGTAGAGGGCTTGATCGTCGTAGCAGAGGTACATGCGGACGGGATACTGGGTCAGGCCGCCGATTTCCGGATCGTAGAAGGCGGAGACGCAGGCGGCATAGTACCACTCCTTGAAATCGACGTGGCCATCGATTTTGGGCGCGGTTCCATGGACGGGCGGGACGGCCAGGATGGGCTGGCGTTCCCACTGGTCCAGCGGCACGGGGGCGGGCTTGGACTGGGCGGAGGCGGGGCTGGGGGCGAAGGAAAAGGCCAACAGGATGACCGACAGGAGCGCGGGGATGAACTTGTTCATAGAATGCAAACCTCAGGGCAATCGAATAGGGTCGCCTCAGGGCGAAACGGGAACCGAGATAATCAGAAGTAGCCGAAGAATTTTCTCCACTCGAGCGGGCAGGCGCCCTGGTAGGGGAATTTCGTGAAGTTCTCGAAATGCGGATTGGCGATCGTCTCTCCATGCCCGTCCACCATCACGACGTTGAAGTGGTTGTTGTGGCGGAAGGAGATGTTGGTGATTTTTCCGATGCCGACGAAGTAGAACGCATTCCAGGAGGGGGTGTTGCCCGGCCCGTTGGGCATGAAGACATCGGCAAAAATGGGGGTCTCGGCAGGTGAATGGAGCCGAGTGGGAACGCCCAGGGCCAACGTTGAGCCGAGTCGTGCGGATTTGTCGGTAGCGCCCATGCAGCTATTGAGGCCATAGGTGTAGTAGGCCTGCGGATTTGTGGAGGGGCTACTGGCAAAATCAGGGATGGGATTGGCTGAGGGACACTGGAGGGGATACAGGTTAAAGTGCTGCGCGAATTGCGTGTCGGTGAGACGGTATCCCATCGAGCGGAAGAGGAGGCGGGCCCAACTCCCCTCTCCGGTCACATAGCCTGTCGGACCATAGCCACGGTTGTCCTTGGCGTACATCATGTAGCCCATGCCCAGTTGCCGCAGGTTGCTCAGGCATTGGACGCTCTTGGCGGCCTCGCGGGCCTTGTTCAAGGCAGGAAGCAGCATCGCGATGAGGATGCTTATGATGCCGATGACGACGAGCAATTCCACCAATGTGAATCCAGCCATCCTGCGCATGGACGCTCCTTTTCAGAGACCCCAGATCGTGAAAAGTTATTATCGCAAAATGCGTGAAACCGGTCAATGAAAATCGGGCGAGTTTACAGTGCTTTTCCTGCGAATTTGGGATGGCGAGAAGACCCCCTCTCCAGCCCTCCCCCGCGGAGCAGCGCGGGAGAGGGAGTGGTTAGCTCAGGGGTGAAAGCAGCTTATTTTTTGAGAAGCTGAGGAAACTTGGCGCGTACCTTCGCGACGTTGGGGATGGCGTGGCAGACGATGTAGGGCTGGTCGGGGTGGAGTTCGGCGTAATCCTGGTGGTAATCCTCGGCCGGATAGAACGCCTTGAGCGGCTCCAGTGTGGTGACGATGGGGGCGGGGTAGGCATGGGCCTGCGTGAGGCTCTTGATTTTGGCCTCGGCGGCCTGTTTTTCGGCCTCATCGGCGTAGAAGATGGCCGAGCGGTATTGGGTGCCGACATCGGCCCCCTGCCGATTGAGCTGGGTGGGATCGTGGGCGGCGAAGAAGACATCCAGAAGCTGATCGTAGGTGATCTGGCGGGGATCGTAGGTGATGCGAATCGCCTCGGCGTGGCCGGTCTGTCCGGTGCAGACGATTTTGTAATGGGCGGTCTGGGCCGATCCACCGCTGTAGCCACTTTCCACATGGGTGACGCCGCGGAGCTGTTCAAAGACGGCCTCGGTGCACCAGAAGCAGCCACCGGCGAAGACGGCGGTGGCCTGCTGAGCGCGGGCGGCGGGCTGGGTGGTTGGCTGCGTGGCGGCGGCGGCCTGGTCGGCGACGGGGTCGGCGAGCTTGGCGAGGTCGGCCTTGGGGGTAAAGGCGATGGATTCGGAGTTGAGACAGAAGCGCAGGCCGGTCGGCGGCGGGCCATCGTTGAAGACGTGGCCCAGGTGCGCGCCGCAGCGGGCACAGAGCACCTCGGTGCGGACCATGCC
>JBIQLO010000042.1:0-23305 GCA_044464175.1 Planctomycetaceae bacterium | reverse complement strand
CCCCCCGCAACCGAGGGCAACCAAAAATGAAGTTCCCGTCATCTCTCCCCGCCCCCACAGAGCCGGCTGGAAGCTTGTCCCAGGATGCCGCCAGTGAGGGCACCGGCGGGACTGACCGGCCGCGCGATCAAAACTTGACAAAACCCGAACACATGCTACCATCCCCCATGCAGGATATAAAAAGCCCGATGTTCCTCCCGTCCCCCACAGCTCGACTCCTTCGCCCCAGCCCCCGCTGGGGGAAATCCGCGCCCGATTGTGACGAACGAAGCCAATGGAATCCATTGCAAACCGACCCCCAAACCCCATTTTCAGCTCGAAAACGCGGGTTCATTCCCAGCAAACCCAAATTGCGCCATTGCCGAACGAACCCATTTCCCTCGATCTTCTGTCTCTTGTCTTCTGCCGCCTGACTTCTTTCTCCAATCATGACCCTGTCCCTTTTTGGACAACCCGACACCGACACCCCCGCCCCCACCGGCCCCTTCGCCGCCGTGGCCATGGAAAACGCGCTGGACAAGACGCTCGACTACGCCATCCCTTCCGCCTTCCTAAGCCGCCTCCAGGTCGGCCAGCGCGTCCGCGTCCCCCTGGGGCGTAAGAACCGCCCCGCCCACGGCTACGTCGTCGCCATCCACCCCACCACCACCTATCCCAAAATCAAGCCCCTGATGGGCATCGACGACGAGCGCGTCCTCATCAACCCGCAGCTTATGGAACTGGCCCGCTGGATGGCCCGCTATTACTGCACGCCCCTGGGCGCGGTTCTGGAAAACATTCTCCCCTCCGCCGTTCGCCGCAAAACCGGCCTGGGACATTCCTGGATGGTCCGCCCCGCCCTCCCCAAACCCGACCTTCAGGAACTGGTCGAAAAGACCAAGGCCCCCAAACGCCGGGCCATCCTGGCCCGCCTACTCCAGATCGAAGAAGGCCACGCCGTCGAACTGGTCCACCTGGCCGGCGAGGCCGGCGTCAAACCCCCCACCATCCGCAAGCTCGCCGCTCTGGGCATCCTCACCATCAAGGCCGAGGCCGATCTGGCGGGATTTGGAACGCCGAACCCGGAGCCCAACACCCCAAACCCGCCCCCCCTCCACCCCGACATCCGCCTCAATGACGATCAGCAGCGTGTCTTCGACAACCTGAGCCCCCGCCTCAATTGCGGCTTTTCCGTCAATCTCCTCCACGGCGTCACCGGCAGCGGCAAGACCGAAATCTATCTCCAGTGCATCCGCAACGTCATCGCGGCCGGAAAACAGGCGATCGTCCTGGTCCCCGAAATCGCCCTCACCCCCCAGACCGTCCGCCGCTTCACCCAGCGCTTCCCCCGCGTCGCCGTGCTCCACAGCGGACTGACCAGCACCCAGCGCCACCGCTTCTGGCACCAGGTCTCCACCCGCCAGGCCGACGTCGTGGTCGGCGCCCGCTCCGCCGTCTTCGCCCCCGCCCCCAACCTCGGCATCATCGTCGTCGATGAGGAGCACGAGGCCTCCTATAAACAGGACACCGCCCCCCGCTACCACGGCCGCGATGTCGCCGTCAAACGCGCCCAACTGGAAAACATCCCCATCCTCCTGGGCAGCGCCACCCCCTCCCTGGAAATGTACCATCGCTGCTCGTTCCCCGTTGACCGTGATCCATTGTCCGAAAAGCCTCCGCACGGACAACGGACAACGGACAACGGACAACGGGTAACCCTCTCCCTCCCCCGCCGCGTCCGTGACCTGCCGATGCCGGCCGTCGAACTGATCGACATGAAGCAGGAGATGCGCCTCCGCCGCGGCGGCGTCCATCTGCTCTCCACCCGCCTGGAGCATCTGCTCCAAACCACCATCGCCGCGGGCCACCAGGCCATCCTCCTGCTCAACCGCCGCGGCTACTCCAACTTCATCTTCTGCTCCTCCTGCCAGGAAGCGCTCCAGTGCAAATATTGTGACGCCACCCTCACCTACCACCGTTCGGCCGGCCAGCACGTCGGCAGCGCCAAACTCGAAAAAGGGCTGCACACCGGCCAGCTCCACTGCCACTATTGCCTGGCCGTCACCCCCCTGCCCGCCCAGTGCCCCCATTGCCAAAAGAAACTCTCCCTCTTCGGCCTGGGCACCCAGCGCGTCGAGGAGGAGTTGGCCAGAAAATTCCCCGACCTCAAATACGCCCGCGTCGATTCCGACGCCATGCGCTCCTCCCGCGACTACGAAGCCCTCCTGGGCGATTTCGCGGCCGGAAACATCCAGGTGCTGCTGGGCACGCAAATGATCGCCAAGGGGCTGGACTATCCCAATGTCACCCTCGTCGGCGTCATCTCCGGCGACACCTCCCTGGCCTTGCCCGATTTCCGCGCCGCCGAACGCACCTTCCAGCTCATCACCCAGGTCGCCGGCCGCGCCGGCCGCGGCGATGCCCCCGGGCGCGTCGTGCTGCAAAGTTTCCTCCCCGATGACCCCACCATCCACGACGCCCTGCACCACGATTACGAACGCTTCGCCGCCCGCGAATTGACCCACCGCCGGGAAGTCGGCCTGCCCCCCTTCTCCCGCATGGCCCGCATTATCCTGCGCGACCAGGACCTGGACAAACTGCACGCCCGCTGCCAGGAACTGGCCGCCGCGCTGGGCGAGTCGCTGGCCGCCCATCCCAACGCCATCCAGTTCAAGGGCCCCATGCCCTGCGCCATCTCCCGCATCGCCGGCCACTGGCGCCACCAGATCATCCTCACCAGCCCCACCCCCGGCCCCCTCCAGCGCCTCCTGGCCGACCTGCGCCAAAAAGGCGCCCTCAAAAACCCCCGCACCTCCGTCGATGTGGACCCGGTGTCATTATTATGATGATGTGCCATCTTCCATTACCGCTCCTGTCCCCTCGCCCGGTACTCCGGGAGAGGGTTAGGGTGAGGGCCAAGGAATGTAAAAGAGGTAATCAACCATGAAGAAGCAATCCATAAGAGATCGATTCGGCCCCATCCCCCCCGCCGTCGCCGCTTTGCCCAAAGGCTATCTGGCCCTGTTGGGCCGGTTCCCCCTGCTGCCCATCAAAAGCGGGGCCGAGTATGACCGCGCCGCCGCAGTGGTTCACCGCCTGGCAATGCGAAAAGCAAAATTGGATGCCGGAGAAGAAGCTTATCTCGAAGTCCTGGAAGGATTGCTGGAACAGTATGATAACAAACACAATCCCATCAATGTGGACGGCGTTTCTCCAACGCGCATCCTGCGCATGCTGGTGGAACAGGCGAACATGACCGTGACCGAATTGGGCGAATTGATCGGCAGCAAAGGGGCGGCCTCCGAACTCCTCAGCGGTAAGCGGAAAGAACCAAGCAAGGCTCAAATCGCCCGGCTGTGCGCCCGGTTCAAGGTCGATGCCGGTGTTTTTCTCCTGCCGGCCGGCGCAAGGGCCGACGCGGCATAGCGCCCCTACTCCACCGCCCGCCCGAACAAATCCTCCGGCGGCAACGCCACGGGATTGAACGCCACCCCCAGATGCCGATACGCCGGCTCCATCGCCCGCCGCCCCTGGCGCGAGCGCGTCACCAGCGCCGTCTGCAGCAGGTACGGCTCGATCACATCCACCAGCGTGTCCGCCTCCTCCCCGATCGTCGCCGCCAGCGCCTCGATCCCCGCCGGCCCGCCGTTGTACACCTCGATCAGCGTCCGCAGAAACTGCCGGTCCTGATCGTCCAGCCCCAATTCGTCAATCCCCTCCAGCTCCAGCGCCGCCTTGGCCACGCTCAGCGAAAACGCCCCCTTCCCTTCCACCGCCGCGAAGTCGCGCACGCGCCGCAGCAGCCGGTTGGCGATGCGCGGCGTCCCCCGGCTGCGCCGGGCGATCTCCCAGAGCGCGTCATCCTCGGTCTTGAGCTTCAGCAGCTTCACATTCTGTCTCAGAATTTCATGCAGTGCTTCGGGCGAATAGAACTCGATGTGCTGGCGAATGCCGAAGCGGCTGCGCATCGGGCCGGTCAGCAATCCCAGCCGCGTCGTCGCCCCGATCAAGGTGAACGGCGGCAGCGGCATGGTGATCGTCCGGGCGTGCATCCCCGCATCCAGCGTGATGTCCACCTTGAAATCCTCCATCGCCGTGTACAAAAACTCCTCCACCACGGCCGGCAGACGGTGAATCTCATCGATGAACAGCACATCCCCCTGTGCCAGCTTGGTGAGAATCCCCACCAGGTCCGCCCCCTTGGTGATGGCCGGCCCGTTGGTGGTATGCACCTTGGCGTTCACCTCATTGGCGATGACATGAGCCAGCGTCGTCTTGCCCAGCCCCGGCGGCCCGTCCAGCAGCACATGCTCCACCGGCTCCCCCCGCCCCTTGGCCGCCTCCACGGCGATCTTCAACTTCCGAATCAGCTTCTCCTGCCCGATATACTGCTCAAACCGCTGCGGGCGCAGCGCATAGTTGAACTGACTCTCCTCCGGCGACTGCGACTGGGCCGATACGATGCGCTCTCGGGGCATGCCCCCTAGTATCCGCGAAAGCCCCCACAATAACAAGACCCGAACGGGCGTAACTCAAAGTGGTGAAGTCGCGGTTCTCATTGGACCGCTGCGGCGAACTCGGCATATAATAGCTCAGTCCGCCGCAACACGCAGTTCTTTCGCGGCGAAAGATTTTTGAAAAACACAACATGGCCTGATGACCGTCCGTGGCAGTAATGGTGCGTCGGCCAAATCTGACCGAGGAGCAGCATGGGTAGAATTTTTCGGGCCGACTATCAGGATTGTGGCCATTCTTTTAGCATGTATGCAGATTTTGGCTTTCAAGGAATTTGGAAATTGTTCTGCACCCGTTGCGGCAAACGGGGCGGGAGAAAAGCTAGCTCGGTGGATCCTCCAACGGAGGAGTTTCCTGAAAAATGTGCGTGTGGCGGAGAGTTTAGCACGGATGCACACTTTGCTCGCTGTCCAAAATGCAACAGTCGCAACTGGGATGGACACATATGCGGTTACTGGATTAATTCGATTGAGGCGGATTATACCTGCCAGGAGTCATATCTATGGTTGAAGAGATCACTATTCCCCAAGCCGCCGAGGTTCTACGAATCGAACCGTCCACTCTCCACGAAAAGCTGAAAGCTCTGGGAAAGTACTATAGTGAACCCACACATCTCCCGATCCAGTTCATAGCTCAGTTGATTCCCATTATGGTGGCTCCGAATGATCAAGACTTGTCGCGGGGAAAGTTAGGGCTATTAAGATCGTTGGCCGCAACCCAAGAGAAATCCAAAACACCTCACGTCCTCAACAATCCAATAATCACTGCGCCGGAACATCGGCCTCGAATCACGATTGTCGATGAGCTGGGACATGCGCCCCAGATCACCATCGCCAAAGATAGATATATAAAGCGCGGAAACGTCTGGGTGAGTGCTGCAAGCGGTCGGGCTTGTCGGCAGAAGACTCAAGAGTACTTGCAGAAATTATTGTTGGAGCATCGCAAGGAAAAAATCCGGCGAATGATGCTCGGTAATTCAAACTCCAAAAACGATGCCACCACGAACTTTCCGAAAATCCGTCCCAGTACGACGAAACAGGGCGCAACAAAATGCAGTAATGCGAATGAGCAGAAAAAGGATCAGAGAAAAACAAACGGCCCCATCCGTCCAAGAATTCGATTCCGGCAACCGAGACCTTCCACCCTTTATGCGAGTTTCGAACGAGCCTCTCGGAAATATGGTCTTCCTATCGACGAGTTAAAGAGAATTGTTGCTGATTATGGCGTTGATTTGTACTCGTATAAATATGGAATTGATTTGGTTTCAAAGCAGGGAATGAAAGAAGCAATTAAACGTTGGAAAAAAGGGCTTCCTCCCCCCGCGAAACGACCTCCCTCGCCTCCTGCTAAGCCATCTAAAAACGAGGTATATGGGCTGATTGACTATGATGACAGAAGTTACGCATCTTGAATCGACCATAATCCAAATTGACAGAGAAACCAATCGACTTTTTCGACAACTAGAGACCGGCCATTACATCTGGATACTTCACCCCCGCACCGTCCGCAGCCGCAGCATCTCGCGCAGGTAGGCGTCGGTCGTCTGGATTGCCGGGTTGGCTTGTTTGGCCCGTTCCAGCAGGGATTCGGCCTCCGGGCGGCGCATCCGGTCGTCCAGCGCCATCAGGGCGGCGATGGCATCCTCCTCCACGCCCGATCGGCCCGGTCGGCCGGGCCGCGCCCCTCCGCCGCCGGGCGTGCCGGGGAGGACAAAGCGTTTGGCCTTGCCCCCCAATTCCGCCAGGATCAGCTCGGCCGTCCGCTTGCCGATCCCATCCAGACGCACCAGAAACCGGGCATCCTTCTCCTCAATCGCCTGCGCGATCTCGGCCACCGACGCCGTCAACGCCCGCAGCGCCGTGCGTGGCCCGATCCCCTTGACCGTGGTGAACAGCTCAAAAAACCGCCGGTCCTCCGGACGCATGAACCCGATCAGCCGCGGTTGCAATCCCCCCCGGGCCGGATCCCCCTCCAGGTAGAAGACCGTATGGAATGTCAGGGTCTGGCCGATCATCCCCTGCAGTTCCCCGGCGTCGGCCGCCGGGATCCACAGTTCATAGGTAATCGCGCCGGCCGCAAGCTGGATGCGGGCCTCGTCCACGTGTCGCAATTCGCCGGTCAGTGAGGAGATCATGGTCGCTCCCCAGCGTACCGTACGAACGCCAAAAAATCCCGCCGCGCGAACCTTCGAGCCGCCGGCGGCATATCAGATACATGGAACACGTCATGCATGGAGGCAATTTCGCCCCAGGGGGCTTATTTGACGGGGTCGCAAACCCCGCCCCAGTCTGTTGGAGTTGGTTATGATGCGTGCCTCACATTCAACGTTCGATCTGACCCATGCCCGCCGCGATCTGGCCGCGATTTATCGGCGGGTGGCCGATGACCATGCCCGCGTGGAGATCCGCCGCCACGGCGACGGCCAAGGCTGCGTGGTCATCTCCCGGGCCGAATTGGAAGGCTTGGAAAAGGCGCTGGAAATCCTCTCCAACGCCCGGGCGGTGCGCTCGCTGTCGGCCAGCCTCCTGCAGGTCGCCGCCGCGGCCGAGAACGCCTATGATGGGCGGTGATGACCACCCGCCCCAGCGCGATCCTGTTCGACATGGACGGCACGCTCACCGTGCCCATGATTGACTTCCCGCGCCTCAAGGCGGAAATGGGGATCGGCGCCCGCCCGATCCTCGAAGCCCTGGCCGAAATGGAGTCCCCCGCCCGTGAGGCGGCCCTGGCGGTGCTGCACCGCCATGAGGAAGAGGCGGCTCTGGGATGCACCCTCAACCCCGGCTGCACCGATCTGCTGGCTTGGATCGAGCGGCAGGGCATTCCCATCGCCCTCATCACCCGCAACAGCCGCCGGAGCGTCCAGACCGTTCTGCTGCGGCAGGAACTCAAGATCGACCTGTGCATCACGCGCGAGGATGCCCCCCACAAGCCCGACCCGGCCCCCCTGCATCTGGCCATCCAACGTCTTGAGCAGGCGGGCTCACGCATAGATCGCGGGCGTGTCTGGATGGTGGGGGATGGACAATACGATATCGAGGCCGCCCTGGCCGCCGGCGTCAAGGGCGTCTGGATCAGCCACGGCCACCGCCGCGACTTCACCGCCGAACCTTGGCGCACGGTGCGCGACTTGCTTGAGTTGCGAACGATTCTGGAACAATGTCAGCCACAGAAGGGGCATAGATGAACACAGATGGCATGGACCTTGTAGGGTGGGCACTGCCCACCACGACAGGCGAAAACATTTTCGATTCCCGGTTTCTCCGCGCAGGCCAAGGTGGGCGATGCCCACCCTACGGACTGATGGCACTCCTCTTTGTGGCACTGGCGCTTTTGCCTCTTTCAGCATCTGCCCAGACGCGTCCGACGACACAATCGGATCAATCGGTGGATGCCTGGCTCGACCGCCTCGACGCCCGGGGCAAGAACCTCAACAACTTCACCGCCGACCTGCGCCTGACCGAAACCGACAACAGCACCATGCTCTCCACGACGCGTCTGGGGACGATCGTCTTTCAACGGGAAAAGAAGGGCGATGCCCGGATGAAGATCACGTTTGACAAGAAAATCGTCTCCGAGGATCGCCCGCCGCTTAACGAAAAGATCGAATACGTTCTGAAGGATGGCTGGCTCATCGAGCGGGACCACCGCCTGCGCAAACAGATCAGCCGCCAGGTTGTCCGCCCGGGAGAGAAGATCAACCTGCTGAAACTGGGCGAAGGCCCCTTTCCACTGCCCATCGGGCAGGACAAGCAGCAGGTGCATGAGCAGTTCGACGTGAAGCTCATCCCGCCGGCCAAAGAGGACCCGGCCGCATCGGCCGTCCATCTGCAACTGATTCCCAAATCCGGCTCGCAATTCGAGCGGAAATTCAGCTCCATCGACGTCTGGGTGAACGGCAAAACCGACATGCCCATCCGCATCGAGGCGGTGGACCGCAACGGCACGACGACGCGCACCACCGATCTGGACCACCTGAAGGTCAACACCCCCCTCCCCGCCTCCGCCTTCGACCTGCCCCCACTGCCCGAAGGCTGGGAGCGATACGAGGAGCCGTACGGGGGATGAAATTTGTTATGGGTTATTTGTGAATCCAAATAACAAACAACCAATAACAACCAACAAAAATCAGCAATTCATGGCCAAACAACGCACGCAATTTCTCTGCAACTCCTGCGGGTCCGTTCATCCGAAATGGATGGGCAAATGTCCCGACTGCGGGACTTGGGACAGTCTGGAGGAGTACAAGGCCCCGACGCCCGATGCCCGCTCGGCCCGCCTGTCGCTGCATGAAACCGGCGACCTGGCGTCGGGCGCCCAGGCGCTGTCGCTGAGCGAGATTGACGAGGCCGAAACCCCGCGCCATTCCACCGGGATCGGCGAGTTCGACCGCGTCCTGGGCGGCGGCATCGTCCCCGGATCGGCCGTGCTGATCGGCGGTGAGCCCGGGATCGGCAAATCAACGTTGCTCTTGCAAGTGGCAATGGGCATAGGGTCAAGGGGTGAGGGATTAGGGATTAGGGAAGGAAAATCCAACCCCATAAACCCTAATCCCTCATCCCCAAACCCTGCCTCCCTCTCCTTCCTCTACGTCACCAGCGAGGAATCCGCCCGCCAGACAAAACTCCGGGCATCCCGGCTCAACGTCGGCGGCGGCTCCGACCGCCTGCGGATTCTGGCCGAGACAAACCTGGAGCGGATCACCCACCAGATCCAAAAGCTCAAGCCGGATGTGGTGGTCATCGACTCGATCCAGATGATCTACAAGCCGGATCTCCCGGCCGCTCCCGGATCGGTGACGCAGTTGCGGGACTGCTGCATGGAGCTGGTCTACCTCGCCAAGTCGGCCGGCATCGCCATGCTCTTTGTCGGGCATGTCACCAAAGCCGGCACGCTGGCCGGGCCCAAGATCATCGAACACATCGTCGACACCGTCGTCTATTTCGAGGGGGACCGCTTCCACAGCCACCGGATCGTGCGCTGCGTCAAAAACCGCTTCGGCGGCACTCAGGAGATCGGACTTTTTGAGATGACCGGCCACGGCCTCAAGCCGGTGACCGACCCGGGCAATCTCTTTCTGGAGCAGTACGGCCAGGAGGGAATTCCCTCCGGCACCATCATCACCGCCGCCATGCAGGGCAGCCGCGTGTTGCTGGTGGAGGTGCAGGCGCTGACCGCCTCCAGCGTCGTCGGGGCGGCGCGGCGCAAGACCAGCGGCGTCAGTTCCGACCGCGTCGCCATGATCTTGGCGGTATTGGAGAAGCGGGCGGGATTTCGGCTGGCCGCCTCCGATGTCTTTGTGAACGTGGCCGGAGGCATCAAGGTGGTCGATCCGGCCATTGATCTGGCGATCGCGCTGGCGGTCGCCTCCGCCCACAACAACCGCCCCTTGGCCCGGGGGGCGGTGGTGATCGGAGAACTGGGGCTGGGAGGGGAGGTCCGCTCGGTCAGCCAACTTGAGCCGCGCCTGCGCGAGGCCGCCCGCATGGGGCTGGGCAGCGCCATCACGCCGCCACTGGGCCCGGGCATCCCCAAACTTGGCGGCATGGCCGTCCACGCCGTGCGCCGACTGAACCAGGCCTTGGACGCGATGTAAATATCAGGAAGGGGAAATGGGCGCGCTGGGGATCGAACCCAGGACACACGGATTAAAAGTCCGTTGCTCTACCAACTGAGCTACGCGCCCGCAGGGGGATTGTAGGCCCGGCAAATATAAAGATTCCCGCCCGGGATACAACTGGCAAGCTCCAGGAAAAAATCAAAATCCAAGGCTCAAAGCAGGAATTCCCGTGCCTTGAGCCTTGGATTTCGATTTTATTTGGGATTTCGTCCTTCGGATTTCAAATTTCAACCCTCACCGCCCCTGGGCCGGCGGTTCGGGCAGTTGCAGAATCATGTTCAGCTTCAGGTGAGCCGGGTTCGGCCCGATCGTCTGCTTGTTCAGCTCGTAAATCTTGTCCACATATTGCGGAGAGTGATAGAGCTTCATGGAGATCTTGTAGAGGCTGTCGTTGGCTTGCACGCGGTACTGTTTGGCCGGATCGACGCTCTGGGCGCTGGCCGGCTTGGCCGCGGGATGGGCGGCGGCGGTCACCTGACCCGGATCGGGCAGGACCAGCACCATACCCACCTTCAGGTGCCGGGGATCGACATTCGGGTTGGCCCGGGCAATGTGGCCCCAGTACGCGGCGTTGCCATAGGTCTCGGCGGCGATGGTGGAGAAGGTCTCACCGGCCTGAACCGTGTGCTTGCCCGACAGGGTGCTGGGGCGGGGGGCATTGGCCGGTGTGGTCGCGGCAGGCCCGGCCGGGGCGGCCACTGGCGTCGCCACGTCGGCGGCCTCGACGCCATCGGTATCGGCGACATCGCTCGACTGAACGGTGGAGGCGGTCATCGCCACGGGAGTCACAGGCGCTTCATTGGACTGTGCATCCGAGGCCTGGGGGGTTTCCGTCAGGAGCATGCCGGCCGGCGGACGACCCGTCGTCAGCAACGCGCCCCAGACATCGGCGCTCTTGGCCTTCGGCTCAGCGGCCGCCACGGGAGCGGCGGCGGGCTGCGCCGCATGATCCGCCGCGGCGGGTGCCTGGGGGGCGGGCGTGCTTTGGGGCTGGGAGGAGGATTCAGGTGACACATTGGTCACCAGTTCAACCGGCTGGCTGTTCTTGTTGCGTCCGGAGAAGCCCGCGACGAGCAGGTAAACCGCCATCACCGCCACCAGCAATCCACCGGCGGCCCACGCGAACCTCATGTCCTTGCGCATAAGAGGGACTCCTTTCCCAATGGTCGTTTAAAAAGCAATCGTCACAGCCCGGAAATTTGCACTTGCGATTCGGCCAGGATTGTAAAAAGCGCGCGGGCAAAATGCAAATCGGACGGAGAATTTTGCGCTTCCGCCGCGGCGGCGATTGGCCCTCCCATTGACGAACGGGCGGTTATTTCGTCTAACAGGGGATCATGAGCCGCATATTAGTTGCCGTGAGCAGTCCGTGGGCCGCCCAAAAGGTGGTCGCGCCGGTGTCGGAACTGGCCAAGCGTCTGTCGGCGGAGGTGCTGGTGGTCCATGTCTCGCGACCCAGCGGGGGCCAGATGCGCGAACAGGAACAGGCCGAGGGGGAAGAGGCGATCCGGTTTCTCCGGGATAAACTCCAGGAGCGAAGCGTGGCGGTGCAGACGCTGCTGATGTTCAGCGACGACATCGCCCGGGCGCTGCTCAACACGGCGGTGGAGCGGGAGGTCACGCTGATCTGCCTGGGGCTGACCGGCAAGAACATCTTTGCCCGCCTGCTGGCGGGAAACGTGCCGGTGGAACTGATCAAAAACACCAGGGTCCCCGTCCTGCTGCTGCCGCCGGACTTTGAAGGGGGCATCTGAGAACTGCCGGTCGTAGGGCGGGGCTTGCCCTACCCCATCACTTCTATTTCGCCGCGCGCCCCGATTCTTCCCCGATGACCGGGACATTGTAGAGCGGGTCCAGCGTGGCCGGCATGTCCTGCAGAACGAAGGCGGCCGGTTCGAGGGTATTGTTGTGGGCGGCCGCAACCTTGCGGGCATCGGCCAGGCCGTGAAGGATGCCGACAATATCGCCATAGCTCATGTCGAATCGCTTTTCGCCGGGGGCGCCGTCGCCGCCAAGGCGGGCGATGATCTCGCCCAGGTCAACCCGTGACTTCTGCTGGATCGTGGCGCCGCGATTGTCCCGGTAAAAGAGGGTGATGGTCTGGGAGGACGGGTCGGCCGAGATGCTGAAATGCTCGTCCATCGCAGTGAAGGTGACGGGGGTGGGAATTTTGGCGCGGGAGCCGAAAATGGCGATGCGCGGCAGCCCGGTGCGCGAGGCATAAACCAGCGGCGCGCCGTCCCCGGGAACGAAATCAAGAATGAATTTGTTCTGGATGACGCGCGAGAAGATGGCCGGGTCGGCCTGGCGGGCCAGGATGCGATAGGCCTCCAGGCGAACCAGGGTCTGGTCGGAACTGAGCAGTTGCCGCAGCCGCTGGCTCACGGCCGGCGACGGGGCCATGCCACCCAGGGTCTGGACGGCGTTGATCTGGAAGGGGTTGCCCCGCTGCTGGGCGATTTCCACCAGAGTCTGCTGGGCCGACTGATCCCCAATATAAGCGGCGGCCCGGGCGGCGGCGTAGCGCACCTCGGGGGAGTTGACCGGGGACATCAGCGGACGGATGAAGGGAAGGGCTGGTTCATCCAGACCTTCCAGGGCGTAGGAAATGTCCATGAGGGGCGCGCCCGGCTGGAGGGCCGCCTCGGCCAGTTGCTTGGCGCGGGTGACGGCATAGCCGGGGGTGTTGTTCAGGTAAAGATGGGAGACCAGCCCGGCAAAATGCTCCCAGTCCCCTTCAAATCGCTTGGGAGGATAGATCCAGACGATCGCCTCATCCTGGGCGCGGGCGGCGTGGTAGCCGGCCAGGTCATTGCGGTCGCTCTGGAAGCGCTGCTCGATGACGCGCTCGATGGCGCGGGAAAGGCTGTACTGCGGGCGGCGGATGCGCAGGACCAGGGGACGGTCCTTGGTGACGCGGGCCCCATCCATCACCACGCCGTTCCGCAGGCTGGCGCGGGCCGCGGGAGTCTTTCCCTGACCGGCGGCATAGACGGGATTCACGAAAATCTGCCCGTGATCCACGCGGGCCATAACGGTGATCTTCCCCTCGGGGCGGATGGGATCGGCGCCGTCGATTTTGAGGTCGGTGGCATAGAGCTGGCCGTGGGCGAGGCTGGTCGTGTTGTTGCCGTCGAGGCACGTGACCAGGGCGTCCAGACGCTGGTTGGCGCGGGCCCCGGGGGGGATCAGCGCATCCACGCGGACAATGGCGACGCGGGGGTCATGCAGCACGCTCTCGGGCTGTACGTGGCGGTATTCCTGGACGAAGGTGGTGCCAAAGCCGTGGCGGACCATCTCCTTGATCATGTACTGCCGGACAGCGGTGGGCGCGGTGGAATCGCCGGTGTTGCGGAGGTTGGTGACCAGTCCCCAGCCGGAGACCTGGAGCGGTTCGGTGGCCTCCAGATCGGTCATCTCCAGAATGGTCCCCTTGAGGTACTCGGGAACATCGCTCTTGGCGCCCCGGTCGGTGTAGCGCGGGGGCAGCTTCTTGGGCGCGGCCGGGTCAGCGCAGCCGGAGGCCAGCAGGAGGCCGCCGATCAGCAGAAGCGCGATGAGGCGCATCGTTGTCCGCTGTCCGTTGTCCGTTGTCCGAAAAAATTGGGAACGGACCACGGACCACGGACCAGGGACCACGCTCTTTTTCCAACCTTCATTTTCCATGGGTTACGCTCCATTGCTTCCGCGCTTGGGCTCGACGAACAGGCGGCCCTGCTGGGGGTCCTCTTCATAGCGTTTGGCGTCGATCACGGACCGGGCCTCGGCGACCATCTCCTCAAGGGTCCTGAACTGCCGGTACACGCTGGCAAAACGCACATAGGCGACCTGGTCGAGGCGACGAAGGCGGTCGATCACCAGCTCGCCGATTTCGCTGCTGGGAACCTCCCGGTCCCCTTCCTTGAAGATCTCCTCCTCGACCTCATCGACGATGCGGTTCAATTCACTTTGGGGGACCGCCCGCTTGAAGCAGGCGCGTTCCAGGCCGCGGAGGATTTTGCCCCGGTCCCACGGGAGCCGGCGCCCGTCCTTCTTGACGACGATGATGCGGGCGGGGTCCTCGATGCGCTCGTAGGTGGTGAACCGCTTCTTGCATTTGCCGCAGCGGCGGCGTCGGCGAATGGCCCGCCCGCCTTCGCAGGCGCGGGAGTCGATCACCTTCAGGCTCTCCTTGTCGGCCTCGCAGTAGGGACAGCGCATCTGGGGGTAAAACCTAACTTGTTGAGGAGAAAAAGGCAAAATGGGGGATTTTGCGGATCGGGGTTCGGATGCCGGGATTCGGGAGCAACTGCGTTCATCCGGAAACCAGGACTTTCCGGTTCGATCGGGGTGACTCGGCAATTCTGTGATCCATCACACGCTCCCCCCCGTCTCCAAGCCCCCAGGCCGGGGGGCTGTCTGGAAAAATCCCGGACCTTTGGCTGGACCTCGTCCGATAATGGGGTAAAACGTTCGGTTTGATCCTGGCAAGGAGTTTATGTTGATTTCACGGATGAAATGGATGTGGGTGGCCGCGCTGGTGATCGGACTGGCCCGGCCGGCGGCGGCGCGGGCGGATCTGGCGGGGACGGTCCAGGCGGTGCTGCAGGACAAGCTGCTGAAAAAGGCGACCGTGGGGGTGAAGGTAGTGCGCCTGGACGGCAACGGGGGCACCGTGCTGTATGAGCATGAGGCGCACACGCCGCTGATGCCGGCCAGCAACCTGAAACTGGTGACCACTTCGGCGTTCCTGGACCACTTCGGGGCGGACTTCAAGTTCCGCACCTGGCTGGTGATGCACGAGGGAAACGCCGTGATCTGGGGCGATGGCGACCCGACGTTGGGGGATGGGGAGCTGATGCGCCGGGTGGGGTGGAACGTGCTGACGGTCTACCAGAGCTGGGCCGATCAGCTCAAGAAGCGGGGCATCTCGACGGTGAAGGACGTGGTGGTGGATGACAGCGTCTTTGACCAGGACTTTTTCAACGAACACTGGCCGCGGGACCAGGCCCACAAGAGCTACGAAGCGCAGGTCGGCGGGGTGAACTTCAACGCCAACTGCGTCGATTTTTACGTCAAGACGACGGCGGTGGGGCAACTGGTGCAGTACGCCATGAACCCGCCGACGCGGTATGTGGATGTGAAGAACACGTGCGTCACGGGCCGTGAGAACGCCATCTGGCTCTCGCGGCAACTGGGGGGAAACGACGTGATTCTGCGGGGACAGACCAACGCCTCCAACAGCGTGCCGGTGTCGGTCACGATTGACGATCCGCCGATGTACGCGGCGACCGTCCTTGCCGAGACGCTGCGGGCCAATGGGATCAACGTGATCGGCAACGTCGTGCGGAACCGGGAGGCGCGGGCCGACTTTGAGAAATCCGAGGCGCAGGCGCGCAAGGCGTGGGTGCCGGTGGCGGTGCACGAGACGCCCCTGCCGATCGTGCTGGGGCGGTGCAACAAGGACAGCATGAACCTCTACGCCGAGAGCCTGTGCAAGCGGCTGGGACATGAAATCAGCGGGCAGCCCGGCTCATGGAAGAACGGCACGGCCGCCGTGGGGGCCTTCTTGAATGAAGTGGGGATCGCCAACACCGAATTTCAACTGGTGGATGGATGCGGGCTGGCGCGAGAGGACCACATCAGCGCCGGCGCGCTGGTGAACGTGCTGCTGCACGATTTCAACGCGCCCTACAAACAGACGTTCATCAACAGCCTGTCGGTGGCCGGCCAGGATGGCACCCTGTCGGATCGGTTCCGCGGGACGGACCTGCAGGGGCGGGTCTTCGGCAAGAGCGGGTACATCTCAATGGTCAGCTCCCTGAGCGGCTTCCTGCAGGGGAAGGATGGGCAGTGGTACGCGTTCACGATTCTCATGAACGGCGTGCCCCCCGGCGCCAACGGCGGCGCCAAGGCCCTGCAGGAGCGGATCGTGCGGGCGATTGAAGGATGAGGGGGAGAGAAATGAACGGCGGCCCGGATGATCGCCTTTGTTGCCGAATCAGCCGGCGCGAATGTGTTCTGCTGCTGCCCGGCGGAATACCTGCCGGCCGCAATGGAAGCAGCGTAACCACCCGGCCGTTTCATGGAGCGAAATAAGCACTGGCTCAAAGCTTCACCATTCGGCTGCTGCGGCGGAAGGTACTGGGGGCGGCGCCGCACTGGTTTTTGAACCAGCGGCAGAAGTAGAAGGGGTCCCCGAAGCCGAAACGCTCGGCCAGTTCACCCATCGACAAATCGGTGTTTCGCAACTGCTCCTGGATGCGGGCCAGCCGGCGCTGCTCATAGAGGCGGCGCGGTGATGCGCCAAAAAGGGCGCGGCAACGGCGGTTCATCTGGCTGACGCTCAGGTGCGCCACCTGCGCCGGCAGGCGGCGGTCGTAGGGCCCGTCAGCATTCTGGTCGATCCACTGGCGGAGGCGGACGATCGGCTCATCCCGGATCGAGGGGCGCAACTTGGGCGCAGAGAGGCGGTGCACGTAGTCGGCGATCAGGCCATGGGCTTCACCGCCGAGGATCAACCGCGCCAGGGCATCGCCGTCGCGCCAGCGCCGCGCGAGCGTCCGCAGCCGGCGGGCGGCTTGGGCGGGAATCGGAAAGCAGGCCGGCATGTCGCGGGCGGCCAGCAGCGGCAGGCCCCCCTCCAGGTCCAGATGAAAATGAAAATTGACCATCTCCAGCGGGCAGCCCCGGAGTTTGGTGAAGGTGTAGGAAGTCAGGGGCGGGATGAGGAAGGCCCGCCCCGGCTCGAGCGCCCAGGTTTGGCCGCCGAAGCGCAGGGCGCCCCGTCCGTTGAGAATCTGAATCAGGTGCAGGTCCTGGTTGACGCTGGGGAGGCCGGGGGTCTGGGCGTCGGCCGGGTGGCGGGGGTGGATAATGGAAAAGAGCTCAAAACGCTGGCCGGCCCGGGCGGGTTTCATGGAAGGAGATTGTGGAGGTGATGCGCCAAAAGTGCAAATAATTGCGCTGGAAATCCATGGTGTTTTCGGCCTTAGGCGTCAAAATTACCTCATGTCCGCCGCCGGGGCGGACGGCACGACTGATCGTTGCAACAGGAGCCGGTCATGAACAACCAGACGGTGCGGACGTGGGATGATTTTCAGCGGCGGTGGGATGGGATTCACAATTTCCTCCTGGAGGGAGCGGCATTCGGCATTGACTACAAACTGCCGCCGCTGGAGCGGATCATCGATGAGATGCGCTTCGATCCCGATGCGCGAATCAGCGTCAATTCCGGCGGCGGAAAACGCAACCCGACCGACATCAGCGCCCACATCCGCGCCCTGCCCCTGGAGCGCGTGATGGAGGAGCCCTTCGCCATGGCGCATTTCAAGCTGGCCAACTTCGACCGACCGGGCGGGCTGCTGGAGGGATTCGAGAAAAAAGTGATGGACCGCTGGCGGAACTTGTTAAGCGAAAATGGGTTTGTGTTTAACCGCTGCTATCCCATCATCTTCATCAGCGGCAAGGGAGCCGCCAGCAGCTATCACATGGATTTCTCGCACGTGCTGGCATGGCAGCAATACGGCACCAAGCGATTTTGCAGTTTCAAAGACCCCCATCGCTGGGCGCCGACCGAGACGCGCCGAAAGTTCTTCGACGGCCACAAAAACTATCACGAGTGGTTCGCGCCGCCGGCCGACATGCAAAAGGCGGATGTCGTGGAACTGGACATGCCGCCCGGCTCGATGCTCTGGAACGCCTTCCTCACGCCGCACTGGGTGCTGGGGCAGGACGACGCCGTCACCCTGAGCATCAACCTCTCCCACGGCGGCCTGCGCCTCAAGGACGGCCCGCTCTGCCCCCACGAGGCGGAACTGGAGCGATGGCGGGCGGAGGCCTGAGTCAAAGATCCAAAATTAAGCCCTGGCCCCTGCCTGTTTCGGATTTCGGATTTTCTCCCCTCCGCTGCGCCCCCGGCATCGACTCGGCCGATAAGGAACACATGGCGTTGCCTGTGATTCCATCGACGGCGCGGGGCGAGGCGGAGCTGGTCGTGGATGACGGGCACTTCCAGCGAATCGTGCGGGAGGGAATCCTCAAGGCGGAGGTGTCCCTGGAGATCATGACCGCCGATTTCAAGGCGATGCTGGTCCCGAAAGACCGGGCCAGGGCCGAGTCGATCATCGAGGTGTTCCGCCGCCTGGCCGACAAAGGCGTGGAAATTCGGCTGCTCCACGCCGGCACCCCCAGCGGGCCGGCGCTCCGGGAGCTTAAGCGCCGCCTGCCGCGCGGACTGACGATCCGCCGCTGCCCGCGGCTGCACGCTAAGGCGGTCATCGTCGATTCCTCCGCCATGTACCTGGGCAGCGCGAACCTGACGGGGGCCGGCCTGGGGGCCAAGGGACAGGGGCGTCGGAATTTTGAACTGGGCATCTGGACGCGCTCCGAGCCGCTCATCGAGTCCGTGCAGGAACAGTTCAACCGCCTGTGGGAGGGAGACCGCTGCCGGAACTGCCGGCGCAAGGCCGTCTGCCCGGTGCCGCTGGAGGGCCGAGACTGACGCTAGTGGGAACACAGCCTCAGGATTGAAACAATTTCATCCGCAATCGCCGAAGCCCGGGCCGGCGCGGGAATGTCGTAGGCGTGCAAGCGCCCCTTGGCCGTCACCTCTCCTTCAAAGCGGATGCGATGGTGCTGCCGTGACCAGTAAAATTCCGCCTGCCCCTCCGGGCCGCAAACCACGAACCTGATGCCGTTGCTATTGTCATTGGGCGGACAGGCCAGATGGAAACGCCGTGGCGTCTTTTGGGAAAGGATGTCGAATCCCTGGAGATGCTTGACGGGCAGTGGCCTGCCCTCCACCAGATGGAGCAGGGTGGGCAGCAGATCGACATGCTGCGTCAGGGCGCGGATGCGGCGGTTGGGCACACCGGCGCCAAGCCAGACGCAGGGGACGTTCATGACAATGCTCGACATCGGGCCGCCATGGGTGATAAACCCATCCTCCCCGAACGATTCACCATGGTCACCCAGAATCAGCACGAGGTTGCGGCTTAAATCAATCCCGTCAAGAAACGCTCCCAGCAGGTGGTCCATGTAGACGACCGCATTTTTGTAGTGGTTAAACAGGGCCCTGCGTTTGGACTTCCAGTCGATCTCGGAAATGGGAGTGACGCGGGGATCCAGAACGGGGCGGCGCTTCTTGAATTCCGGCGGATAGATATAGGGAAAGTGAACGGAGCTGAGCAGCGCCAGGCAAAGCTTGGGGCGGTCGGCCCGCGAAATTTTCCGTCGAATGGTGTTGAGAATATCCAAATCCGCCCGGTCCCAGCGGTCGCCATGGCGGCGCACGAGGGTCTGCTGAAATCCCCCGCCCGGCCCGACATACTCCCACATCCGGTGGAATTGGGAATCATCGTATCCCTGGAAATAGGTGGTCTCATAGCCGGAGCGGTTGAACACGGCGGGCAATTGGGGCTTGATGTGATGATCCAGCACGGGGCTGCGGAACATCGGATACCGGCCGTAGCAGATGGCGAACATGGCCATGTGGGTGCAGTTGACTCCCGGCCGGTGATTGTCAAAAACCATCCCCCGTTGCGCATAAGCGTAGAGGTGGGGCATCAGCTCGGGCCTGAGCATGTCGCGGCGGAGGCTGTCCACCACCAGAATGATCACATTCGGCGGATTCTGGCGCGACAGACGGGCGTGGGCATCGGCGGGCGGGGGATGGGCCAGGCTCTGTTTCCACTGTGACACCACCGGGCTTGAGGCGGGAAGCGCCCGATTCAAGGCCTCCTCAAACGGATGGCGGTCCGGCGGCGTCGGGCCCAGGCCGATCCGGGACAGATCAAAGGGAGCGGCCTCCAGAAACTCGCTGAGCTGGCCAAAGGATCGCACATGAACCTGAACCATCGCCGCTCCCATAATGACCGTCGCATAGAGCGCCGGCGGGGCCAGCAGAAGTCTTCGGCGGTGCGGCGGGTGCCAGCGCCGGCGGAGCAAATTAACCAGGGCGCGGGACCCCAGGATGAGCGGCGCCAGGAGTATCGCCGGAACGCAGGCGAGCGTGAGAATCTGGCGGGCGATGGCTTGGAGGCCGCCCGCTTCCACGAACACCTGCGGCTGCAAAATGAACGGCAGATAATAGGTCAGGTGGTTTCCCGTGATTCGGTGAATCCGCAGGTCCCCCACCAGAAACAGGCAGCCGAGCATCTGGCTGAGGATGAAAACCGTCCAGGCGCTGCGGCGACGGTTCCTGGCCATCAGCAGGGACGACATCGCCACGCCCGGCAAAAGGGCCAGCAGGCTGATCGCCAGCATCAGCCACATGAAGACGAATCGATCCCAGGGGCGCAGGACGCTCAGGTGGAGGTCCGTGGAATGGTAAGACCACTGGTCGGCCGCCGCGATCAGGCCCAATGCGCCGGTGGAGAGCCACAGGCAGAGCAGGTCCAGCGGATGACGGCCGCCAGAAGGCAATTGCCGCAAAGAGAGATGGAATTTCATTCTTCTCCTTCCGTTTTTCCGCGGATGAATGACATGAAGCGGAGACTGGAAACCGGGGCGGAACCGGAGCGGTCCCATCCCTTCCTTTCAGCCTCAAGCTGTGCATGCAGCGTAGAGCGCGTTGGACCTTCGGAACAATCCCCCTAATATGGGGGGTCGAGCTGATCAAGGGGGCCGGCGAACTTCCGTTTTCGAGGCGATGAATCGAATGAGGCGCACACTGGGCACGGGGCTGGCGGGATTGCTGGTCATGGCGATGACACTGGCGGGATGCGCAACCGGACGCGGGCGCGCGCCGGGACAGAAAGTGATGGACCTGCCCTCGCCGCCCCCCAAATATCCGGCGCCGCAGAAAGTGGCGATCAATCCGCAGTGGCAGGCCGCGGCGCGCGTGGTGCTGGAGGCGGCGGCCACCTCGGACCAGCCCTTCGTGCGGGCACATGCGATCGAGGCGGTGGCCGACGCCCGCGACCAGGCCCAATACCCGCTGGTGCTGCAGGGACTGAAGGACCGGGACCCGGCCGTGCAGTTCGCCGCCCTGATGGCGGCCGGCGACCTGCAGCTGGCCCCGGCGCACGAGGCGGCCCTGGACCTGGCCGGCTCAACCAACCGCCACGTCCGCGTCGCGGCGATCTACGCCCTCCACCGCCTGGGCGACACGCACCTGAGCCATGAACTGGAAAAGCTCTCGCGCGACTACGAGGCGGGCATCCGGGCCGATGTGGCGGTGGTGCTTGGCAAGATCGGCAACAAGACCGCCCTGCGGATTCTGCGCCCGATGATGATGGATGCCAAGCCGGCCGTGCGGCTGCAGGTGGCCGAGGCGATGTGGCGGCTGGGCGATCAACAGGGGCTCAAGTCGCTGGTGGGCTTCAGCGTCAGCGCCTTTCCCGATGACCGGATGGTGGCCCTCATTGGACTGGCCATGCCGGGGGACCAGCGCGTGCGCGAGCACATCCGCGGGGCGCTGGTCAGCGAATACCCGGAACTGAGCCTGGTCGCGGCGCGGGCGATGGGAATGCTGCAGTCGGATGAGGGATATGGCGTGGCGATGGCGGGAATCAGCAGCGAAGACCCGCGCCAGCGGCAACTGGCCGCGCTGGCCTTCGGGGCCATCGGGCGAACCGACGCCCAGCGGCTGCTGGAGCCCCACCTGCGCGATCCCAACCCCGATGTCCGGGTCGCCGCCGCGGCGGCCCTGCTGGAGATCGGGCAAAACAGGGGTGTCGGTTCAACGGACCGAACTTGACAGGTGTTTGCACCATATTAGTTTAAGGATGCGCCGTGCCCACGCCGGGGGCGGGGCAGGTCGATGTTATTGCCGGACGCCCCTGCGTCCAAGGAGCCAAGCGTGAATGCCCTGACGAAAGTATTTGTGATCCTGCTGGTGATCGGCGCGCTGCTGGAAACGGCGGCGGTGGTGGTCTTTGTCAACAAGGTCGACGCCTCGCAAAACGCGCTTAAGCAGGCGCGCGAGCAGTACGAGACGGCCAACGAGAAATACCAGAAGGCCCTCGCCGACGCCCAGGCCGCCAAGGCCAGCGTCAAGGATGTCCAGGCCCAGTCCCAAAGCCAGCTCGAGGCGATCCGGGCCCAGTTGTCCAACGCCCAGCAGCAGATCGCGGCCAAGGATGCCCAACTGGCCAAGGCTGAGGGGCAGCAGCAGGCGCTGTCGCTCCAGAACACCCAACTGGCCGCGGCCGTCAACGCCTCAGAGGCCGCCAAAAACCAGCTCCAGTCGCAGACCGTCGCCCTCCGCAAGAGCGTCGACCAGTTCGCCTCGCAGAACAGCGATCTGAACGAGCGCGTCTCGGACCTGCAGAACAAGCTTGACCAGACCACCCGCGAATGGCGCTATACGCAGGAGCAATTGGCCGGCGCCCAGGCCCAGGTCAAGCGGCTTAATGACATCGTCTCCAACAGCGGCCTGACGCCGCAGGAGATCACCAGCGTCCCCCAGAATGCCGGCGCCGCCATCAACGGCGTCATCCGCGACACGCAGAACATCAACGGCATCGAATACGCCACGATTTCGGTCGGGTCCGCCGATGGCGTCTCCAAGGGGATGCAGTTCAACGTCATCAACCGCCAGAAAGGGGAGTGGCTCGGAACGCTGGTGGTGGACAAGGTGGACCAGAACCAGGCCGTCGGACGCCTGAACCTCAAGGGCCCCGTGCTTGGCCAAATCCAGGCCAACCGCACCGAAGTCCGAACGCAACTGTAAGTTTTCGTTGGCTGGTGCCCGTGGATCCCTCGGCCGGGAGTTTTGGATTCCGGCACGATCCACGGCCAACGGTCCGCGGCCAACGGAGTGAATCATGAGTCGAGCCCCAAGCCATCATCCCGTCGTCATCAAGCCCACCACCAACGTCTACACCGTCCTCCTCATCGTGGCGACAATCGTTGTCCTTCTGGGCCTGATCGTCCTCTTCGTCACCGCCGGAACCCTCTTCCCCCCCAACGGACTGTTCTGATCCCCTTTCTCTCCCGCTGTAGGCAGCCGAGGCCGCGATGGGGTCAACGGTCCCCGCCCACAAACCGCTGCGGGCGCTCTCGCCGACAGCCCCCCAATCACGGCCCCGTCGGCCCCCGGCTTGCCGCCCCCGCCTGCCCCGCCTTCAACGTGAAAATCACATCCCCCTTCTGCTTCTTCCACGAAATCTCCACCCCCCCATCATCCACCCCCTCCGGCCCCACCCTGTAGAGAACCCGCCCCTCCCCCTTCACCGCTACTTTCAGCGGCTTGCCGTTAAACGGGTC
>JBIQLO010000041.1:0-23406 GCA_044464175.1 Planctomycetaceae bacterium | reverse complement strand
CCAGGCAGTGGAGGCGGGGGGCGGCATGGGGGCATTGTGGTTCGGGCGGGGGCGGGGGTCAATCACATTTGTCCTAAGGATGTCCCGGGCGTGCTATTTCAGGGGGGAAGGGATGGGGTATGATGTTCACGATTGTGGTCCGTGATCCGTCGCGGGCCAGGCATCGGTTCAAACAAGGAGCAATTCGTGATCAAGGTGGCGATGATCGGGGCCGGGAGCGTGGTGTTCAGCAAGAACCTGACCGGCGACATTCTGTCGTATCCGGAGTTCCGCAACGCGACGCTGTCGTATATGGACATTGACGCCGAGCGGCTGGAGGTGGGGACGAGCCTGTGCCGGAAGGTGGCCAAGGCGCTGGGGGCTGAGCCGACGATCGAGGCAACGCTGGACCGACGCAAGGCACTGGAGGGGGCGGATTTCGTCATCAACATGGTGCAGATCGGCGGGTTCAACTCGACGCTGGTCGATTTTGAGATTCCGCGCAAGTACGGGCTGAATTTCACGATCGCCGACACGACCGGCCCCGGCGGGTTGTTCCGGGCGCTGCGGACATATCCGATGCTCAAGGGGTTGTGCCAAGACATGATGGAAATCTGTCCCCGGGCGATCCTGCTGAACTATTCCAACCCGATGAGCATGAACATGCAGACGGTCTATCGCACGAGCGACATCGTCGGGGTGGGGTTGTGCCACAGCGTGCAGGGGACGCTCAACCAGATCATGGGGTACATCGGGGAGAATCCGGCCGACATCGCGTTTCAGTGCGCCGGGATCAACCACATGGCGTTTTATCTGAAGCTGGAGAAGGAGGGGAAGGACCTTTATCCGCGGCTGTTCGAGGCGATGGACAATCCCAAGCACTACAACACGAACAAGGTGCGCTTTGAGCTGATGCGGCGGCTGGGGTACTTCGTCACGGAGTCGTCGGAGCACAGCTCCGAGTACTGTCCCTATTTCATCCCGCACGGGAAGGAATTCTACAAGAACTACGATGTGCCGATTGACGAGTACCTTCGGCGCTGCGATGCGAACATCGACGAGTTTGACCGGATGAAAGCGCTGGTGCACGACTCCAAGCCGATCGAGGTGCACCGCAGCCATGAGTATGGCTCGACGATCATCCATTCGGTGGCGACGGGGCGGCCGTCGGTGGTGTATGGGAACATGCCCAACCGGGGGGCGATCAGCAACCTGCCGGAGACGGCGATCGTGGAGGTGCCGACGCTGGTGGACCGGGCGGGGCCGCAGTTCACGACGGTGGGCGAGCTGCCGCCGCAACTGGTGGCGTACATTCAGCCGCATGTGTCGCAGCATGAGCTGTTCATCCGGGCGGCGATGGAAGGACGGCGCGACCATGTGTACCAGGCGGCGATGTTCGATCCGTTGACGGCGGCGACGCTGACGATGGACCAGATCGTGGAGATGTGCGATGAGTTGATCGCCGCGCAGCAGGATCTGTTGCCGAATCTGGACGCCAAGAAGACGCGGGTGCCCACCAGCGGCAAGGTGTTTCAGGCGGTGGATGCGACCGAGCTGCGCCGGAGCTGGGATTCAGCGCGAGTGAAGAGCGATGCTGAGCCGATCCGGCAGTGGCGGGTGATCGGCGCGTTCCCGTCGGAGGCCAAAGGGCTTGCGGCGATGGAGACGGTGACGGCGCTGGATGAGGTGCTGGGGCGGGACGGCGGGGCGGTGGACCTATCGAGCACGTTCAAGGCGGGCGATCGGTCGCTGGCATGGAAGCCGATCGAGGTGAACAAGAAGAACGCGCTGATACTCAATGATATTATGGAGGACGTCACCGGGGTGGGGTATCTCTATGGTGAGGTGGAGTCGGTCCATCCGCGCGACACCGTGCTGCACTGGGAGGGGTCGGGGCCGATTCAGTTGTGGCTCAACGGGAAACTGGTGCACGCGGCGGAATGGAAGCATGGGGGCGTTCGCAATATCGAGGAGATTCCCGTTCACCTGAAGGATGGGACCAACCGGCTTGTGGTGAAGACCATTCATGCTCGGGGGCGGCATTGGTCGGTGGCGCTGGCGGTGCCGAAGGCGAATTTCTAGGCAAGTTGGCGGTGGATCGTTGAGAGGTGGCGGCCGCCTGGGCGGGTCGGGTAAGTCCGACCGGTCCGGGCGGCCGCGGCTGTTTTCAGGGGGGGCGATGGTTTGTTCCGCCTGTGCGGTTTTTACGGGCGGGCGGCGGAGGGATTGGGGGGCGTTGGGCGGTTCTGAGGCTGAATTGAGGCGGGCGGGGGCCGATACGAGGAATATGGCACGTGAAGGCACAATGTACGAGGCGTGGATGATGACCAAGGCGCGGGAACGGCGGGAGAAGGACGCCGGTCCCTCCGTGAAGCAGCGGGCGCGTCAGGCGGTCCAAGCGGCGGCCGGGGTAATCGCGCAGGTTCCGGTGGTTGCACCGAAGCCCCAGCCGAATCGGCCGGTCCCCGCGCCGCCGCCGGAGATGGAGGTCCAACCTGCGCCGACAGCGCCGACAGCGCCGGCGGCCGCTTCGGGCGGTAATTTGCTGGCGCAGCTAAAGGGGGCTTATGGGATGGCGATGGGGATGGGGGGTGTGGTGGTGATCATCTGCGCGTTTGCGGTGGGGCGGATGTATGGGCCCAAGACGACCCAGGCGGCCGAGCCTGAGCGGATGGTGGTGCAGGCACAGCCGGCGCCCGTCGTTGCCCCACCGGCCGCACCAGCGCCTAAGCCCGCAGCGCCGATTGCCAAGGCGGCCGCGGTCCGGGAGGCCCCGGCGCAAGCGACGGCGAAGGATCCGTGGGCGGCGCTGATGAAGGGGGCGCAGGAGGCGGGGCAGTAAGATTGTTGATCCAATAAGGACGGGCGGGAAGTACGTGCGGAGGAGACATAATGGAAGAGCAGACGGCGGTATTGGAGATGCCCACGGACCCGACGATGCGGGAGCGGTGGGAGGAGTTGAACCAGGATGGGCGGTCGTGCGGGGTGATCTATGAGCATGATGCCGATCCGGCCGAGGCGATGGTGCCGGTGTCGAAGGTGGCGTTGATGGGAGTGCAGTTCCGCAGCGAGCGGGTGCTGCAGCCGGGGACGGTGCGTCACATGCGGGTGGGGAACGGGCCTCCGCGGCTGATGTCGCAGGTGCGGATCATCTCCTGCCGGCCGCGGATCGACGGGAGTTATGATGTGAAGGGGGAGTTTTTTTGAAGTGCTGCGTGTTGAGTGCCGGGCGCCGGGTAGTGAACAGCCGGCGCCCGGCACTCCGTCGTTTTAATCGAAGAAGTAGGCGCTGATGGGGGCGGTGGGGCCGGCCAGGCGGGTGATGCGCATCTGGACGTGGCCGCGGATGTTCCAGCTCAGATAGACGCCGTTTTCAAAGTCGGCGATGTCGTTGGTGGTGAGGACCTGGCCGGTGGTGGGGTCGATCATTTCGATGCGCTCAGCGCGGTCCTTGCGGTCCCAGTCCAGCGCGTAGATCGAGAAACGGTGAGTCTGGTTGTCGGTGATGTTGATGTCCAGCGTCATGCTGGTGGTGGTGTGGAGGTAGCTGACGGTCCGGTTGGTGAGGCTGTGGACCAGTTGGGGAGCGCGGGGGTCGCTGGTGACGGGGACGACGGTCTGTAGCGAGCGGTTGCCCGGCAGAACATCGACGTCGGCGAAGGGGGGTAGATAGTCTTCCGGCTCATCGAGGACCACGGCGGACTGGAAGCCGTAGCGGCCGCGCCAGTTGCCGCTGGTGGTGCGGTCGGCGCTGAGGAACTGGGCGGGGCTGCCGGGGGGGGTGTCGAAGAAGAAGCCGCTGACGACCGCATCGGGCCCGGCCAGGCGGGTGATGCGGATTTTCATATTGCCGTCGAGGTTCCAGAAAAGGTATTTGCCCTGGCCAAAGTCGCTGACCAGTTGTGAATCGACCACGTTGTCGCTCGCGTCGAGGATGTCGATGCGCTCCGCGCGGCCGAGGCGTTCGTAATCCACCAGGTAGAGGCCGACCTGATGGGTGTCGGCATCCTTGAAGTGGAGGTCGAAGGTCATGGAGTCGGGGGTGGCGAAATAGCCGAGCATGTGGCGCGGGTCGGTGACGTTGGCGTTGTCCAGGGCGCGGGGGTCGGTGGCGATGCGCTTGGAAGAGAGGACCCGGCCGGTGGCGTTGCCTTCCAGCAGCACGCCGACGACGGAGGGGAATTCATCGGCCTGACCGACGATGTAAGCGCCCTGCGAGCCATACTGATTGCGCCAGTCGCCGCCGGTGGTGGTGTCGGACTTGACGAATCGGCTGGGGTCCTGGGGCGCGGGATCGAAGAAGATGCCGTTGACGATGGCATCGGCGCCGGGTTTGGTGTTGTGGATCTGGACCAGGACATGGCCGCTGAGGTCGAAGCTGACGTAGCGGCCGGCCTGGAAGTCCCAGAGGCCCTGGTAGGCGAGGATCATGCCGGAGTCGGCGTCGCGGACGATGAATTCCTGGGTGCGGCCGAGGTTCTGGAGGTCGGTGGCGTAGAACGTCACGCGGTGGATCTGGCCGTCGGTGAAGTTCATGTCGAAATTCATCGTCTGGTCGGAGGCGAGCTGCCCCAGGACGCGATCGCCGGGGTTGTTGGGATTGACCAGGGCATGGACATCGGTGGTGCTGGCCGAGAGGAGTTCGCCGCGGACGGCGGGCGATCCGCCGGCGGGGACCACCTGCCCGTCCACATCCTTCAGGAGGATGTTGACGTAATTGGGGGTGGTGTCGGCAGCGCCGACGACCAGGGCGCCCTGCGTGCCGTAGACGTCGGTCCAGTTGCCGGCGGAGTAGGCGTCGGTGCCGACGAGCTGGTTGCGGATGTTCAGGACGGCGTGGAAGGCATCGACGCGCCCGCCGGTGGAGACCTTGTTGGGGGAGTCGTAGAGCATGTCCTGCAAACTGGGCAGGGGCTTGACGCCGTTGAGCAGGGCATCCTTCAACTGCATCATGGAGGCGGTGGGGTTGGCGGCGGCTTCCAGGCCCAGGACGCCGGCGACGACGGGGGAGGCCATGGAGGTGCCGCTGATGGTGTTGTATGCCAGTTGATCAGGCACGCCATCGCCGTTGTCATCGACCATGCGCGACCAGGTGCTGAAGACGCCAACGCCGGGGGCGGCGATATTGACGGAGGACTGGCCGAAGTTGGAGAAGAACGCGAGTTGATCCTGGTTGTCGGTGGCGGCGACGGTGATGACGTTGGGGTTGTTGAGGCTGTATTTGGCGGGGAAGTTCTGGTTGGGGTCGTTGTTGGCGTTTTCGTTACCGGCGGCGACGACGAAGAGGATGCCGGCGTCATTGGCATCGTGCAAAGCCTGATCGAAGATGGGATCATAGGTTGGAGAATATCCGCCGAAGCTGCCGTTGATGGCGACGATGTTGACGCCCTGGTGCTTAAGGGCGACGGCGTATTCGATGCCGGCGACGGCGGCCTCGAAGCTGACGCCCTCGGTGGCGCCAATGCCGATTTTTAGCGGCAGCAGCTTGACGTTCCAGTTGACGCCCGTGAGGCCCGTGCCATTGTTGCCGCTGGCGCCGATGATGCCGGCGACGTGGGTGCCGTGGCCGACATAGTCGGTGACGTCGTTGTTGTTGTCGGTGAAGTTCCAGCCGTGAACGTCGTCGATGAAGCCGTTGCCGTCATCGTCGATGCCGTTGTCGGGGATTTCATTGGTGTTGGTGAAGACGTTGTTGACCAGGTCGGGATGGGTGATGTCCATCCCGGTGTCGAGGACGCCGATGACCACATCGTTGGAGCCGGTGGTGATGTCCCAGGCTTTTTCCGCGCTGATGTCGTCGCCGGGGGTGCCGTATTGGGCGGGAAAGCCGAACTGCTCGAGCGATTCGTCCAGTTGGCCGGTATTGTTGAGGTGCCATTGGCCGGGGTAGAGGGGATCGTTGGGGACGGTACTGAGCATCAGCCGGGGCTCCAGGGTCTGGAGGGTCATAACCGGCCGATTTTTATTCCGCATAGTCGTTTGCTGCTTCGCGCTGTTCGACGCCGATTCCCGCTTCATAGGTGTCCTTCCTCGTTCCAAACAGATGGTCCAAGGCACGATAACGGCAGGGGGGAAAGTGTCAATAAAGTCCATGATTGAGAACATGAGGGGGCGGGGACGCGGGCGAGGGGGGAAATGGGTTCGTTTGGAAATCAGGGATATTGGGTTCGAGGGGGGTGAAACGGCGATTCCAGAGCGCCAGCGGGGATTTTGGTTGGATTCGATGGGGTTCGAATGGGTTCGATTGGGTTCGTTTTCCGGAGGAGGGCAGGGAGGGAGGCAGGCACGAAGGAAAGAGGATGAGGGGGTATGTGGAGGGAGAGGTTCATGATGGGGGAGTATAGCAAATGTTTGGGTTTTGTCAAGTAAAATTTGGAGGCGGTCCCGTCAAAGGAAAGCCCCCTCCCTGCCCGCCCCCGCGAGTAAGGGGGAGAGGGAATCCTGGGGGGGAAGCCCGACGTACGATGAGGGGGTCAGGTGGTGGCGGCGGTCCAGACGGCCTGGGCGACCTGGTCGGGGGACTGGTCGGCGTTGATGAGGCGGAAGCGGTGAGGGTCGGCGGCGGCCTGGGCGAGATAGCGGGCGCGGACCTGCTCGTGGTAGGCGAGGGGGCGCTGCTCGATGCGGTCGCGGGCGGGTTTGATGCGTGCCATGCTCTTTTGGGGGGGCATGTCCAGCAGGAGGACCCGATCCGGCCAGCGGCCCTGGATGGCGACATCGGCGACGGCGCGGATTTCCGAATCGCTGAGCCCCTCGCCGCCGCCCTGGTAGGCGAGGGTGCTGGAGACGAAGCGGTCGCACAGGACGATTTGGCCGGCGGCCAAGGCGGGGAGGATGGTCTGGCTCATCATCTGGGCGCGGGCGGCCATGTAGAGGAGCATTTCCGCGCGCATGGCCATGTCGGCACAGGCGGGGTCCAGCAGAATAGCGCGGATGCGTTCGCCGATGGGGGTGGAACCGGGATCGCGGACCAGGAGGACCTGATGGCCGGCGGCGAGGAGACGGTCGCGCAGGCGCTGGATCTGGGTGCTTTTGCCGGCGCCTTCAGGGCCTTCCAGGACGATGAATTTGGGGGTGGGGGGGATCATGGGATTTTGCGCGATTTACGCGATTGATGCCTCCCCAGCACAGGTCTGCGAGTACGCCGACCTGTGGCACCCAGTACCATGGTCTTTAAGGACGATGAATCGGAGAGTGGGGGGATCATGGGATTTTAGGCGATTGGCGTCTTTCTGGCACAGGTCTGCGAGTACGCCGACCTGTGGCACCCGGCGGGGCGGACCCTACGGAGGGCCCAAGGTGACGACGGTCATGGGGTCGAAGGGGAAGTCGTTCATGAGGTCGTGGAGGGATTTGGGGGTGACGGCCAGAAGGGTTTGCATGTCCTGGTCGAGGGAACGGTATCGGCCGTTGTAGATCCACTGGCCGCCGATGGCGCGGAGGCGTCCCATGGGCAGTTCGCCGGAGAGGACCAGGGCGCTGGCGATTTTGTTCTTGGCGCGTTCGACTTCGGCTTCGTTCAAATCCTGTTTGACGCGGTCCAGCTCGCGGCGGGCGATGTCCAGGGCCTCCTGGGTGCGGCGGGGGTCGGTCGTGAGGGAGAGATAGAAGCTGCCGCAGCCGTCGTGGGGATAGAAGCCGAAATCGGCCTCCTCGGCGACGGCGTTGTCGACCAGGGCCCAGTAGAAGCGGGAGCCGTCGGAATCGCCGATGACATCGGCCAGGACCCGGGCGGCGAAGCGGCGTTCATCCTGGGCGCTGGGGCCGGGGGTCATGGCCATGGTGTAGGTGCGGTTGAGCTTGGGATCGGTCATGGTCTCATGGCGCGGCTGGTAGAGGGGCAGGGGCTGGCGGCGATCGGCGGAGACGGCGGGCCAGTCGCCCATGTATTTGCGGGCCAGCTCGACGACGCGGTCGAATTCGAGTTGGCCGGTGGCGACGAAGACCATGTTGCCGGGGCCGTAGCGGGAGCGGAAGTAGTCGGCCATCTGGTCTCGCTTCAGGTCGCGGATGGCCTGGGAGGGGCCCAGGACGCTCTGGGCGAGGGGATGGCCGGCGAAGTGGGCCTCCATCAGCTTTTCGTAGATGCGGTGGCCGGGTTCGTCGAGGTACATGGCGATCTCCTCGAGGATGACCTTCTTTTCCATGTCGAAATCGCCCTGGCGGATGGCGGGGCGGAGGAGGTTGGCCAGGTGCTCGACGGCTCTTTCGGTGAATTCGGGCAGGACGTTGGCGTAGTAGGCGGTCATCTCCTGGGTGGTGTAGGCGTTGTACTGAGCGCCGATCTCATCGAAGATGCGGTTGACATCCTCCCAGGTGTATTTGTCGGAGCCCTTGAACATCATGTGTTCGAGGAAGTGGGAGACGCCGTTGATGTCGGGAATTTCATCGCGCGAGCCGGTCTTGACGAACAGCCCCAGGGCGATGGAGTGGGTGTCGGGGGCGGCTTCGGCGACGATGTCCAGGCCGTTGGGGAGGCGGGTGTGTTGGAATGATAGCGGCATAATTGTACCTGATGGTTTGTTGCTTGTTGCTTGTTGCTTGTTACTTGTTACTTGTTACTTGTTGCTTGTGTGGTGGCGGTTTGGTTTGCCTGGCAATGGAGCGAAGGTAGGCATTCAGGCGGGGGCCTAATTCCTGAATGAGCGGTTTGAGCGAGGAGATTTGCTCTTGGGTCATGAGCTGTCGCTGATAGGCCCTGCGCAGAAAATGCCGCGTCTCATAGAGTGAACCTCGCCCAATCCGCACAAAATGACAGTTGTCTTTGGACGTGCCCCGTCCGCTCCCTTCGGCGATATTGGCGCCAATGCTGTCGGCAGCTCGAACGATCTGCCATCCAATCGCATTTTTGGCAAATGAATCCCACCCCGCGACCAAATTCCATATTCTGTCGGCAAGATCTTCCGACAGTCGATAGATCTCCAAATGCTCAAATCCTTTGCCCGCCATTGTCAATCTCCGTTCTTGTTCAAGGCACCCATACAAGTAACAAGTAGCAAGTGACAAGTGACAATTTATCCACATTTCAGCTCTTTCGGTCCGACGGTGACGATCGTGAAGGGGCCGGCGGGGTGGGATTTTAGCCAGGCGTTGATCTGGTCGAGGGTGACGGCGTCGATGGCGGCCTTGATTTCGTCGAGGGTGCGGATGCGGCCGTGGATGAAGACATCGTGGGCGATGGCGCCGGCGCGGGCGCTGGTGGACTCGCCCTGCATGATGGTGGCGGCCTTGAGGCCGGTCTTGGCGCGTTCCAGTTCGGCGGCGGTGATGCCGTCGGACAGGCGGCGGACCTGCTCGAGGAAGCAGTCGAGGGTTTCCTGGGCGCGGTCGTTGCTGGTGCCGGCATAGCCGAGGATGAAGCCGATCTCGCGCATGCCGGAGTAGCCGGCCCAGACGCTGTAGGCCAGGCCGCGTTTTTCGCGGACTTCGGTGAAGAGGCGGCCGGACATGCCGCCGGAGAGGGCCTCCATCGCCAGGCGGACGATGTAGTAATCGGGGTCGGTCTCCAGGACGCTGGGCCAGGCCAGGCCGATGTGGGTCTGCTCGCTCTCCTGGGATTCGTGGTGGAAGCGGCCGGGCGGGGGGGATTGGGGAAGGGCCGGGGCGGCGTGTGGCTTCCACTGGGCGAAGGCGGCGGCGACGGCATCGCGGACGGCGTCGAATTCGAGGTTGCCGGCCAGGGCGAGAATGGAGCCGTCGGGCTGGTAGCGCTGGGCGTAGTCGCGGCGGCAGTCGTCGAGCGTCAGTTGCCGGAGGTCGGGAATTTGGCCCATGGCGTTGCGGCCCAGCGGGGCGGGGAGGAACCAGTGGCGCAGAAGAATGATGAGTTTCTGGCGGGGGTCATCCTCCACGCCCTCGAGCGCCTGAAGGGCCAGGTCGCGGGCGGGGGCGAAGCCGTTTTCGGGCAGGTGGGCCCGCTGGAGGATGTCGCCATAGGCGGGGAGGGATTCGATCACCTTTTCGGCCAGGGCGGCGCAGCCGAAGCGCGTGTGGTGGACACCGACGTGGGCGGAGCGCTGCAGCCCCAGGGAGTCGAGGTAGTCGGTGAGTTGGCGGCTGTCGCGCGGGCCGGCGCCGCGCAGGGCCAGGTCGGACAGGACGGTGGCCAGGCCGGAGCGCTGGGGGGGATCGCCGGCGGCGCCGGCGGGGGTCATGAGGGTCATGGCCGCCGAGCGCATGGCGGGCATGCGCTGGAGGACGAGGGTCAGGCCGTTGTCGTAGGTGTGTTGAAAGTAGGTTTCGGTTGCCATGCTGTGCCTTGTTATTTGTTGTTGGTTATTTGTTGTTTGTTGGCCGCCCTATCCAAAACCAATAACAAAAAACAAATAACCAACAACGTTTTTACCATTTCACATCCGCGCGGGCGTTGAGGGGGTGTTTTTCCTGGAGTTTTTTGATTGCAGCGCGGTCGTCGCCGTCGAGATCCTTGGGGACCAGGACGCGGATGTTGACGTACTGGTCCCCTTTTTCACCGGCCCGTTCGATGCCGCGGCCCTTGATGCGGAGCTTTGCGCCGCTGCTGGTGCCCGGGGGGATGGTGAGGGTGACCGGGCCGTCGAGGGTGGGGACGGTGACCTTGGCGCCCAGCAGGGCCTCATAGAGGCTGATGGGCAGGTCCAGGTGGACGTCCAGTCCTTCGCGGCGGTAGTAGGGGTGTTCGGTGACGCGGGTGATGATGTAGAGGTCGCCGCGCCGGCCGTTGGCTTCCTGGCCGCGTCCCTTGATGCGCATTCGGCTGGCATCCTTCATGCCGGGGGGGATGGTGACTTCGATGGTCTCCATTTTCCCGTCGCGGTTGATGCGGAGGGGGAGCTTGGTGCCGCGGGCGGCCTGCTCGAAGGTGAGGGTGACGGGGTATTCCACGTCGGCCGGCTGGGGGGGCTCAGCGCGGGGGCGTGCGCCGGCCTGGCGTCCGAAGCCCGCACCGGGGCGGGGTCCGCCGCGGGCGCCGAAGAGCTGTTCGAAGAGGTCGCCGAAGCCCTCTGCGCCGCCGAAATCCTCGACATCGACGTTGGGATCGACGCGCCAGGAGTAGGATTGTCCCCGGCCGCCGCCGCGCTGGCGGCTCTGGCGGAAGGCTTCGGCGAAGGGGTCAAAGCCGGGACCGCCGCCGGGGGCGCCGGGTCCGCCGGGGGCCGCGCCGACGCCGGCGTGGCCGAACTGGTCGTAGTTTTTGCGTTTCTGGGGGTCGGAGAGGATGTCGTAGGCCTCCTGGACTTCCTTGAACTTTTCCTCGGCCTGCTTGTCCTCCTTGTTGACGTCGGGGTGGTATTTGCGGACGAGTTTTCGATGGGCCCGCTTGATTTCGTCGGCCGACGCACCGCGCGACACCCCCAGCACCTCGTAGTAGTCCTTTTTGGCCATCGGGGGAATCTTAGCACGATTCGGCGGTGGGGTGTAGGCGGTCATTTTGAGCAATTGCCATCCCATGCCCGGGCTGCTATCTTTGGGCGTTTGTCAAAAGGGAACCGTCTTTAGAGGAAACTGTTATGAGCTTCGCCGCCGCCGTGAATCGCAAGGCCGTTGATCTGGGAAAGCTGTCGGTTGAAATGACCACCGCCGCAGGGTCGGGGCATCCGTCCACCGCGCTGTCGCTGGCGCATCTGGTGACGGTGCTGATGTATCACGAGATGCGGTGGGACCCGAAGGACCCGTGGAACCCGCGGGCGGACCGGCTGGTGCTGAGCGAGGGGCACGCGGTGCCGATCATTTACGCGGCGTACGCCGATCTGGGCGGGACGATCCTTCCGCTGGGCAAGGGGCGCGAGGCGGCGCGGGCGATGACGCGGGAAGATGCGATGAGCCTGCGGGCGATTGGTTCGCCCATTGACGGGCACCCGAATCCGCAGCTGGGGGTGCCATTTTTTGACGCGGCGACCGGGTCGCTGGGGCAGGGGTTGAGCGTGGCGGCCGGGGTGGGGGCGGCGGCTCGCATGGACAAGATCGACCGGAACGTCTTCTGCATCATCGGGGACGGGGAAAGCCGCGAGGGGCAGATCTGGGAGGCGATGGATTTCATCGCCGATCAGTCGCTGACCAACGTGGTGCCGATCTTCAACTGCAACGAACTGGCGCAGAGTGACTGGGTGAGCCCGCAGCAATCGGCCGACACGCTGGCGAAAAAGGCGGAGGCGTTCGGGTTCATCGCCCGGATCATCGACGGGCACGATCCGGAGGCGATCGCCAAGGCATTCAGCGAATTGCACGTGGTGAAGAACGGGCATCGGCCGTTCGCCATCATCGCGCGGACGGTCAAGGGGTGGGGCGCGGCGGCGGAGCAGGGGATGGGCAAGCACGGGACGCCGGTCAAGAAGGACAAGATGTCGGAAGTGCTGGGGGAGCTGGACAAGACCGCCAAGGCGCTGGGGGTGGAGAGCTACAAGATTGACGGGGAGCTGAAGATTCCCGCGCCGCCGGAGGGCAAGAACCCGCAGGCGGAGGGGAAGAAGACGATCAAGGCGGCGGGATTTGAGGCTGGGTTGGCGCTGGTGGGGCTGGACAAGGATTTAAAGGCGGGCAAGCCGATCGCGCCGCGCAAGGCGTATGGGGCGGCGCTGGTGGCGCTGGGGCAGGCCGATGGGCGCATCATTGGGTTGGATGCGGATGTGAAGAATTCCACGCATGCCCAGTGGTTCGCCGAGAAGTTTCCCGAGCACTACCTGGAGTGCAAGATCGCCGAGCAGAACATGGTGTCGGTGGCCGCAGGGGCGGCGGCGGGGGGGAAGATTCCGTTTTGCTCGACGTTCGCCAAGTTCTTTACCCGGGCGTATGACCAGATCGAAATGGCGATCATCAGCGGGGCGAATTTCAAGCTGACCGGTTCGCACGCGGGGGTGACGCTGGCGGCGGACGGGCCCAGCCAGATGTCGCTGCCGGATGCGGCGTTTTTCCGCAGCTTCTGCCATGCCAAGAACTACCATGGCGAGACGGCCGTGCACTACTTTTTCCCCTCGGACGCGGTGAGCTGTTACCGGATCACGGAATTGATGGCGAACCTCGACGGCTGCTGCTATCAGCGGACGCTGCGGGCGGATGTGCCGCTGCTGTACAAGCCGGAGGACACTGATTTCACCCCCGGCGGGTGGCGCGTGCTGCGGGAGGGGAAGGATCTGACGTTCGTGACGGCGGGGTACATGGTGCATGAGTGCCTGGCGGCGGCCAACGAACTGGGCAAGGACGGCGTGCAGGCGTCGGTGATCGACGCCTATTCACTGCCGCTGGCCAAGGGGGGAGACCTGCTGAAGTTCGCGGCCGAGCATGGGAAGCGGATCATCACCGTGGAGGACAATTACACCGGCGGGCTGGATGCGGAAATTGCCGCGACGATCACGGATGCGGGGGCGGCGGGCGACATCAAGCTGGAACGGCTGTACGTGCAGCAGTTCCCCAAGAGCGGGCATACGCCGGACGATGTGCTGGATTACCTGGGGCTGGGGAGGAAGGCGATCGTGGCGGCGGCGAAAAAATAGGCGCGGCTACGATCGCATTCAGGCCCGAGCGCCTGGCATCAGGGCGGCTTGAGCTACCGTTATACAAGAGCGGCGGCTGAAGCCGCCCATGCCGCTGAATAGTGCCGCACCTGAAGCAGCGGGGATGAAGCGTTGGGAGGATGCGGCAGGCGGAATTTACGTTCGCCCAGAGGCAGGCAAGAAAGCGCGCAGCGCACGGGCTGCTGGAAAGATGGGATCACGCCATGGATGCACTCGACCTGACGCTGGAGGATTTGGATGATGCGGGGGTGGATGCAGCGCTGGATGCGGAGCTGCGGCAGCTGCTGGTGATGTGCTTTCCCAAGGATGAGGCGCTGTTTTCCAGGCACCGGCATTACCGGGAGCCGCCGCACCATCGGTGGATGATCCGGGATCCGGCCGGGCGGCTGATCGCCCATGCCTGCATTCACGACAAGCGGCTGGGGTCGGGCGCGGGGGAATTGCGGATCGGCGGGGTGGCCGAGGTGTGCGTGCATCCGGAGTGGCGCGGGCGGGGGCTGGTGCGGCGGCTGATGAAGGAAATTCAGGGGTGGCTGGGGGAGCGGCCGTTTGAGTTTGCGGTGCTCTTCGGGCGAACCGAGGTGTATGCCTCCAGCGGGTATCGGAACGTGGAGAATCCGTTTCGGCAGATCGATCCGGCGACGGGGCAGAGGGTCGTTCATCCGGTGGCCAATGCGATGATCCTTCCGCTTTGCGGGCGGGCGTGGCCGACGGGCGAGATTGACCTGCGCGGGCCGCTGTTTTAGAACGTTGCGCGGCAGGAGGCATGACGTCCTGAGACGGGTGGCATTAAACAACCGTATCGTTTTGCATCAGGTCCGTGTGCTGAAATAAAAGGAGCGACTCATGCCGGCAAACACCGTTCGGTTTCACCGTGTGCTGCGAACGACGCCTGAAAAGGTTTACCGGGCATTTCTGGAGGCCGACGCCCTGGCCAAGTGGCTGCCACCTGACGCGTTCACGTGCAAGGTTCACCAGCTGGAGGCGAAGGTGGGGGGCACGTACCGGATGTCGTTCACGAATTTCGGCACGGGGCATGGTCACTCATTTGGCGGGGAATTCCTTGAACTGAGGCCGAACGAGCGCATCGTCCACACGGACCGGTTCGACGATCCGAACCTGCCGGGTGAGATGCGCACGACAATCACGCTGAAGCAGGTTTCCTGCGGCACCGAACTCTCCATCGTGCAGGAAGGGATTCCGGAGGTCATTCCGCCCGAGGCGTGCTGCCTGGGGTGGCAGGAGTCGCTGGCGGCCCTGGCGCGGCTGGTGGAGCCGGACATTCCGGATTGAGCGGGACTCGGAAAACTGGTTCATCAGGGAGCGGCAGTGTTGGTTGGCAAGCGATTTGAGCGCTCTTTGTGCTCCGTTTCCCCGCGGCGCGTCATTGGAGCCGCTTGGCACGGCGTTGTCGAATCCTAACATTGACCGCATTTTCTTCTTTCCATCTTCCCATTCCGTGCTACGATGAAGGGGGAGCCATCGCATGGAAGAAACGTTCACAAGCCTCACGATTCATGGGCGCGGGGCGGCGGGAAATCCGGCCGGACGGTTTGAGCGGATTGACTATGCGCCGGATGAAGAGTTCGGGCCGCCCGATCCGGGGCGTCCGGCGACGGTTTATCTGAAGGACACCTCGCGCACGATCCTGGCCCACAACGACAGCCCGGATGTGGGGTTTGAGTATTCGATCAATGCCTACCGGGGGTGCGAGCATGGGTGCATCTACTGCTACGCCCGCCCGACGCATGAGTGGCTTGGCTACTCGGCGGGGCTGGATTTTGAGACGAAGATTTTCGTCAAGGAGACAGCGCCGGCGCTCTTGCGCGAGGCGCTGGGCAGGCCGGGCTGGCGGCCGCAGACCATCGGCATGAGCGGCGTCACGGACTGTTATCAGCCGATTGAGCGGAAATTGCAGATCACCCGCCGCTGTCTGGAGGTGCTGGCCGAGTGCCGCAATCCGGTGGCGGTGATTACCAAGAATCATGCGGTGACGCGCGACATCGACCTGCTGGGGGAACTGGCGAAATTCCAGGCCGTGCGCGTGCTGATTTCGATCACAACGCTGCGTCCGGAACTGCAGCGTGTGATGGAGCCGCGCACCAGCGTGCCGCGCGACCGGCTCAAGGCGTTGGAGGCGCTGTCGGGCGCGGGCATTCCCACGGGCGTGATGGTGGCGCCGGTGATTCCGGGGCTGACGGACCATGAGATGCCGGCGATCCTGCAAGCGGCCCGGGAAGCAGGGGCGGGGATGGCGGCGTTTACGGCCGTGCGGCTGCCGTATGGAGTGAAGGACCTGTTTGCCGACTGGCTGGGGCGGCATTTTCCCGACCGAAAGGAGAAAGTGCTCAATCGCATCCGCTCGATGCGGGAGGGGAAGCTGAACAATACCACGTTTGGCTCGCGCATGAGCGGGGAGGGATTGTTTGCCGAGCAGCTTCGGGACCTGTTTCGGCTGGCCCGGCGCAAGGCGGGGTATCCTCAGGCAGTGGAGCCACTGAGCGCTGGACATTTCCGCCGGCCGATGCGCGGGGGGCAAATGCGGTTGTTTGAATGAGGCATTGTTGGCGGGGGGGGGTATTGCCACAGATGGGGCACGGATGATCGTTGTGGTGCGCCCCTGCAAAAAATGGCGGCCAAGCCGATGCCCGGGCGTACACAGGCCACGGGCTGGTATCCCGTGCTACCAACTCACTTAAAATTGTGTTCCCATCCGTGCAAGGAGAGTGAAGTTACAGAAGCGAAGCCCTACGTCGTTTCCCAGCAGGCGGCGACGTGGCCTTGGACGCCCTGCTTGGATTCCAGGGGCGGGGCTTGCTCATGGCAGCGGCGGAGGATTCGGGTGGGCTGGCCGGCGATGGTGATATCAACGGTGTCAGCGGCGGAGGCCTCGGCGGCGCGTTGGCGGGTCAGGGGGCAGCGGGGGTGGAAGGGGCAGCCACTGGGCGGATTGGCGGGGGAGGGGACTTCGCCGGGGAGAACGATGCGATCCTTTTTGGGGCGCGGGTCCGGCTCAGGGACGGCCGAGAGGAGGGCGACGGTGTAGGGGTGCTTGGGGTTGGCGTAGAGGTCGGCGGCGGGGGCCTGCTCGACGATCCGGCCCAGGTACATGACGGCGACATCGTCAGAAAAATGCTCCACGACGGCCAGATTGTGGGCGATGAAGAGGTAAGCGATGCCCAGTTCCTTCTGCAGGTCATCCAGCAGGTTGAGGATTTGGGACTGGATGGAGACATCCAGCGCGGAGACCGGCTCATCGCAGACGATGAATTTGGGGGAGAGGGCCAGGGCGCGGGCGATGCCGATGCGCTGGCGCTGGCCGCCGGAAAATTCGTGGGGGTAGCGCAGGGCGTAGGCCGGGTCGAGCCCGACGCGCTCCAGCAGCTCGGCCACGCGCCGGCGCTTTTCCGGGCCGTGGGCGATGCCGTGGGCCTCCAGGGGCTCGCCGAGAATGGTGCCGATGGTCATGCGCGGGTTGAGGCTGCTGAAGGGGTCCTGAAAGACGATCTGCATGGAGCGTCGGACCCGCCGAAGTTCGCGTCCGCGGTAGGCGAAGAAGTCTTGCCCCTGGAAGCGGACTGAGCCGCTGGTGGCGGGGATCAGGCGAAGGATGGTGCGGCCCACGGTGGTTTTGCCGCAGCCGCTTTCGCCGACCAGCCCCAGGGTGCGCCCCGCCTGGAGGGTGAAGCTGACGCCGTCCACCGCCTTGACGTACCCGTGCGTGCGGGAGAAGACGCCCCGGCGAATGGGGAACCAGGTGCGCAGGTTGCGCACCTCCAGCAGCGGCGGGCCGGCGGTCGCCGTCGAAACGGGCGTCTGCGTTTGCGTCATGGTTCCTGCTGTTTCACCCATGGCCACTGGATCATTTCTGTCGGCAGTCGTTGCGAAAGTTTGCCGCGGCCATTGGGCGGGCCGACGGCAGATCATCGCTGATCGGCGAAGACCGATTACAGACTAGCCGACCGCGCTGCTGGCGTCCATCGCCGATGGCCCTTACAATGATGAATCGATGCCGTGAATTTGCGGTGTCCAAGGAGCCAACTTATGCGAATTCCCCTGAAATTAAACGCCATTGACCAGGAGCACCTGCAGGAATTGTACGATGCGGCCGGCGTGGCGCGGGATGAACTGCCGTATACCGACAAATTCGAGGAACTGTGGCAGGGATTCCAGGATCGAACCTTCAAGAACGCCGAACGCGACCAGTTGTACGGGGCGATCCTGAAATATGTGCGCAGCAGCCGCAACGCTCCCGGCGAGGTGCCGCCCAGCCGCCTGAACGATGAGCAGCTCAAGCAGCTCAAGCAGCTGCTGCCCCGGCACGCCAAGGGGGGCAAGGTGCTTCCCTACAGCGATGAATTTGACGATGCCCTGAAGGAATTCAATCAGTTGGCCGGAACCGACCTGACCCCGCAGGAGTTCTGGCAGTCGATCATCCGCGCCCAGGGGCCGCGGCGCACCCCGCCCCGGCGGGCAGCCCGGGTGGCCGTCCCGGTGGCCGATGATGACGATGAATGACCCAGAGCGCGGCCGCGCGGGATCTTCGGGGCGCTGCGGCGGCATGAATTCCTTCTTCCTGGGCACGCCGGAGCGTGCCATACTGACCCTCCGCAGGCGGCAGGCAATTATGGCGCGGTCGAGTTTCCTGTTTTCCCTTCGAATCCTGATTGTTTGTCTGTTGCCGGTTTTGCCGGGCGCGCTGGCCGTGGCGGCGCCCGCGCCCGCGCCCGAATTGATCGCTCACGGCACCGGGGACCATCTCTGGGTGGGGCAGGTGATGCGCGACTCAACGCGCACGCCGCCGGGATTTCTCACACGGCTGATGGGCCGCTCGATCGGCAAGGCGTGGGGGACTCTGGGCGTGGTCGATGGGCGGGTGAGGGCGCTGACCAACCGGGGGACGGACCTGGCGGTGCTGTTCGAGAGCGGGGAGTGGGTGCTGTATTGGCCTTCCAATGGGATGTTGACCAGCGCCCTGGGCCAGCCGCTGCCGATGCCGGGACGGATTCTCACGTTTGCCGCCGATTCGCGTACGCTCTGGGCGGTGGCCCGCCTCAAGCCCGCCGCTGCGGCCAGCGCTCCGGCCACCGTCCCGGCCGCGACGACTCATCCTGCCACGGCCCCGAGCGGGCAGTTGGTGCTGCTGTCCTTGAGCTTTAATCGCTGGGAATGGGTGGAGCACGGGCCGCCGCCTGAATCGCTGCATTCGGCCGACGAGGAAGCGATTTCGCTGGCGGTGGTGGACCATCACCCGGTGCTGGCGGTGAAGGGGGGGCAGGGGATCGCCGTGGCCGAATACTCGCCTCCCGGCTCGACCCAGCCGACGACCCGGGCGGGCGGCGGCTGGTCGGCCCTTCGGCCAATTCAACCCGATTTTGCCGTGGAGCAGTTCAAGGTGCTGGGGGATCCGGAGCGTCCCGGCTCGATCCTGCTCTGGGCCGCGCCCAAGGCCGGGGCGGGGGTGGTGTTCAAGCAGAAGGGAGACTTGTGGGAGGCGCCATTTTCCCTGCAGGGAGAGCAGGCGGCCAAAATGACGGGGCCCCGGACGATCGCGCTGGCGGCCGAGCGGCTGCGCCTGATCAGCCTGCGGGGGGAGCCGCCGGCGTTGCAGGTGCAGCAGTTCGGCCTGGATGGCAAACCGGTGGGGGAGCCGACGAAACTGGGTCCGAGGGTGGACCGGTACGGGCAGATTGAGTTTTATCTGGAAGCGATCCTGATGGCGGCGCTGATCATCGCTGTGATCGGCACCTTTTACCGCCGCCGGCTGCCGCCGACGCCCCTGCCGCCGGACCGCCTGCCGCTGGCGCCCTTGAGCAGCCGGTTTGCCGCGGGTCTGATCGACGGGCTGCCGGTCGTTGCCAGCATCATCATCGCCGCGGCTCAGCTGGAGGGGCAGACCAGCTTTTCGGCCGCCAATCTGGACCCGATCGTGAAGTGGATTCTGCTGGGCGGGTTTTTTGTCTATCTGGGGTATACCACGCTGATCGAACTGATTGCGGGGCGGACGATCGGCAAAATGCTGCTGGGCCTGCGGATTGTGACGGCGGAGGGGCGGCGGCCGGACTGGTCGGCGCTGCTGATGCGGAATGTCCTGCGGATGATCGACATCTGGCTGGCGTGGCTGCCGCTGGCGCTGATCTTTTATACGCCGCTGCGCCAGCGGATCGGGGACGTGGCGGCCGCCACGGTGGTCGTGACCAATGCGCCGATTCCGGAGGCGCCCGCTCCGGAGGCAGCGGAAGAGGAAAAGACCGATAAAAACGAGCCGGCGGCGGGGTGATTCGTGTTAGCGGTTTGTTGAGGGCTTGGCAGGGTTGGCAATCCCCCCTGAAGGGGGCAAGGGGTTCCGGCTTAAATAAATATTCTAAGAACAAATGGAGTAGAACATATCGGCGGGCCGATATATATTCAGTTGTTGTTGCCTGTCTTAGAAGGGTGGCATGCCGTAATGCACGACCAAAAAAGCCGTATTGATGAATTTCTTGAAGCCGCGGCCGCCAAGACGCCCACACCCGGGGGCGGGAGCGTTGCCGCACTGGTCGGGGCGCTGGCCGCCTCGGCAGGGGAGATGGTGATCCAATACAGCCTGGGCAAGAAGTCGCTCGAGGCGTATCAGGATGAGTTGCGCCCGGCGCTGGAGGAGTTCACCCGGGCCCGTCATATGCTCCTGGAGCTGATGGAAGAGGACCAGGCGGCCTATGAGGCGCTGTCGGCGCTGCAGAAGCTGCCGGCGGATCATCCCGAGCGGAAAGATAAATTCGACGCAGCGCTGCTGGCGTCGATCCGGGTGCCCCAGACGATGGGGGCGATCAGCGCGGCGATGCTGGAACTGTGCGACCGGATGGTGAATTTCGTCAATCCGAACCTGTTGAGCGACCTGGCGGTCTGCGCGGACCTGGCGATGGCGGTGACGCGGTGTGCCCAGTACAACGTGCGGGCCAATCTCTCGAGTCTGAAGGACCAGGGGGACCGCGCTTCGCTGGAGGATGCCAACAACCAGATTCTCTCGCGGGCGGCCATGCTCATTCAGCGCCTGAGCCCGCGCATCTGGGCGAGGGCGGGGTGAATCGGGAGGGCGGGGCGGCGTTCCCGCGACCCACATGCCTTTGGATCCGCGCGACTACAAGCTTGAGCTCTCCGGCACGCCGGCGGGGCCGCCGGCCGAAGCGGCACAGGCCCGCCCCTTCCTGAGCGTGCTGTTCGCCTGCTGCAACATCTATCAGCGCATCTATAAGACGGCCGACGGCACGCACTATCGCGGGCGCTGCCCCCGCTGCGGGCGGGCGGTCCAATTTTCCGTCGGTTCGGGGGGAACCGATTGCCGGTTCTTCATCGCCCGTTAGAATCGTGGTCCGTTGTTCGTTGTCCGTGGTCCGAATTCCGGTGGTTCCGGCATGGACCATGGACCACGGACCACGGCCAACGGAGATTCCATGCCCTTACCGGCGAAACAACAGGGATATGAGGTGGCCCGCCCGGGGGGGCGGTGCGCCGTGAGCGGGCGCGAGATCGTGCCGGGGGAGAAGTACATGGCCGCTCTGCGCGAGATGCCGGAGGGGATGGAGCGGCTGGACGTGGCGATGGAGTGCTGGGAACAGGTTCCGCGGGAGGATCTGCTGGGATACTGGCAGACGACGATGCCCCATCCGCAGCAGAAGAAAAAGGTCTTTGTCGATGATGAAGTGCTGTGCAACCTGTTTGAGCGGCTGGCGGAGACGCAAGAGCCGCTGAAGCTGAATTTCCGCTTTGTGCTGGGGCTGATCCTGATTCGCAAGCGGCTGCTGGTGTATGAATCGTCGCGCGTGGAGGGGGGGCGGGACATCTGGGCGGTCCGCTTCAAGGGGCGGCAGGAACTGCTGGACCTGGTCGATCCCAAACTGGATGAGCCGCAGATGCAGGAGGTCAGCCGGCAGTTGGGGGAGATCCTGAATGAGGAGTTGTGATGGCTCAATGGAAAATAGAAAAGGGAAAATGGAAAAAGGGAAGAGGCTGTTTTCCCTTTTCCCTTTTCCTTTTTTCATTTTCCATCATTTTTGTCGCCGGCTGCGCCACGCAGAAGCGGGCGGAGGGGCCGCGGCCGTATTATGGGCCGACTGAGACGATGGCACAGGTGGTGGAGCGGATTAACCGGAACAACCGGCCGATCGTTTCGCTGTGGGCGCGGCAGTCGTTTGAGGCGCGGCTGTTTGATGAGAAGGGGGAGTCGCATTTCGTCAATGGGGACGGCTCGCTCGTTTTCCGCAAGCCGCGCGAGCTGAAACTGACCGGGACCAAGCCGTTTGTGAAGATTTTTGAGATCGGCAGCACGGCCGAGCGCTACTGGCTGGAGATTCCCGAGCAGCTGGACACGATGTGGTGGGGGTGGTATCGCAACGTGGGCAAGCCGTGCGTCCGGACGGTGCCGGTGCGGCCGGATTTGATGATTGACGTGCTGGGGGTGGGGGAGATCGATCCGGATTTCAACCATCAGCCGGCCCCGGTGATGCGGTTCAACCCGGACGCCGACGCCTATATGTTTCTCTGGACGGTCCACGAGCCGGACCGCTGGATCGCCCAGAAGGAAGTGTGGTACGACCGCAAGACGCTGCACCCGCAACTGGTGCTGCTGTTCGACCCGAACGGGCGGGTGGTGCTGCGGGCCTATCTGAGCAAATTCGAGCCGGTGGAGGTGGCGGAGGCGCCGCGCGCCCAGTGGCCGACGGTGGCGACGAATTACCGCCTCTTTTTCCCCGATTCCGGCTCGACGATGACGTTTCAGCTCAAGGATGTGCGCCTGAGCTACAAGGGGGCGCCGCGGCCGGGATCGATCCGGTTTCCGGTGGAACCGGGAGTGTCCAAAGTGATTCAGGTGGATGAAGATTGCCCGTAGGGGAGATTTTACATGCTACCTTGAAGACGTGAGCTTAGTCATGAATGAAGTCACTTCATTAATCGGAGCTGGCGCGTTAGCGAGCTATCTCACTAGAGATGCACTTCAGAAAATCCTTGGCCCTACTGCCGAATACCTCGGGAATGAGCTTAAGGAATTTACAAAGCGGCGTATAGAAAATATCGGTCGAATTTTCTCCATTGCTGAAAAGAAGCTTGGCAATCGCATTAACAATCCAGGCGCAGTTCCGCCCAGAGTATTAAAGGCAGTTCTTAATGAGGGATCGTTTTATGACGACGAGATTGCCGCCGAATATTTTGGGGGCGTTCTAGCATCATCTCGCACTGGATCCTCCAGAGATGATCGGGGAGCACGAATTGCAAAAACTATTGATAGCTTGTCCACATACCAGATCCGTGCGCACTATCTTATTTATGTCACTCTTCGCCATTTATTTGCAGGAACTGGACTCCTTTTGGGAGTGAATGAACGACCGAAGATGCGGTTCTTCCTCCCCCTTACCGCTTTTATGCACGCGATGGACTTTGATCAATCGGAAACTGTCGAGGTCACAACTGTTGTCACGTACATTTTTTACGGCTTGTCCTCGGAAAATCTTATTGATAGTTGGCGGTCCGGAGACAAAGATTTAATCAAAAAGGAATGTCCTGACGCGATCAGCGGCGGAATACTTTGTCAGCCGTCAGCATTAGGAGCAGAGCTATTCCTATGGGCATTCGGATATGGCAAAAAGCCGCTTGAACATATTCTTGATCGTTCATTCCCTGCTTTTGTAGAAGGGATAACTCCTTATATTCCGGGTGCTCTGCCCTTAAGTGTCCCACATAAGCGTTGATGGTCCAGAGGTTACGAGTTCTATGGCACTTTTCAGTGTCGTCTGTCGGAACAATCATCGTAACGAGTAGAATGGACCAAGGCCCACCCTACCTGTTTGGGGTGGCCCGCAGGCGGGATCAGCCCATGCCGTCCCAGCGCTCGGGGTCTTCGAGGTCGCGGTCGGGGTGGCGGTCGGCGGGGGGGGCGTGGTCGGTGCCGGTGGCGCAGTGG
>JBIQLO010000040.1:0-23508 GCA_044464175.1 Planctomycetaceae bacterium | reverse complement strand
GTTGGGTTCGTTGGGAAATACGCGCCTTGGGTTCGGCGGGGGAAATCGTTGATTCCGGAGCGCCAGAGGGGATTTGGGTTTGGTTCGTTTGGGTTCGTTGGTATTGAGAAAGCGACGGAACGACAGAGCGAAGAAGCGACGGATGGGAGTGGATGGAAGCGGTATGGAAGCATGGGGGAATATAGGCTTTTGTTAGGGCAAAGTCAAGAGAAATCAGGGTGAAGTTTACCCCGCCCTACAGGCTCTGCTTCAAGGGGACGAGGCGGGCATGGGACCTTGCCCGCAGGATGAGGATGGGGGCCAGGAGGAAGAGGGAGGCGAAGAGGCAGGTGGCGACGCCGACGCTCATGGCCCAGCCGAGGGAGCGGATGGCGGGGACGCTGGTGGTGATGAGGGAGCCGAAGCCCAGGATGGTGGAGAAGGCGCTGATGCAGATGGCATGGGCGCTGGCGCCCATGGCGGCGGTCGCGCTGGTTCGGTCGCGCCGGGCCTGGCGGGCCAGGGAGACCAGGAAGATGCCGTAATCCACATCGATCCCGATCAGCAGCGGAATGGCGATCAGGTTCATCAGGTTCAGTTTCTGATCCGCCAGGTGCATGAAGGCCAGGCGGCAGGCGAGGCTGAAGATGGCCGGCAACAGGGCCAGGACGGTCGCGCTGATGAAGAACCAGCGCCCTTCGCCGCGGTCTGTCTTTTCGCGCCCGCCGAGCCAGAAATGCCCCAGCAGATAGAGCGTCGCCAAGCCGCCGGCCCAGAGAAGCCAGCGCGGCAGGTCGCGGGCGATGATGGCCTCGGTGTCGAGCTGGATGACGCTCAGGCCGGTCAACGTCGCCCCCGGCAGGCCGGTCAGCGCCTCTCGCACGGCCGTGACGGCGGCCACCCGGCCAGCGCGATCGTTGAGAGAGTGGCGAAGGGACAGGAGTGTGATCGCCTCGGGCGGCCCCTGGCCAACCAGCGTGTCGCGGCTAAGGAGCGTCGCGGCAAGCGTGGGATACCGCTTCAGGTCCTGGAGCGTGGGGGCATGGGGGCGATCCAGTAGTTTTTCCAGGAACTGGGCATACGGCTCATAGGCCTCGGGGCTGAAGGAACTGTCGGCGATGGCGCGGCGGAATTCGGCGACGATGGCGCGGGCCTGGTCAGGCGTCATGGCGGCCTGCCGGGAGGCGATCAAGCGCGGGTCGGGCAACAGGGCCGAGAGGCCGAACGTGCCCGCCACCCCGGCTGAGCGGACGGGCGGGGTGTCCAGCCGGTGGGCGACTTCGTGCGCCAGTTCCACCAGTTGGCGCGGGGAGTCAGCATGCAGATGCACCAGCAGCGATGCGGGATCGGCCCCGAAGCGCTGAACCAGCTTCGCCTGCGCTTCCAACGGCGCGTTGGGGCGCGGGTGCATGACGGTCATGTCCGACTCCATCGGCAGCATGACCTTTGCGCTGAACAGGACGGCCAGGGCGGCGAGGAAGAGAAGAAAACTCAAGGCGATGGCTTTGCGCGGGTGGCGGGCGATGGCCTGGAGCAGGGGCTGGGCCGAGATTCGCACCTGCTGGCCGTGGGCCGAATCGAGCTGTTTCGATCGGCCAACGGCCAACGATCCACGGGCATCGGCCAGCGCCAGCAGCGCCGGAAGGACCCAGAGGACGGTGATCAGCGCCGCCCCCAGCCCGAGCGATCCGACGATCGCGAAGTCGCGCAGCGCCTGGATGTGGGAGCCCCAGATCACCAGAAACCCGATGACGGAGGTGATGCAGGCGGCGACCAGGGCCGGGCCGATGGCCAGCGTGGTGGCGGCCGAGCGGCGGGCCGGCGCTTCGCTGGAGGCGGTGGTCAGATAGCGCGAGAGATAGAGGACGGCGTAGTCGATGCCCAACCCGGCCAGGATCGCCCCCAGAACGGCCGTGGAGGGAGAGAGGGATCGGGAAAAAATGGAATAGATGCCAAAACCGTAGAGGATGCCCAGCGCCACCGGCACGAAGGCCAGGAGGAAGGTTCGGAACGGGCGGCGGTAGGCCAGGATGAACAGCAGTTGCAAACAAATGACCGAGCCGATGACGCTGGCGATCATGTCGCCGCGAATGGCCCGTTCGCTGGCGGCGGCGATCGCGTAAGCGCCGGTCAGGTCGATCTCCAGGCCTCCCAGGTTGGCCTCATGGGCCAGGCGTTCGATGACAGCGGTGATTTTTTTGGCAAAGTCGATATTGCCGGAGGAGCCGGTTCCGGCGATGCGGATGAGGAGGCTGCGCCCATCGGGGGAAAAGAAGCCGTCGTTGCCCTCCGTGGCGGCCGAGAGGAAGCTCCCCTGGTTTTTGAAATGCGCCAGCAGAAACTCATGGAGGCGCAGCGGGTCTTTCAACAGGGCGGCCGACAGGGCGTTGGCGGCCGGGCCGGGGGCGGCGACCATCGCCTCGTTGCGCTGAATCTGCTGCGCCATGCCGGCGGGAGTGAGTCGCTCTTTGGCGGCCGCGAAGGCCGCATCATCCAGGTAATACATCCCGCCGGGCACCAGCACTTTTTCAAAAAAAGCCTTCGTCTGGGCGTCAGGCCGATAGGTCACCGACTGCACCAATGGGCGGGCCTCAGGGGAGGATTCGATGGCCGATTTGAGGCGCTGGGCGTAGTCCAGCAAGCGGCTCTTTGTAGGGTCCGCTTCAGCGGAGCCGATAACGTCCGTCGTGGAAGAATAACCAGGTCCGCTGAAGCGGACCCTACGGTCGGGGACGGTCGCCATGACCAGCAGATTTTCAGCCGAAGGGAAATGGTGCAGCACCTGGACCATGGCCACGGCGGAGGGATCGGATGGATCAAGCAGGGTCTCGATGGAGGAATTGAGGCTCAGGCGGTGGATGCCCCACCAGGCCAGCGCCGCCAGCAGCAGCGCGAGGGCGAGGGCGGGCCAGGGATGCCGCGCCGGCCAGCCGGCCAGGCGGGCCAGGGGGCGCTGGGGCGGGGCGTCGGTCATGGCAGCCGCTCCGCGCGCGGCGGCGGGGTAAAGGCGGCGGCCGGGATGTCGCCGTTGAGCTCCAGGTCGCGCAGGGTCAGCAGGATGGTGCCGTGGGGGCCGGTCGCCTTCATGCGCTGGGGCCAGACGATGCCGTTGAAGTTCCGGTAGCGATCGAGCCGGAGGGTGAAGCGCACCTTGCCGGTGTCGTCCAGGATGTCATAGCGGCGCGGCGTAAGGGTACGGCGATCCACGTGGCAGAGAATGGCCGGCTCGCCGGGGGCGCTTTGGCGGACAACCAACTGGCCATCCTGATCGCTGGTGGTGACGCCGGGGCGGTCAAAGAGGGTGAAGAGGGACCAGGCCTTGGCGAATTCGGCCGCCCGGGCGCCGGCCGAGAGGATTTGCTCTCTGCGCCCCTGTGCCCGAGGCGCGACAATCCAGACGCCCTGAGGGGTGATGGTCAGGTCAAGGACGGCCTGGGAGAATTTCCAGGCCCGCAGGCGCATCTGATTCGGGAGGCGCATGGCCAGGGCGGCCTCCAGGCGGACGCTCTGGCCGTCGGGCTGGATCAATTCCAGCGAGCCCTGGCCCGAGAGGGCCTGCACCGAGCGGCCGCGCTGGGCCAGAATATTTAACGCGGCCGAATCCGTGAGGCCGGGATAAGTGGGGAGCGGGGGCTGGTGGGCGCACCCGCCCATCAACAGGAGCGGCAGCAGCAAAAGGCACAGCAGCAGCACTGTCGCCGAGATCGTTGATCCCGCACGGGTGGACGCGGGGTCGGCGACCCCGCCTACAGAAACCAGATGCCGGAGAATTTTACCGGTGGGGCTGCGCGGCAAGGACGGTCGCCATTCAAAGAGGCGCGGGACCTTGTGGGGGGCCAGCGCCTGGCGGGCAAAGTCGCGCAGGGCCTGGCTGGAGGGTGGATCGTCCGGGTTGCGCGCGGTCAGAACCGCCTTGAGGCGAAAGACCGTGTGGCTCTGCCGCACCGGCACGACCACGCAGGCGGCAACGGCCGGATGGCGCATCAACACCTCTTCCACCTCCATCGGATTGACCTTCAACCCGCCCACGTCGATCAGGAGCTTCTGACGCCCCGTGATGGTGAGATTGCCCGAAGCATCCAGCCGGCCCAGGTCGGCGGTGAGGAAATACCCCTCGCACAGAGGCGAGACATCCCGCCCGAGATAGCATTGGAGCATGGAGGCCGCGCGGATGCAGACCTGCCCTTCCTGATCAGGCGGCAGCGTGCCGGCCGGATCTTCCAGCGGCGCGATGCGGATTTGCACCTGGCGCATCGGCCGGCCGACACCGGCCGGATCGAAGCCGGGGGCATTGGGATCGTTGTAGGTGACGGAGCCGACCTCCGTCGCCCCATAGAGTTGCCCGACGCGCACGCTGAACGTGTCGGCAAAGGCGTCAAAGACCGCGCGGGGCAGGGGCGCGCCGGCCGAGTAGGCGGCGCGGAGCGCCGGCAGTCGGACGCCCCTCTCGCCGGTCTGGGCCAGGAGTTCAAAGATGGAGGGGGTGCCGGGGAAGAGGGTGATGCCCCCGGCGGTCAGCTGCCGCAGCATGGCCGGCAGGTTCATGCCCGGACACAAATGCACGGCGGAGCCGGCATGGATCGGCGCTAAGAGGCCATGTTCGATGCCGTAGGAATGGCACAGGGGAATGGCACACAGCACGCGGTCGTCGGGTGTGAAGCCGACCGCCTCGACCATCTGCCGCGACACGGCATCGACGGCCCCAAGAGCGCGAAGGACGAGGCTGGGGCGGCCGGTGGTGCCGGAACTTTGGAGAATCAGGCCGGGCACCGTGTTCCGGGATTCGGGATTCGGGACCGGCAAATCCAGGAACCCGGAACCCCGCCGCTCCCATGCCAAGCCCCCCTCCGCCGCTCGAAGCATGAGCCGCACGCGCGCCGACTCCATCGCTTTGGCCACCTCCGCCTCCGCGCTTTGCGGCGACATCAGCAGCGCGCTGCATCCGGCCAGGAAAGTGGCAAAAAAGGCGATGGGGAACTCAATGGTGTTGGGCAAGTGGATCAGAACCGCCTCGCCGGGATTTGCCCTCTGGCGAAGCTCCCCCGCCAGGGCCTCGGCGCGCTGATGCAACTGCCCATAGGTCAGCATCCGTCCCGGCGCGCCGTCGGGCAGAATTTCCAAATACGCCGTCGCCTCCGGCCGCTCGGCGGCGTGGCGCTGCAGACGCTGGAGCAGCGGCTCGGGCATCACGACACCCCCTCGGGCAACGGAATCGATTGCATCGGCCAAATCTCCCCCGGCTCCTGGGCCAGCAGCGAGAATTTCGCCTGGCGCGGAACCATGGGCAAGAAGCGGTTGAGCCACGCGCACAGCCACAGGAGCTGCATCCGCCATCGCAGCTTCCATTGGAGCCTGGGAAAGACGCTGCCGGCGAGAACCGAAAGCACCGCCCCGTGAATCCGCATTGGACCGGTGCCGTTGATCAGCAGTTCACGAAATGAATGGTCGTAATACCTCTGAATCAGCCGGCGGAACACCGAAGTGCCGCTCTTGACGAAGCGCGCATACCGCGCCCGCGCCCGCCGCGGCGATCTGCCCCCGCGCAGCACGGCCCGGGTCTGTTCGGCCGCCTGCGCACCGCCCATCATGGCCAGCGTCACACCGGTGGAAAAGATCGGGTCCAGAAAGCATCCGGCATCGCCGATGAGAAAATAGCCCGGACCGGCGAGCGGACTGCACGCATAGCTGAAGTCCGCCACAATCCGGTTGGTCGCCGGTCCGGCGGCATGGCGCATCCGATGCCGCATGGCCGGGCAGCGGGCCACCGCCCACGCCAGGAGCCGGTTGGGCGCCACGCCCGCTTGTTTGACGAAATCCGGATGCGCCACAAACCCCACGCTGGACCGGGTCTCATTGAGCCCGATGATCCAGAACCATCCCTCGGTGCACATGAAGATGCTCGGATGCCCCCTGGCGTTGCCCGGCAGGCGCTCGACGTTGTCGAAATGCTCGAAATACGCCACCTTGCCGAAGACCAGGTCGTCGAAATTCCGGCGCGTTCCCAGATGCCGCCCGACGACAGTGGCCTGGCCGCTGGCATCCAGCAGCATCCGTCCCGTGAAGGGGCGCCCATCGGCGGTCTCCACGGCGACCGACCCTTCGCGCAGCTCCGCGATGCGCTTCACGGCCGTGTTTTCCCGCACCTCCGCGCCGGCCGAGCGGGCTTCGTTCAGCAGCATTTGATCAAAATGCGACCGCTCGATGTTGAAGGTAACCGATCCGGGAATCAAGTTGTCCTCAAAACTGAACCGCGTGGACGCGGCCGGATCGTCACCCATGCCGAATTCCGCCCCGTACTTGTCCAGGTGCGGCAGGCGCTGGAGGGCTGCGCCCAGCCCCAGCTCCTGAATCAACAAGAAACCGCGCGGCAGGATGGATTCCCCCAGGTGGAAGCGTGGGAAGACTGCCTTTTCCAGCACCAGAACGCGCAGTCCCGCCCGCGCCAAAAGAATCGCGGCCGTCGCCCCGCCCGGCCCGCCGCCAATGATGATCACATCATGATCCATGCTCATCCGCTCTTGGGTGTTCCGGCACACCGGGCGATTTTCGCTCCGTGAACCCATCCGACCGCCGCGCCGGCGTTGCAGCGGCGGACCGCCCATCACACCCCCACCGGCCCGGTGGCGGCCGGCTCCAGTTGCCAGATCTCCTTCGGCTCCTCGGCCACCAGCGAGAAGGGCTTGCGCCGGGGGACCATCGGCACAAAGCGATTGAGCCAGGCGCACAGCCAGAACAGTTCCATCCGCCAGCGCAGTTTCCACGGCGGGCGGGGGAAGACGTAGCCGGCCAGCACGGAAATGATCGCCTTGTGCACCTGGAACGGGCCGGTGCCGTTCAAAAACAGCTCGCGCACTGAGTGGCTGTACCAACTGCGGATCAGCCGCCAGAAAATTCCGGTACTGCCGTTGACGTAGCGGATGTACTCAGCGCGGGCGGTTTCGGGCGCTTTGCCCTCCTTCAGCAGGGCGATCGCCTCGCGGGCCGCCTGCTGGCCGCCCCACATCGCCAGCGTCACGCCGGTGGAAAAGATCGGGTCGAGGAAGCTGCCGGCGTCGCCGATCAGGAAATAGCCCGGACCGGCCTTGGGATCGCAGCGGTAGCTGAAGTCGGCGATGATTTCATTGGTCTCCGGCCCGATCGCGTTGCGCATCCGGTCCCGCACGACCGGACAGCGCGCCACCGCCCAGGCCAGCAGGCGGTTGGGCGCGACGCCCAGGCTTTTGGTGAAGTGCGGGTGCGTGACAAACCCGACACTGGTGCGCGTCTGGCTCAGGCCGATGATCCAGAACCATCCCTCCTTGCACATGATGATGGTGGGATGTCCCGTCGCCCGGCCGGGCAGGCGCTCCACGTTCTCAAAATGCGAGAAGTAGGCGACCTTCTGCAGGTTCGGATCGTCGAAATTCTTTCTGGTGCCCAAATGCCGCCCCACCACCGTGCCGTGCCCGCTGGCGTCCAGCAGCAATTTGGCGTGGAACGTCTGGTCGGCCGTCTCGACGCTGACCGCCCCCTCCTCCAGGCGCGTGATCCGCTTGACGGCCGTTTTCTGGCGCACCTCCGCGCCGGCGGCCTGCGCCTCATTGAGCAGCATTTCGTCAAAGTGGTAGCGCTCGATGTTGAAGGTGTCGGAGCCGGGAATGAGCCCCTCGCTGAAATAGAACTGGATGGAACTGGACGGGTCATTGCCCATGGCGAACTCCGCGCCGAACTTGTCCAGGTGGGGAATCGCCCGCAGGGCGGCCTCCAACCCCAGCTCCTGCACCAGCGGAAAGCAGCGCGGTAGAATCGACTCGCCGATGTGGAAACGCGGAAAGGCCGCCTTCTCCAGCACCAGCACGCGCAAGCCCGCCCGCGCCAACAGCAGCGCCGCCGTCGATCCGCCCGGCCCGCCGCCAATCACGATCACATCGTACGCCATCGTCGTCTCAAAAAATTCCCGCCCCGATCGCACGCCGCACCGGGTGCTCAGCACCCGGCGCCCAACTTTGCCACCCCTTCAATTTCAACCAGCAACTCCGCCCGGCACAAGTCCATGTTCACCATCTCCAGCCGCTTGAGCTGGGGCAGGTCGCGCCTAATCCACTCTTGCAGCCGCCGGCCGTCGGCCGGGACCGGATGGTAGACCCGCAGCTCGTGGTACTGCTCCATCGACGCCGGCGCTCCGGCCGACCGGAGCAGTGCCCGCATGTTCTCAAACGTCTCGGTCAACTGCCGCCGTAAATCCCCCACGTGAACCGACTCCTCCCCCCGGACGCTGGCGGTGCCGCCGGTGAGCAGCAGGGGCTGGCCCCCAACGGGGTGGACGATCGTGGCCCGGGCAAAACAGGGAGGCAGCGGGCCAAATCGCTGGGAATAGTGGTAGGGCTTGATCTGGCGCGGGTTGTCCACCGGCTCGCCGCGTTGGTCGCACGCCAGGCAGGCGATGATCAGGTCGGCCCCGCCGTGGCCGACGGCCGAAGCGGTGGCGACGGTGCGGTCGAAGGCCTCGCGCCCGCCGTAGCGCTGCTCCAGCGCGCTGAAGCGCCCGGCGTTGAAGACCATGTAGCGGTCGCGCCCCTGGCCCATTGGCTCGTGAATGGCCGGGACGAAGTTCCAGAAGCGCACCGGATGCCCGTGCGGCTCCATGACTTCCAGCAGCGCGGCGTAGGCGGCGGCCGTTTGGCGCTCCAGTTCATCCGCGTCCATCGTCCGGGCGTCGGGCAGGGTCAGATGACCCAGGGCATATCCGGGCGCTCCCCGGCGCTCGATGCGGAACCCCCCGGCGCTCAGGATGTCCGAAGCGCCGCCGCCCAACAGGTCCATCACCCACGGCGGCAACGGGACCCGTTGCCCGCCGCGCAGGCGGCTCGGATTGGCGGCATGAAACGACAACACAACGCTCGTCAAAGCACGGGCCATCCCCCAGCGGCGATAATGTACAAAAAGGGGGCGGGAGCGACAATTACACGGGTGGGCGGCTCAGCCCGGCCGCCGGAGGCGGAAGGTGAGGCGGAACCGCCGCCGCCGCCCGCCCTGCGTCAATGCCAGGTCGATCCCTTCCCCGGCGGTGTCGAGGGTAAGCGTCGGCGGCGTCTTGCCGGGAGACAGCGCCGCCGCCAGCGTGACGGCCTTCTGCTGCCCCGGCGTGCGCCAGCGCAGCATGGTGGGGATCGGCTCCTCGGCGTTCATCGCCCCCTGGGCCGTGTCCAGCAGCGCCGGCACATCGGCCGCATAGACGATGGACAAATCTTTTCCCCCGCGATGCAGCCGGGCGGCCGCTTTCTTGAGCGCCACCTGCGCGTAGGTGTGCATCCGCGCCTCCACGCGCCCCACGTGCGGCAGCTCCACGCGATCGAGAATCAGCACGGTCCCATCGTCCAGCATGAGAAAAACCCGCCCGGCGAACCGGGCGGCGTTGGCGTCGCGCATCGTCCCCATGGCGGGGGTGGCGTCCAGGCGGAAGCCCCGCGCCCCGGGCAGGTCGATCTCGCTGGTGACCACCCGCGACGGCTTGACGATCCCCACGCCGTTGATGAGCAGCGTGTTTTTGGAGGCCGGCATCATTTCGAACAACTCCCAGCGCCGGTTGCTGAAGGTGGTGTCGAGGTAATCTTTGGGCGTGAGGTTGGTGATCATCGACTGATCGCCCAGCACATAATGGAAACTGAGCAGATCGCGGTGGCTGTGGGGCACCTCGGTCGTGCCGCCGCGGACGCTCAGGTAGGCGTTGGGCTGGGGCCATCGGTCGGCCAGCAGGCCCCAGTCCAGCCCTCTGTATAGCTTGCGGATGCGCGGTTTGGGTCGGGGCAGGGCCGCAGCGCGCCGGGGATGCAGCAGGAGGTATTCGGCGGCGTGCGGCCACTTCTCCAGCGACAGGGCCTCGTCCGCCAGGGCTTTGTCCGCCAGAATCGTCGCCACCCGATGCTCCAGCGCCGCCAGCACCGGATTGAGTCCCAGATGCCGGGCGGCCGCCAAATGAATCGGCAGGGGGGAGAATTTATTGGTGTCGCCAAACCCGCACGGCACGCCATGGGGCGTAAAATCAAGCGGGAATTGCAGCGTCTTGGCCGTGGCGGGCCGATGCAGCAGCGGGTGCTTGCGCCCCGTGGCGTTCTCATGGCTCAGCAGGTACATCAGCGCATACCGCATCCCGTAATTCCAGTACCCCACCCCCTCCGGCCAGCCGCCGTCGGTCTTGTCCAGGCCCTTCATGAACGGCACGAACGACGCCTCGCTCAATTCCAGCACCCGCTTGGCCTCGGGCAGTTCCTCATACATTGCCAGCGCCAGCATCCCCGCCCCGCCGGTGCAGACCGAGTTCCAGTTGTAGTCGGGACAGGCGAACCAGCGCGGGCGATTTTTGGGGTCGCGCAGCTGATGCAGGAACGAGGCCAGCGCCCGCTGGCGCGCGATCTTCACAAACAGCGCCTTGTCCGCTTCGCTCAGCGTGTCATGCAGCCAGTCCCAGGCGATGGCCAGCGTGGCGCAGTTCTCGCCGTAGCTCAGGTCAAAGATCGCCAGCGGATCGGCATTGCCCTGCCGCCAGGTGATCCAGGACCAGTATTTCCACCCGTCAATGAGGCCGATGCGCTTCAGGACCGCCCGGCGAAAGCGCTCCTGGCCGGTCTGCCGCCAGCGCACCAGCAGCGTCATCACCTGCCGCTGCATCACCCGCGCCCGAATCAGATGCTCGTTGTGCCGGTTGCGCCCGTAATCCAGTTCCGTCGAGGCCACATACCGCGCCGCCTCGCGCCCAACCGCCTTGGCGCAGGCCGCCAGCGCCGGCGGCACGGGGCGCGTGAGGCGCTGGATCTGCTGTTTCGTGACATAGAGCCGGGGATGGGGGGTGAGGTGATTGTTCATGGCGCCCATTATCATCGGCCTCCATTCCATTGTCACGAACGCCCCGGCGCTATCGTCAGAGACATTCGAAACAACCGCGAAGTTCAAACATTCAAACCGGGCGGGATGAGCGCGAAGTGTCGGTAGGGGCGGCTTGAGTCGCGGCAGTGTACAGGGACGGCCTCGGCCCACCCGATGCATTGTTTCAAAATCCTCCCGCCGCGCCCGGCCCGCCTGTATTTGGTTGCAAAGAGACCATCACAATTTCCGCTCCCGTGGCTATCCCCATCACCACGATGCAAAATATCAAAGCCTTAAACGCATGGCGACCATGTATATCGCTGAGCGTTCCATAAAAGCCGATCAATGCTCCGAGACCTCCGGTGATCCAGCACGTGATGAGCGATAGAATGCCCAGAATCCCCCATCCATCGGGAAAGCCGCCACGGCTCATCCCCATGCAAACCGCCGAGCCTATTCCAAAGACAGTCGCGAGAATTCCAAAGAGGAGGGAGAACCAAGTGGGGTAGCCGATCCGCTCCGGCAGGTTCTCCCTGGGTTTCGATTCGGATGGATGATTCTTGTGGATATTCATCTTAAATGTAGGGTGGGCCTTGGCCCACCAACCCTTCATGGTGGGCCAAGGCCCACCCTACGCACGGCGGACCCTACATGAATGACCCATTCCCATGTTATTTGATTACCCGGACCACGTTAACCACATGATTGTCCTCAAAGATGATTGCATAGTGATACGCCCGCCAACGAGGAAATGAATCAACATAGTAGAACGTGAGCGGCCCTCGTTCTGCCTCCTGGTCGGGAGTCCACCCCTTCTTGTAAAAAAACCGGCATCTCGTGGATCGCCAAAGCGAGGGGGCCCCAGTCGTGCGATCACCTGATCTGGTGTCAGCCCGGCCAGCGCCTTCAGAGATTTGCGCGGATCCGGAAAAGACCAGTAGATCATCCAGGCCACACAAAGCACAACAATCGAAAGCAGGATCAGGCTTGTGATCGCCCTTGTCTGGATTCTCTTTTTATGATGCATCTGAGCAACGTAGGGTCCGCTTCAGCGGACCGGGTTATTGTTTGGCCGGCCGATGTAACCGGGTCCGCTGAAGCGAACCCTACGGAATTAAAATCCTCTCGCCGTTGTGTAGGGTGCAATCCATTGCACCTTCGCACCAAAATGCCGTTGCGGTGCAATGAATTGCACCCTACGGGACTTCTATTGCGCGAATGGTCCGCTCCAGTAGATTTTCAATGTTTGACCAACGGTTCAAATCCTCGGCGTCCGTTTTGGGCATGAGGGATGGGAGTTAATATGACGGCAAAAAATGCCAGTGTGAGGGCAGCGGCTATAAGATAGTAGCCGATCAAGAATGTTGTCTCTTGATAGAAAAGCCAGCCCCAAAAGGGCAGCAGCCATCCCCCCAGGAAGCAGAAAGAAATCCATCGAAAGTTTGAGATGAAGCGGAACCTTGGCGCCAGAAATAAAAACAGTGGACTAATGAGAAAGAAAACACATCCAACGATTACGCTCAAAATAACTAAGGCCGTGGCCGGAACAATCCAACCGTGGCGTAAATAATTATGGAAAAAGTCGGAAGCTCCTCCTCGTTCCAAGAAAACTCCTGGGATTAGAAACACGATCCACAATATCACTATCCATGTAGGGAGGGTAGCGTACTGCGAAGATACAATGCCTGTTTGAGTATAAACTCCTGGCATAAAAAGAGCGGTGACAAACAAAATCCAGCTCAACGCCAGCAACGGCCATCGTATCGCCGAAAGATGAAATTTTTTCGTGAAAATCCTGGATTCTTTACCCATCATGGCACCGTAATCGTCGCTGAACTAACGTTGGTAGTTGTGCAGGGTGCAATACATTGTACCTTCGCGCCAAAATACCGTTGCAGCGCATTGAATTTTATTCCACGGAACTCTGTGACGGAAAATGATTCAGGACGGCATTTTCCTCAATACGCCCGCACCAGCACGGCCTTGGGGTAGGAGGAGAGGACGATGTCCTCGTGGCGCATGCCGCCGGCGGCCATGGCCTGGGCGCACCACTGGCACATCCCCACGCCATGGCCCAGCCCGTGGCCGTCCACGAAATGGACGGCGTCGGGGGCGTCGATGATTTTGAAAAAGCTGCTGAAGAGCCGCGAGCCGGCCGGGGCGTCGGTGTTGACGGCCCAGCGCACCTCCTCGCCGCTCCAGCTGTAGCGGTTGCCCCGGTCATCGTAGACGCGGAAGCGCACCGGGCGGCCAAAGCGGTTGATCGCCTCGATCTCCAGGCGCGTGACGTTGCCCATGTTCCGCTCCGGCCCCTTGCGGCGGGCGCCAAAGAGGCGGAAGCGCCGGGTTAGTTCCGCCTTGGAGATGACGATCGGTCCCCAGTTGAAGCGCGGCGAGGCGTTGCACAGCGAGCCGTTGTTCCGGTCCGACAACGGCGGAATGTAGGTGTCGGTGGGGAAGGCGTCGGTGACCGACTGGCTCACCCCCCCGCAGCAGGAGCTGAAATAAGCCTTGAAGATCCGCTCGTGCCCCGGTGGGCCGTACGCCAAAACAATCCCGGCCGTTTCATCGACCGCCTCGCGGCTTTTGGCCGACTCATCGGCCAATCCGCCGTAGACCTGGCTGCGCTCGTCATCATAGACATCCCAGGCGCGGCCCTGCCCGGCGGTGCGGCATTCATAGAGCACGTAGGTGCGGGCGGCAATGGCCTGGGCCTTGTAGGTCTCCAGGTCCCACGTCCGCGGCAACTCGCGCGGCAGCACCCCCTTGAGATACCCCTCCACGCTCACATCGTTGATCACGTCAAAGGCGTCGGATGACACCGGCACGAGACGGAACTGGCCGCGATAGGCCCGCCCGTTGACGGACACCGAGCCGGGTTCCATCGGCTGGACGATCAGCTCTCCCGGGCCCATGCGCACGTTGCCGATCTGCCAGTGGCCGCGGTCCAGCCGCACGGCGATGCCGTCGGCGGGCAACGCCAGCCGCTTGGCGACCGGTTCTCCGGCCGCGCGGTAGAGCGCCGGCTGGGTGGATTTGAGCCGCACATCCCGCACTTTTTCGGCCAGGCGGACGCGCACCAGCGGCGCGTTGGGGTTGGGCGGCGGGGATTGCGAAGCGCACCCCAGGGGCACCAGCAGGCAGACCAGGGCCAATGGAAAAAGGAAAAGGGAAAAGGGGAACGCGGTCCAAGTCCGCCTCCCGTTTTCCCTTTTCCTTTTTTCCTTTTCCATGATCATCGGCATCCTTGCCTGATTGATGCAGACGCGGACCGCCGATGGGTGGCAGCTGGCAGCGGCCGACAACGCCGAACCAACTGCCAACTGCGCCCCATCGGCGGTCCGGGTACGGGTTGATTCCTCGCCTGTAGACGGCCTCGCCGAGGCCGTGCGATCTTCGACGAAGAGCGCCCACAGGGCTTGCGGGGTCGACGACCCCGCCCACAGTGGCCTTGTCAGGCTTCCAGCTTCCGCAACCCAATGCCCAGCGCGGCCAATTGCTCCTTCACCTCATTGAGGCTGGTCTGGCCGAAGTTCTTGCACCCCAGCAGCTCCTCTTCCGTGCGGGCCACCAGATCGGCGACGGTCTTGATGTTGAGCCGCTCCAGGGCCTTGCGGCTGCGGATCGACAGTTCCAGGTCCGCCACGCTCTTGTTCAGCGCTTCATTCTCCGGCACACCGGCCGCCGTCTCGCCGGCGCCGGCCGCCGAAGCGCCCCCATCGACCGCCGCCTGCCCCAGCCGAAGCCCCTTCTGCGCCAGCAGCGCCTTGACCTCAATCAGGCTGGTCTCCCCGAAATTCTTGTACGCCAGCAGTTCCTGCTCGCTGATGCGCAGCAGATCCCCCAGCGTGTGCAGGTTCATCTTCTTGAGGCAGTTGCGGCTCCGGACCGACAGCTCAAAGTCGCTCAGCGGGACTTCCAGAATGACATTGCGCCGATCACCCCGCCGTTCCCCCTCCTCATCGAAGAACATCGTCCGGGCCGACTCGACATCCTTCATGTACAGCCGGGCCCGCTCGTGGTTCGGATCGGTCCGCAGCACGGCGTCGAGGCAGCGGTACGCCTCCTCGTAATGGTTGTTGTCCTCGTACAGCACCGCCAGGTTCATCAGCGCGTTGAGATGCACCGGCGAGCCGGCGCACAGCCGCTCGTACAGCTCGATCGCCTTGGCGTCATCCGCCTGGCGGTCATAGAGCATCGCCAGGTGAAAGCAGGCCGACTCATGGTCCGGATTTTCATTCAGCGCCCGCTCGTAATAGTCGGTCGCCTTGTCGTGAAGCCCCTGCTTCTGGGCCTCCAGGCCCCGCTTGAAGTATTCATCGGCCGCACGCTCGTTGATTCCGGCCACCATCTTGTCACTCATAAATTATGCTCCTGCGAAAATCTCCCGGACGGTTTAATATCCCATTGATAAGCCGCCGGTCCCAATGTGTCAACTTGGGCAACCGCGCGGACGGTCCGCCGGCTCGAGGGACCCGCTCACCCCGCCTGCACGGCGGCGGCCACTTCTTCCACGCTCAGCCCCTCCAGCGGCTCCCGCCGCAACACCCGCACCCTGGGCCCCAGCGGGCGCCAAACGGCCGGATCGGTCGGTCCAAAGAGGCTCACCACCTCCAGCCCAAGCATCCCCGCCAGGTGCCCCGGCCCCGAATCGTTGCCCACCAGCAGCCGCCCGCCCGACAACTGCTCCAGCAGCTGCAGCGGCGTCTGAAGAACCAGCCGCTCGACGCCGGAGGGAAACCGCCCCAGTTCGCCCGCCTCCAGCCGCTCCTGCTCCACCTCCCCCAGAAGAAGGCGCACGCTCTGCCCGGCCTCCATCAGCCGCCGGGCCAGCTCCGCAAACCGCTCCAGCGGCCAGCATTTGCCGGGCGATCCCGCTCCCGGATGAAGCAACACCGCCTGGCCCGGCGGACGGGCGCCGATTCCCCGGTCCGCCACCGACCGCAGCATCTGCTCCAGAGCGCTGCCGACCGCCGGCGCGCCGGCAAGTTGCTCCAGCAGATACACAGTCGCGTGACGCGGGTAATCCGCCGGCGGCGTCGGCTCCAGGCAATGCACCTGTGCTGACGGAGCCAGCCGCCGCACGTTCTGCTCCCAGGCATCGCCGGGGCGGTTGACGAAGCTGAAGATGCAGTGCGCCCCGGCCAGCCGCCTGGCGGCCGCCTCCGGCAGCCTCTGGGCATCGGCATACAGGTGATGCCATCCCCCTTCGGCGTCAATCGCCTCCACCTTCAAAGCCCGCCGGGCCAGCTCCCCCTTGCCCGAGGGCGTGACGTAAAACACCCGGCTCTGGGGAAACAGCCGTCCCGCCGCCAGCGCCAGCGGCCAGTTCAGCACGAAATCCCCCAGCGCGCCGTTATGGAAAATGAGAACATTGCGGGCCGGAAGCATGGGACTTGTTATTTGCTTTTTGTTGTTCGTTATTTGTTTCCGGCCATGAGCCGCTTTTCCCAATCACCAATAACAAAAAACAAATAACAAACAACCATTCGCCTACTCCGCCCGGTCAATCCAGCCGCCCCCCAGCAGCACGTCGCCATCATACAGCACGGCCGCCTGCCCCGGCGTGACCGCGCTTTGCGGCTGGTCAAAGACCACCTCGAATGATTGATCGTCGATCACGTTTAGCGTCGCCGGCTGGGGGGACTGGTTGTAGCGGATCTGCGCCAGACAGGGCATGCCCCGCGCCGAGGCCGCCCGGGGAACCAGGAAATTCGCCTCTCGCGCCACCAGCTTCGTGCGCAGGAGGGACTGCTTTTTCCCCAGCGTCACGCGGTTGGCCGCCGGATCGATGTCCGCCACGTAGATCGGATATCCCAGCGCCACCCCCAGCCCCTTGCGCTGGCCGATGGTGAAATGCTGGTGCCCCTCGTGCCGGCCGACCACCTTTCCCTCGGTGGTCACCAGCTCACCCGGATGGAACGATTCCGGACTGCGCCGCTTGAGCAGCCCGGCGTAATCCTGATTGGGCACGAAACAGATTTCCTGGCTGTCCGGTTTGTTGAAAACCGGCAGCTCCCATTCCTGGGCCATGCGCCGCACCTCGTGCTTCTCAAACTCCCCGATCGGCAGCAGCGTGTGGGCCATCGCCTCGGGCGACATGCCGAAGAGCACATAGCTCTGGTCCTTGTGCCGGTCGCGCCCGCGCAGCAGCGCCCGCCCGCCGGTGACGGGATCGACGCCCATCCGCGCGTAATGCCCGCTGGCGACATACTCCGCCCCCACCGCCCTGGCATACTGCGCCAGCTTGCCGAACTTGAGCCAGTCGTTGCAGCGCACGCAGGGGTTGGGCGTGCGCCCCTTGTTGTACTCCGAGACGAAATAGTCAATGACCTTCCCGAAATCCTCCTGGAAATTCAACACGTAAAACGGAATGTCCAGCAAATTGGCCACGCGGCGGGCGTCCCCGGCATCCAGCACCGAGCAGCAACCCTGCTTGGCCTTGCCTCCCCCTTCCGTGGAGCAGGCCTCGCCCGATTCCACCCCCGCCGGCGAACCGAGGCGCATAAACACCCCCAGCACCTCGTGCCCCTGGCGCTTGAGCAGCGCCGCGGCCACCGAGCTGTCCACTCCCCCGCTCATGGCGAGTACGACTTTTGACTTTGGCAAATTCATTTAATGATGAGCGCCGGGTGCTGAGTCATCACGCGGCCTGTGGCCGCGCTATGGGATGAAAAAAAGGGCACGGGCCGCCGGCCCGTGGATCGTGTACGCACGACCATCAATTAAACCAATGCAAAACTCCCTGCAGAGCAGCGCTGCGTGCGCGTTCTCCCTACGCATGGCACTCAGCACCCCGCACTTTTACTCGTTCGACAATTCCATATCCTGCTGCCGCCGCCGTTCGGTGGCCTTGTGGAGGGTCCGCCGCTCGGCCCAGGTCAGGCTCCCCATCCCCTGTGCTGACACTTTGGCCAGGATCGCATCCAGCCGGTCGCGCTCCGCCCGCTCCCGCTCCAGAATCCGGCGCGTGCGCCGAACTGCCCGTCGGCTGAGGCGCCGGTGCCGCTCCTCGGGGGGGGGCGGTTCATTATAGCCCAGGCTCGCCGAATAATCCGCCTCTTCCTCCTCAAACGCCCAGGGCCCCTGCGCCTTGAGTTCCCGCCGAATCTGATAACAGACGATAAATCCGGAGACGGCGATGAACAGCAGCAACAATTGCCGTCCCGCCAGCCCCACCATCGCCATCAGCACCGCCCCCACCATTCCCGTCGCGCAGGCGAAGAGCGTCGCCTTGTAATACCCGATCTTCCACCACAACACGGCCTGCAGCATCTGCCCCCCGTCCAGCGGGAAGATCGGCCAGAGGTTAAACAACAGCAGCGCCCAGCTCACGGCAAACACAAACCAGAGGCCGTACGCCAGCCAGTCCACCCGCGGCACCATCCCCTCATGCAGGTTGAACAGGTTCCACGGCAGCACCGACACCCCCATCAGCGCCAGCGCCGCCCCGGTTATCAGGCAGATCAGCACGTTCACCGCCGGCCCCCCCATCACCGTCACCAGCGTCGCCCCCGGGCGGTGCGGGGCATCGGCCATCGCCAGCCCGCCGATGGGCGTCAGGATGATCTCCTGCGGGTCTCCCCCCACCCAGCGCGAGGCGAAGCAGTGCCCGAACTCGTGCAGCAGCACCACCGAAAAAAGAACCAGGTTCAGCGTGATCGAGTTGGAAAAGCCCCCCACGCTCGAGGGAAGAACCAGCACCAGCGCCGCAAAGAGGATCATCGACGCATGCAGCCGCACCTGAATCCCGAACAGGGTCCCGATCGGGACAGACCCCACCAGCAGCCACATCAGCGGATTGCCCGTCGAATGGCTATGGTCGCGATAATAGGGTCGATCCTGCCACGCCATGCGTCATGTCCCTGTAGCCGGGGTCGTCGACCCCGCTTGCCTCTCCCGCCAAAACCGCTCATACATCAACAGCGTCGCCACCGTCTTGCCATCCTGAATCCGCCCGTCGCGGATCATCTCTATCGCCTCCGCCAGCGGCACGGGCTCCAGTTCGATCTCCTCCCCCGCCTCCAGCGCCTGCGTCTCCTCCTGCAAATCATAGGCGACAAAAGCGTGCATTTTTTCCGTCAGGACGCCCGGCGAGCTGTAAAAGCTCCCCAGCAGCCGCAAACGCTTGGCCAGATACCCCGTCTCCTCCAACAACTCCCGACCCGCGCAGTTCATCGGGTCCTCCCCCTTCTCCAGCGTCCCGGCCGGCAACTCCAGCAAAACCGCCCCCACCGCGTAACGGCGGTTGCGAATCAGCAGCACCCGATCTTCCTCCAGCAAGGGCAGGACCACCACCGCGCCCGGATGGACCACCACCTCGCGCCTGGTCCGCGTCCCATCGGCCTCATCCTCCAGATGATGCACCTCCAGATTCACCTTCGCGCCCCGGTAAATCAACTGCTTCTCAATCAGCCGGTACGACATTCTGTCTCCGATCGCATTTCTTGACGCAATGACACCCGTTCGGCGCCTCCGATACCCTCGCCGGCGCTATCATGGAAGAGGCTTCCAGCCTGCCTGGCCTGAGGGATGCCTCTCCATTCCGTGGGGCCCGGACTTCTTCCCAAGGCCCCGCATTATACCCAACGCATCCATAGTTCGGGATGGGCGTTCGCGCCCCTCACGGCAGCAGGCGCGCATCGTCGTGAAAATCCAGTCGCAGGTCCTGCGGCCCCGCCGGCAGCAGCTGCAACCCCCGCGCACACTCAATTTTCCGCAGCTCCCCATCGGCCCCGAAGGACCAGCGCGACAGGTCCCCGCTGCCATTGACCTGCACAACCAGCCGCCGACCCGCCCCCTCCGCTCCGGAGGCCCGCGTGGCCGCCCCTCCGGCCTCGGGACGCACGATTACATCCAGCACCACCCCCGGACTCTGCTGAAATAGCAGCGATTCGGTCTTGAGCACCATCGCCCGATCCTCCCCCTGCCCCATGAGCAGCGGCAGCCACCCGCCCCCCACAAACTGCGCCGGGGCCGGCCCGTCCATCCGGCGCGACACCGTGCTCTGGCTCAGCCCCCCATCCCGCACCCGCGTGGTCTGCCCCCCGATGGGGATGAACCGATCCCCCGCCTCCGTGCTGCGCCAGCGCTCCATATGGCTCACATACGCCCCGAGCGCCCCCTCCACCTTCTGCTGGACCCGCTCCACCGACCCCTCCTCCTCCCGCCGCCGCATCTCCCAGACCGCCCGCCAGGGCGCGCCCCCTTCCTCATCGGCGGCATTGAGCCATTGCAGGTTGATCCACCCCTCGTAGGAATTGGCCCCCTGCCCGTACCAGAGCCACCATTGATCCTCGCGCAACTCCAGCAACTGATCCGGCGGCGTTTGCGCCCAATGTTCCACCGCCCGCGCCCCCGCGCTGAGCAACTGGGCCCAGTCCTCCGCCGGCTCAAAGACGATCCCTTCGGTGATGCTCCGCCAGGCCGCCTCCACCCGCGGCAAATCCGAGCGACTGCCCCGAAAAATCACGATCACCCCCCGCCCCTTCGCCCCCGCCAGCACCCGCGCCTCCACCAGGCTGTCACTCCGCGCCCCCTGCAGTTGCAGCCGCCATTGCCCGCCACCCCCGCTGATGCGGGCGTCCAGCCAGTCGCCTTGATTCGCCGCCACCAGCGCCCCGATCGCCCCAGGGTGCCGATCGGGCACGTAACAGGGGATCACCTCCGCCGAAAGCCAGCTTTCCGCCCGATCGTCGATCAACTGCCGCGCCACCCGGTTCGGATCCCCGTCGTCGGTGATGCGCCACCCCGCCGGCACCGGCGCTTTCATCCGGGGAAAAATCAGCGTCGATCCCTGCACCGGCGCCGGCCGGCCGGGCAGCGAAATGCTGGCGGCGATGCGCTGAACCAGATCCCCCTCCTCCTCCCCGGCCAGCCCCTCCAGGTGAATCACGATCGCCTGCCGCCAGGGAAAGCTGACGCACGCCTGGACGACACCGGCCTCCACGCCCCCGGCCCGGCGCATCCGCCGGCTCACCAGCACGCCCGGATACCCTCCCATCTGCAGGCGCTGAATCTGTTCCTCCGGCGGCCGCCCGATGCGCCCATTGAGCCGCTCCAGGCAAGTCAGGGGCGGAATAAACCCTTCGGTGGAGATCGACAGGATCAGCAACTGCCGCCGGCCCAGTCCCTCCCCCGGCTCCGACAGATGCGCCAGCACATCCCCCTCCCCCTCGCTTCCCCTGATCCACCCCCGCGGCAGCGCGATCCGCAGCTGCCCCAGCGCCCGCGGCGCGTCCAGAACGACCCGGTGACGCAGGCGCATCTCGTGGTTGATCAGCGCCGCCGCCCCCACCGCCGCGGCCAGCACCAGCCACATCACGCACTGCATCAGAATCCGCCGCCACCGGGGATATTGCCAGGATCGCGCCATGCGGCCGCAAATGATACCAGAAATCCCCGCCCCCTCACGCCGGGACGATGTGCGGCCCGCTGATCCCCGCCTTGCCCAGCGCGTTGCGCGTGTCCACGATCAGCTGCGCGTGCCGCCCGATCATGGCCCAGTCGTACGCCGCGTGGTGGGTCGCCACGACCACGCAGTCGTACCCCGCCAGGGATTGCGGTGTCAGGTCCACACTCTTCATTCGCAGGTCATGCCGCCGCATCTTGTGGGTGGCCGGCACGTGCGGATCGTTGTACTCCACCGCCCCCCCCAGCCGCTCCAGCTTTTCAATCAACTCAAAGCTCGGGCTCTCGCGCACATCGTCCACATCCGGCTTGTACGCCAGCCCCAGCACCAGAATCCGGCTGCCGTTGACCGCCTTGCGCTGCCCGTTCAACGCCAGCGTGATGCGCTGCACGACGTAGTCGGGCATCGCCCGGTTCACCTCCCCGGCCAGCTCGATGAACCGCGTCACCAGCCCCACCTCGCGCGCTTTCCATGTCAGATAAAACGGGTCGATCGGGATGCAGTGCCCCCCCAGCCCCGGCCCGGGATAGAACGCCTGGAACCCGAATGGCTTGGTGGCCGCCGCCGCGATCACCTCCCAGACGTCGATCCCCATCGCCGTCAGCACCACCTTCATCTCGTTGACCAGGGCGATGTTCACCGCGCGATAGATGTTCTCCAGCAGCTTGGCCGCCTCGGCCACCTCCGCGCTGCCGACCACCACCACCTGCTTGATCGCGCGGCGATACAAAGCCGCCGCCGCCTCGGTGGAGGCCGGGTCGATCCCCCCCACCAGCTTGGGAATGGTGACGGTGTTGTGGTCCTTGCGCCCCGGATCCTCACGCTCCGGCGAGAAGGCCAGGAAAAAGTCGCGCCCGCACGCCAGGCCGGCCCGCTGCAGTCGCGGCAGCATGACCTGCCGCGTCGTCCCCGGATAGGTCGTCGATTCCAGCACGATCAGTTGCCCGGCCCGCAGGTGCTGGGCGATCTGGTCGGTCGTCTTTTCGATGTAGCTCAAATCCGGCTCATGGTGCGGCCCCAGCGGCGTCGGCACGCAGACGATCACCGCATCGCACTCCCCCAGCCGCGAAAAGTCGCTGGTGGCGTCGAACCGACCCGCCGCCAGCATGTTGCGCACCAGGTCCTCCCCCAGGTGCTTGAGATACATCCGCCCCGCGTGCAGCGCTTCGATCTTGGCCGGGTCGATGTCGATCCCCAGCACGCTCAGGCCCGACTTATGAAACGCCGCCAGCAGCGGCAGCCCCACGTACCCCAGCCCGATCACCCCCACGCACGCTTGCGACGATTCAATTTTTTCCAGCAGTCCGTCCATAGGACCGCCATGATACCACCGCCGCCGACCCTTCGACACTGGCGCTTCGGCAGCGCCTTGGCCCGAAGCGATGCCCTTTTTGAATAATGGCAAACGGGTCCAGGGGGAACAAACCTGAACCCCGGGCCCTCATTTCCGCCAACCAGCGCCCTTTACGACCCTTCCTTGCGCATCACCGCCGTGCCGGTCGCGGTGTCGCCGAAAAGGTTCATCGGATGGATGCCCACATCCTTCCAGTTGCAGATCACCTGCACGCAAATCCCCTTCCCCTGGGCCACCTGCGACACATCCCCGATCGCGCCTCCGGACGTGCTGCCCAGGGTGATCTTGTAGGTGATTTCATTGCGCGGCAGGCCGATGGCGTCGGTCGCCCCGTAGATCGCATCAATCACATCCTGCTGGCGGGCGTTGGCCGTGATCGCCGCCCGCGCCCCCTCCCGCGCCGCCCCCTCCATCCCATGCTTGATCCACAGGTAATACCCCGCCTCGGCCGCCCCGAAGCTCATGTAGAACAGGATCAGCATCACCAGCGCCGCCTCAATAATGGCAGCGCCGCGCCGGCGCGGCCGGCGCTGTGATGGCAAATGCGAAACGGAAAATGGACGACGCCCATCTTCCATCCCCATTTTCCATTTTCCGTTTTCCGTTTTCCATTTCATGGCTCATCCTCGCATCATCCACCCCATTGCCAGAATCAGCCCCACCGCCGCGAAAATCGGGGCGGCATACGGCAGTGGCTTCTCCACCCCTTCGCTGGACTGGCCCGTGGCCATCACATGCTCCACGCCCAGCTGTCGCACATGCACGAAATTCAGCACCAGCACCAGGCTGTTGCGCAGCAGAATCAGCAGCCGCCCCTGCCACAGCGCCTGCGCCAGCACAATGCCCATCCCCATCACCGCCGCCACCGCGAAGATCACGCACACCCACCCCGGCCCCACCCACGCCCCCACGGCCGCCAGCA
>JBIQLO010000039.1:0-23627 GCA_044464175.1 Planctomycetaceae bacterium | reverse complement strand
CACCCACGTGTCCGACGCCAGCGGCCTGCACCAGGCATACGTCACCGCCACCATCAGCAGCGCCAGCGCCGGTGGATATCCCGCCATCCAGCACAGTCCCAGGATCGCCCCCACGCTCGCCGCCATCCCAAGCGTCTGATGCCGATCCAGGTCCCGGTCGTATCGCCCCCCCGCCATCGAATTCACCACCGCGTACAAAAACGGCGTTGAATAGCTGTCGATCTTGCCCCCCTTCTCTTTCCAGACGCCCGCGGCGGCAAACTGACGCGTCGGACGCCACATATTCGATGGAACCAGCGACGCCCCCCACGCCGCCACCGACCGCCGATCCGCCGTTGAATAGATGTTCTTCGGATGAATCGACTTCAAGGCCCGACCCACAATCCAGAAGTGATAGTAATCCGCCCCCGCCGATGTCTGCACGCGCGGCCACCAGACCATCTGCACCGCGAACCAGCAGACCAGACCCGCCAGCACCACCTGGCGCCAGCCCCCCCACGCCGATGACAGAGGTGACGAGATGAACGGATCCTCCCCGTAAGCCAATGTTGCCATAGTACCCACGCTTCAAAGTGACGGGCAAAAGAAAAGGCAAAAGGAGAAGCTCCTTTTGCCTTGAATTCTCAGACGAGCAATGGGCAGGACTCAGGCCGTCCGCCGCTTTCGGTTCAGGCTCAAAGCGCCCAGTCCGATCAGCCCCGCCAGCCCACTCCACGCCGCCGCCGGCAGCGGAATCGGCGTCACCAGCGGCTCCTCGGTCAGCGTGAACGCCAGCAGCGGCGCCGTGATCGAATCATCGGAGGTGTCAATCATCCACAGCCCGCCGGAGGTGGTTCCCGGAGCCCAGACGTTCTGCGCATCAGGAAAGCTCGGCACGATCCCGCCCCCGAGCGTCAGCACCGTGTCGCTGTTGCTGAAGTTGCCCGTGGTGAACGGCTCGATCGAGAAGCCCCCCGGCTGTCCCAGGCCGGTCTGAACCGTATCAAAATGCACGTTGCTGGCCAGACCCACCACCGACATCATGAAGCCCGTCCAGGCCTCACCGGAACGGTTGGTCAGATGCTCATCGTTCAGCACGATGTACGGCACCGCCGTCTGGCCCGGAATCTGCTGGAACAGGATGCGCACCGGCTCGTTGGACGTGAAGTCCACACTTTTCTCGATGAATACGGCGTCGCTGGTCACCGAGTCCACGTTCAACGCCAGGCGCGAGTCGAGCGTGTCCGCCCAGATCGCCTGCCATCCCGAGCTGCCCAGTGTCAGGGAACCGGCACTGGCCGCCGCCGCGCTCAGGGCCACCCCCGCCAACCCCGCCGCCATAGCTATCATTTTCTGCCTCATTCTTACCTCCCGGTCAAAAGGTCCGCCGAGACCGAATTAACGGCACAACTGGCGGAAATGATCCACCACTCACCCACGGCAGAGGACACATATCCCCGCCAGACGGTATTTTCGTATCACACCCGACCATTCTCAACAACTTTCAAATTTATCCGCTACATCCGATAAGCTCGCTCCAATTGTTAAAATGGAGAATTTTTACCGAATGCATCAACTCGGTTGATGTTGGCATGGCCGTTGCACCCACGGATACCATCGTAACAACTTCAACAAGGAGAGCCATGCAAGTCAACAACCTTCGCGATTTGTATGTTGAACAACTGCGCGACCTGCTCAGTTGCGAGAGCCAACTGGTCAAGGCGCTGCCAAAAATGGCCAAGGCCGCCGCTTCTTCCCCCTTGCGCCATGCCTTTGAAAAGCATCTTGAGCAAACCAAAGGGCACGTGGAGCGCCTTCAGCAGATATTCAGCAATATGGGCATGCCCGCCCGATCGCACAAGTGCAAGGGCATGGAAGGCATCCTCGGGGAAGGCCAGGAGATGATGAGCGATGCGGACACGCCCGAGGTATGCGATGCGGCGCTGATCGCCGCGGCTCAGCAGACCGAACACTATGAGATGGCCGCCTATGGCACGGTCCGCACGTACGCCCAGTTTCTGGGCGATGAGAAGGCCGCCAGTCTGCTTCAACAGACGCTGGATGAAGAAGGAGCAACGGACAAGAAACTGACCGAATTGGCCCAGAATGGGATCAATCTGCGCGCGGAACAGGCGGCGCCGCAGGCATAAGCGATCGCCTGGCGGCTGGAGCATTTGGAATTCAAAACAGGGGTTTCAAGCCCTTACGCCGAGGCACTCAACAGGCGCCGTACGCGCAGGGCCTTGAGACCTTTGGGGCTGGCTTCGGCCTCGTATTCTACCGTTTCTCCATCCTCCAGCGTCTTGAATCCCTCCCCTTCAATGACACTGTGATGGACGAAGATGTCCTGGTTGTCCTGTTCACAGGCCAGGAAGCCATACCCCTTCTGGTCATTGAACCACTTGACTTTGGCTGTTGCCATGACGTTCCTTTCCAATCAGAAATGCGACGAGACTGGAATTCCACTTCCCGCGCTGCAGCGCCTTTTCCCGCACCGTATCGAGGCCATTCCCGAATCACGGCTTCCGCTCCCGGCATGCCGAGGGAACAAGAAGAGGAGAGAAGAATACCACGACTTGAGCGGGCGGAACAAGAAAATTCAAGTTTCTCAACGCCCAATTCTCTTCGAGTTGTCGTCAAGTTATCCACAATGGAGGGGTTATTCGAGCAGATCGGGATGAAACCTTGCCAGAGCTCCCTGTCAAGACCCGCTGGCGGGCGGTACTTCAGCCAAATCGAGTCGCCGAAAGGATTAATTTCATAAGCCCCCATAGATTCGATATTTACAGCCAGGCCTCTCGATTTTCCAAGGAAATCGTGAAGTTCGCCCAAAGTTGGCCTGCGCGCACCCCGCATTCAAGTCCTGATTCCATCGGGGGAAAAGAGGTTCCGGCGGGGATTTGTCCACCAGTTATCCACAATTCAGGCCCTTGATTTTCCGCCACCGGCGGGCATGCTGGTGTCACGCCATGATGAACCTGCTTGAAACCACCAAATTGATCAAGACTTACGGCAGCCGCACCGTCGTCAAGGAAGTGAGTTTCACCATCGGGCAGCAGGAGATCGTAGGATTGCTCGGGCGAAACGGTGCGGGCAAGACAACCACCTTCCGCATGATCCTGGGGATGGTGACCCCGGACAGCGGCGCGGTGGCGTTTGACGCGGTCGACATCACCCACCTGCCAATGTACAAGCGGGCCAGGCGCGGTCTGGGGTATCTGCCGCAGGAACGGAGCGATTTTCGGCGGCTGACGGTTTGGCAGAACCTGATGGCGATCCTGGAGACCTTGAGCCTGCCGCGCCGTGAGCGCAAGCGCCGGGCCGAGCAACTCCTGGATCAGTACGGGCTGACCAAGACCAAGCGGCAACTGGCCGACACGCTCAGTGGCGGCGAGCGGCGGAAGCTGGAGATTGCGCGGACGCTGGTGACCGAGCCGAAGCTGATCCTGCTGGATGAGCCCTTCAGCGGGGTCGATCCCATCGCGGTGGAGGACTTGCAGCGCGAGGTGTGTCGCCTCAAAACTGAATTCGGCAAGAGCGTGCTGATTACCGATCACAACGTGGCGCAGACGCTCAAGGTGTGCGACCGGGCCTTCATCATCAACGACGGGCAGGTCTTCAAGGAAGGAACGCCGCGGGAGATCATCAACGATCCGGCCGTACGCAGCGCCTATCTGGGCAACACCTTCCGGGGCGATGAATTCGGGTGATGCGGGCCCTCGGGCAACCGCCTGTCATTTGACCGCCAGCCAGCGGCACTCCGACGGCTGCAGATTCAACTCGATTCCCTTTTCCTTTGCCTGGGCAACATCAACTGTCCGGCTCTCGCCGTCGGCCGGATTAAAGAGCGTCGCGCTGCTTTTTTCGACGGTAGGCGCCAATTTCAGCATGGCATGGACCGGCTGCTGGGACTTGTTGAAGACAAGCGCGTACAGATCGCCGTTGCGGTCATAAGTGCTGTGAACGATGGCTGGTGAATCCACACGCACCAGCCCGGGCTGCGTTTGCCAGTAGGGGTAAAACCGCGCCCCCTCCAGCGGTCCGAAGGCTCGTTTGAAGTCACGTACGCGCTGGATCACGGTTTCGTTGATCCAACTGGGATAGAGGTTCATGTCATGGAGTTGGATCAGCCCCAGTGTCTGGGCCGCCAAGGCTGGGTTTTGCTGCTTGTCCAGCTGGCGATACTGAGGCAGAAAGACGATCCCCTGCCCGGTGGTCGTCTCATTGCACCGGAACTCATCCAGCGAGAGGAAGTCGAGGTAATGGTCATGCTCGGCCAGTCCCTGGCGGTAAGCCTCGCCGCGCAGCTCCAGCGCCGAAAACGACAGGAACGGGGCGGCACTGTTTTCATAGGCGTGAAACATAATGACGCCGTTGGGCCGATGGCGTTTAAGAATGACATAGATGCGTTTCTGGAAATCGCGCGTGGCCAGGATGTCGCCATGGGCGCCCAGGGTGCCGGCGGAGACATCAAAGTAGAGGCCATCGACCTCGGACTGGCTCAGCAACTGATCCAGGTGCCAGCAGTAATCATCCTGCCACAGCGGATCATCCACCTTCAGGGGGATGAGGTCCCCCGTCCACTTCCGCCATCCCGGCATTTCGTTCAAATATGCGCTATGCGCGCCCTTGAAGCCCCAACGGTCGGCAAACCATGTGGCTGCCGGAACCGTCGTCATGTGATATCCCGTGGTCAGGTAGATCAGGGCGAGCGGCGCATCGGGCCGTGACTTGACCTGCCTGGCCCATTTGGTGATCGCCTCATCCCGCTGCTGGGGGAATCCGCAGTATTGGAAACTGGCGGGGCTGGACCAGAGCAATTCCAGCCCGGATTTCACCTTCCCGCGCATCACCAGGTCGCGGAATCCCTTCATGAGCGGGCGGGTGGGCGTCGGCTGCACGCCGAAGGTGATCGTCCGATTTTGCCCGGCCTTGAGCGCGTTGGGCCCCGGCAGCAGCGCCAGCCGCCATCGCCCGTCGGCCAGTTCTGACGCCAGTTTCGGTCCGTTCGGATCGATCGCCTCGCCCGGCTGGTCGGAATGGATGCAGCAGGCCAGCCCCACCTCTTCGTTGCCGATCCAGACGCTGGCGCGGTAGTCATCCGTCTTCCACGCCGGATGGTCCTTGTCCAGCACGGCGCGCTGCGTGTTCCAGCCGATGTCGTTGGGATGGACAAAGCGCGCAACGCCCTTGTTCAGGGGGAAAACCATTTCCACCGGACCGGCCTGGCAGTCGCGCAGCGCCGTCAGCCGCAGCGTGTAGCGGATGAATCCATCAAATTCCACGCGCGCGGCCATCGAGAGAGTCACCGCCTGGTTGGTTCCGGACGACTGAAGCGTGATTGCGTGCGGCGACTGCTCCACCACTTTCGGCTCGGCGAAAGAGAGAACCTCTTCGGCCGGCTTTCCGCCGATGAGCAACTGGGGGCTGGAAGCGAACAGCTGCTGCCCCTTCGGGCTGGCAAATTCGACGGCCCGCAGCATCAGATGATTGCCGAACTGCAGGCGGTTGTTCCAGTCCACGACAGTTTGATGCTCCGCCTCGTAACGCAGCGGCGTCCAGGGCGGGGGCGGTGGTTCGTTTTTTCCGAGGATCCCCAGCTGATTCCCTGCCCACTGTGGGTGAACCATCTTATAAAAGACCGCGCTTTCAATGGTGTCGTGGCTCTGGAGGCGGGTCCCCTCGTTCAACTCCGCCAGGACCGACAGTGCGTAGGGGCGATCCTCCAGGTCCGACAGGTCCATCTCGAAAGCGTTCTGGCCCGGCGGCAGCGTCAGGTCTCGCCGCACGCTCCCATACTTGAGAATCGTAAAATCGGTGTTGTACTGATCCGTCCCCGGCACAAGGGCCGGGCGGACATTGGCCTGCGGGTCGTACTCCCGCAGGATCACATGCAGCGCCTTCATGTGCTTCATCATGGAAGCCGGTGCCAGGATCACATGCCCGCGAAGGATCTGCCTGGAAGAGTCAATCTTGTAAGCGACTTTGACCGTCGGAGGGGCGGCGGCCAGTTCCACATCGTCCAGATCGACCTCCTGATCGGGCGGCAGGTTGATGTGGCGAAAATGGATCTCCACGGAGGCGACGCCCGGAGGGACGAGCAGCTCTTTATGGAACGTCTGCCATTGCCCTGTTCCCGGGCCGTTGACCGACATGAATGGATAATGCCCATTGTTGCCCCAGCCGGCGAACCGGGCGGCGATCGGCTTCCGCTGGGCGTCGAAGCAGAAGAACATGACCATGATGCCGTTCCGCTCCACCTTGGGGGAGAAGCGATAGGCAAACGAGAGGTTGTAGTTGCTCCCGGCCGTGACAGAAATGGAACGTGTTGCCAGACTGTACTGGCTGTTACTGTTGCGTCCCTTGACCGCCAGGAACTGCTCCCCGCCATGGGCCCGCCCGTATTCATGCACCAGTTCCGCACCGGGAAAGAGTTTGCCCCAGTCGCCCCCTTCCTTCAGCCCTCTCTCGAAACTGGTGGAATAAATCACCGCCGGCGCGGTCGCCGGAGCGCCTTGCGCGAAGGCACCCGTCATCACCGCCAGAACGGTCAGCACAACCCCATTGAACATCCAACCCATAACCCGTCTCCTATTTCGGTGAGAGGCCCATCATCCATTGCGATCAAAGGTCAGAAGCACGTTTACCCAGTAAGTGCCCCCACCGGCCGATAGCTCTTCACGACCGATCGAATCCCGGGGCAGAAACTTCACATGCCCGTCCAGATAAAGCACATTCGTGCCATCCGGGTGATACCAGGCGCCCAGCGGATAGGGCTCGGCCACATAATATCCCTGGTCGCTGGCGATGGCCGTATGCGCGGCCGATCCACCGGAGGGATAGTGCTGCCCGTACCGCCAGCGGGCAATTCGCACATATAGCTTGGATGAACTGGTAATCCCGCTGCTGAGCCGCCCGTCGGCCGGGCAGAAATAGTAGTAATAGGAGACGCTCCGGTCCTCGAACAGTCCATAGCCGTTTTGCGTGCGATACGGGCGATAGACGTTGTCGTCCGGGCAGAACATGACATCCGCCGAGTTGAAATAGGCAACCCCCGAATGGCTGGAGCTGATGGAGTGCGGCAGCAGCAGGCCCAGGCCGGTGTTCTGGGCATAGATGCCGGCGCTGAAGATCGGGAGATCCGCGTTGGGTGCCGGCCCGTACCGAATTGGCAGCCATTGATTGTTGGACTGGCCGTACATCTGCAATCCCTGCCCGATCTGGCGGAGGTTGGAGGCGCACTGGACTTTTTTGGCCGCCTCGCGAGCCTTGTTCAAGGCGGGCAACAGCATTGCGATGAGAATGCTTATGATTCCTATGACCACCAGCAGTTCCACCAGTGTGAAAGCTGCGGCGGCGCGCATTTCAGGGGTGCCGATGCGATCAACGTCGAGAGATGGTTTGATGAGCATATTGCACCTGTCGAAAAGAGTTGAAGCGAACTGGCCATTTTACGGCTTTAGCGTTCCTTTGTGGAAGCCTGGATGATCTTGAAATCCCGCGCCGGCAGTTCCACGTTGAGGGGCTGGGGGGTATTCCAGTCACCTTTTTGCAGTCGTTGCAGGTCCAGCGTCGCCGTTCGAGGCTGATCGGCGGTATTGACGACAACTACCAGGAGCTTGCCCGGGCGGGTGTAGTAACTGATTTTGACATCCTCACTTTGCACGGCTGACTGGTTGCGCGGGTCCCAGTAAGGATGAAAGGTCGCATCGGGTGCGCCGGTGTCGAAGTCGGCCAGGACGGCGTAGGTGGATTCGACCTCCGCGGCGTTGCACCAGAGAGGCCAAACAAGCATGTCGTGCAGCAGCGTCTGGGCCAGAAATTCCCGGGTGGGATGGCGGCGGTCGCGGATGCCGGGGAAGCGTTGGTCAGTAATGTCATTGCGGAATTCCGGCAAAAAGGCGGGGACAAGCCCGACCTGCTGGGTCATCAACTCCGCCTGATAGCGGTCCAGCGGCACCAGCGCCAGATAGGAGGGGTCTTCCGAGCCGTTGTACTTCTTGATGGTGTGATAGAACTGCTCACCGTCCAGGGCGACGTCGGCAAAGGAGAGGAAAGGGACGGCGATGGTGGCGGAGGTGTGCGCCAGAATGGCCGGCGGCCCCTTGGCATGCTTCTGAAAGAGGTAGGCCAGGCGCTTGAAGTAGTCGCGCGTGGCATAGATCGGCCAGGTGGGCTGGCGAATGCCCTGGGCATCGGTGTAGCCGCAGCCATGGTCGGCCCGGGTGTCGGCGTAGGGGAAAGCCTCGTCCGTGTAAATGCCATCCGCCCCACCGTTGACGATCCACTGCTTGACGACCCAGAGCGAGAAGTCTGCCCAATGGGAGGCGGGCGAGACGCGCTGCCACGGTCGGCCGGGCTTGTAGTTGGGGCTAATCGCCCATTCCTGTCCGAAGGCGGCCCATTCGGGCGTGGCGAAGGTGAATTGCTCGCCGGCGACGGTCGTTTTGGACTGGGTGCCCAGCAGAGTCACATCCAGATAGGGATAGACGCGCTGAGCACCTTTCTCATGCAGCGCGGCGACGTCCTGCTTAAAAGCGGACGGATCACGGGGCCGCGGATATTGATAGATGATGCGGTAAGAATCGGCCCAGTAGACGACCTGATTGATCGCCGGGGCGGGCTGCGGCTGGAAAGTAGTCGGTTTGGCGGAGGAAAACCGCCAGTTGCGCCAACCCTGCGGCAACGGTTTGACGGGGGTGGCCATCAAGCCAAAGGAGAGGGAAATTTTAGATGGGAACTGCGAGGGCTGGTCTACATAGACGATGTGAAGTTCAACCGTATCCCCCTTGCGGACCACACGGACAACGCGCTCGTTCTTGGCCGGTCGGATCCATTGGTCCGATTCGCTGAACCAGCTGAGCCCGCGCGTGTGGTCGCCGATCCAGAAATAGGGTTTGAAACCGGCGGTATAAATCTCCCCCTCGCCCGTGGGCAGAGCGCCGGCCTGGGCGTAGATCGCCTGGGATTGGCCAAAGCGCCACGGATAGGCGTTGTGATAGAGGAGGGCATGGCCCGCATGGATGGGAATGACCAGTTCCAGACGGTTGACGTTCAGGTCTTTGGGCGACTGGATTGTCAGGTTAAAGCGGGAGAAGCCGTCGTATTCGTAGGTCGACTTGATCTGGATATCCGATGAGCCGGCGGTGGTTTGGCTCAGATACTGCATCTGGCCTTTATGGGTCTGGGCAAGTCGGGGAGCGGCCAGTTCGGCAGGGTGGGACTGGTCCTGCAATTGGATTTCAAGCCGGATCGGGGCAGCCAATAAAGGCTGGCCGGCGGCGGTGATCTGTTTGGGAATGCCCCCTGCCCCAAGCTCATACCGGCGATTCCAGACGGTGACCGAATCCTTGTCGGCCTGGACGGGAGTCCAGGGCTTCAGGACGGTGTCGGGATCCAGCGCGGCCATGGCGACGGGATGGGATTGCCACTGGGGAACCTCCCCTTTTTTATAAGGTGGATAGAGTTGCTCCACCTGCTTCTGCAGGGCGCTTTGCGTGGTGGGGGCCGGCGCAGTGGAGGCGGGCAGGGAGGATTCGCCTTCGAGTTCAAACGCCTGGGATTTGACCAGCTCCTTCCATTTTTCCGGACCCGCCTGGAAACCCCGAAGGGTCAGGCGATATTGAAGGGTCTGCCCTTTCTTGAGGTCCTTGTCCGAAAAAGACTGAAAATACTGCTTGTGGTAAACCGGCAGATCCCAGTAGGCGTTCTTGCGTCCCACGCCGTTCATGTCGGGGGGCAATTCAGTCAGCATGGCGATTTGCAGCTTCGGATCGTAAATGGCGCACCAGCGGACGTTCTTTTGCAGCTTCCAATCCTTGGCTCTGTCGAGCTTTCCCTCGACCAACTGCCCATTGTCGGTGCGGGCGATCCACTGGTCGGTTCCGGGCGTCCAGCAAAACATGAAGGGGAACATGATATGGACGTGGGTATCCTTTTCGACCGTCACATTGCGCTGAAACTCGATGCGCTCGGGAGTGAAGCGAGTGGTGGAGCGGACGAGCAGGTCACCCAGACGGGATTCCTTCACATACTCGGCCTCCTTCTTTACCGCGACCTGGCCAGCCTTGGCCGGATCAACCGGCTTGCCATCCACCGTGAGAGTAAGGTTGAGAACCTGTTCCAGTCCGCCCTGATTGTGGTTGCCGCCGATGTACTTTCCCGAAGCGGGCGCCCAAACCAGGCCGTAGTTGCCGTTGGGCTGGCCAATCTCCTTGCCGTGAAATTTGACCTGATCGAGGCTCCAGGCACGCTCGGGGTTGAAGCGGAGGGTGAAGCCGTCGGAAGCAAGGACCAGCGGCTTGGCTTTGGCGGGCGCGGCTTGGGCGGCTTGTGCGATGAAGCCAAGGCTCAGGATCAGAAGCGACAGTGGGAGGATGCGGGTCATGGGCGTCGGGTTGAAGGTTCCGGGTTCAGAGCGTGCCAATGGGTTGTTTCGTTTATTTAAGGCTTAGGATGGCAATCACGGGAGGATTGAGGGGATCAAAATGCTTCCCTCGTCGTCAATAAAAATCCTCATTGGGTGGACGGGATGTAAAAGACAGTGGTGTTTAAGTCGTTGCCCAGCAGTGTGGCGGCGTGACCATCGACATACAGGACATTGGTCCCCCGCATGCCGCTGTGTGGGTGGGCCAGATATGTCTCGTAGTTGAGGGAGGAGAACCAATAGGTGCAGCGTTCGCCAATGTAGGGGGAAGCCTGTCCGCCGGCATCGGCGACCATGCCGATCGCCTGGCTGTTCTTGATGCGCGTCACGGGTCGAATGGAGTGGTTATTGGGGGGTGTATTGGTCGTGGCATTGGTCACATCATAGTTCCAGGCATAGTTGCCCTCCCAGATGTAATTCCCTCCGGGAAGCCGATCGGAGCCGCCCCAGCGGCGGGGATTGTCCGGGCAAACGAAAACCGTGCTCCCCGGGGTGGTATTGGGCGGGGTGATGTAAATGGGAAGAATAATGCTGAACCAGCGGGCGTACTTGGCATCCACCTTGTCATTGTAACTGGGGGGCAGATGTCCCTTATTCTCGCTGACGTAGATATGGACGGCTTGGCCGATCTGGCGCAGATTGCTCAGGCACTGCACCGACTTGGCCGCCTCTCGCGCCTTGTTGAGCGCGGGCAGCAGCAGAGCGATCAGGACGCTGATGATCCCGATGACGACCAATAACTCAACCAGCGTAAAGGCCGTGGGCGGGGTCACTACCGGCGAGGCGGAACCAGCGATCCTGCCCGCAGGTCCCGTTCCCATTCGTGGTTCTGCGACCATGCTATGCTCCTGTATTGCAAGCGTGTGTGCGTTATTTGATGCTCAAGTATAGCGGCTTCCAAGTTCCGGGCCGCCCTGGGGCGATGCAGGTCCAACCAAAGAGAAGCCGACCGTCGGTGATTTTCGGTTCGAGATTAAGGACCAAATCACCCGGCTCGTGCTGCTCATCCTTGGTTGGCGGCGCTTCGCCATAGGCAATGGAGCGGGCAGGCTGACCATGCGGCTCATAACGGAAGCCGTGGCGGGCATCGAGGCCAACACGGGCAAAGGAACTGGTCACTTCCCATCGCTCCGTGTCGGCAGGAATGGCGTCGCTTTTACCGGGCTGAGCGATGGCACCGGGGGTAGCGCCTTCCATGGTGGTGACGGCGGCGGGATTGTTGAGGATATTGGAGGCGATGTTGACGCCCCGGCCAAGCGGTTGGCTGGCGGGGTCCATGAGAATCGGACCGACAGTAAAGTTGCCGGTGATGACCGCATCAAGGGTTTTCGTGAGGCGAATTGGGCCATACTGGCCGGTCTGTCGTTGTTTTTTAGTGGGGGCGAAAGTGTTGGCGGAGATGGTCAGGCCGCGCGTCCAGCCATCTTTTTCCTGGGGGGTGACGATCAGATCACCAGCGGAATTGGCTTCGAAATGATTGCCGACGACTCGGGCGCCGATCCAGCAGGAACCGAGGAGCGCCGGCTCTTTGACGATCCCTTCGATGCAGTTGTCGGTAACGCGGAGGGTATTGGCGGCGGCGTCATATCCGTCGCCGGGCCGACCGATGGAGATGCCGCCCCAGGATTGCTCGACAATGTTGTTGTCGATGGTCAGATCGAAAACCCGGCCCATCCTGATGGCGTAATCGTGGCAGCTGAAAAAGAGGTTGTTGTGAAGACGAATGCACCAGACGGACATGTTCTTGCCAGAGGGGGTCTTGTCGGCGGCGTAAATGCCGGTGCGGAGGTTGATGAAATAAGCGTTCTGGCAGGACCAGCGAATCAGACGGGAAGCGTTGATGCCGCCGCAGCGTTTTTTATCGTCGGTGTTGAAGCTGGTGAACTGGAGGCCGGCGATGCGCAGACCGTTGACATATTGGGGCGTCCCTTTTTCGTCGTAGCCGCCCTGGGCGTCGAGGATGTAGTCCACCTCGTCGCCCAAGAGCTGAGAGGCCTCACCTTCGCCACGGATTTCCATCCAGTTGAGGGAATCGGGTTTGTTGAGAGAGCCACCGGAGACGCGGAGGGTCTGGGCAATGCGGTATCGGCCGGCGGGAACGAAAAGAACACCACCGGACTTGGACAGGGCATCGAGTCCTTTCTGAAAGGCGGGAGCATCATCGGTTTGGCCGTCCCCTTTGGCGCCCAAGTCACGGACATTGAGGGGGGCTGCCGCCGCGGCTTGCGCCGAAGACGGAACGAGGCCGGCGCAGGCAAGCAGGGCGAAACAACAAGTAATGGTAAGTACGGTTCGGTTCAACATGCGAATTTCCATTAATCCAATCACCGGTTTATCACATCCGGTCCGGCCAACAATGGCATTAGTCAATATCCCAGAAACAGGGGCTGGATTTGGTCCCATCTGTGTTTAAAAAGCCCAATGCCTTCTCCGAATACAATGTGGCGGCATCATTCCTGTTCGGCGCATGGACGGTGGTGACGTGCCCGTCCACCCACAGCACGTTGCACCCGCCGTTGGCGTGCCAGATACCGGCATGACCCAGATTGGTGGACGGAGAGGCGGGAGCATAGGGCTCCGCGTAGTAAACCTCACGAGCCGGGCCGCCACCCGGTTCGACATTTCCACCCGGAGAAGCCGCCTCGGCGATCATGACCGTTTCGGTGGGGTGGCGGACCTTTGTGATCTTGATCCAGCGTGGCCAGTTGGTTGGGCCGCCGGGATGGGTGTAATCAACGCTCAGAGCGCCATTGATACCGTAATTGAAGAACCCGTAAAGCAGCCGCCGCTCCAGAGCGGTGGTTCCAGTGGTCGTGCCCGTGTAAGGAGGCAGATTGGGACAGATGAGCACCTTGCTCACCAGGCGGCTGGTGGGAGCGGGGGTTGCGGCCAGAGCGCCGGAATACATCAACACCTGCCACCAGTGGCGGTGATCCGCGGGAGGCACGGGATATCCCAGGGTGGTGGCGCTGTCCTGGTTCCAGTAAGGAAGATATTCATGACTCTGGGTCGCATACATTTGCAAGGCCTGGCCGATCTGGCGCATGTTGCTCATGCACTGGATCGTCTTTGCCGCCTCGCGGGCCTTGTTCAACGCAGGCAAGAGCATCGCGATGAGAATCGATATGATTCCTATTACGACAAGGAGTTCAACCAATGTAAATCCGGATTTGGCCGAGATATGCGTTTTTTTCATGATTGCTCCTTTGCTGTGACAAGTGTCCGCTGAGCCGGTTCCCCCGAGGGGTCATTGCCGCCGTCTTCCTGCAACAATTTCTCGCGGGATAAAATTTTCCGGGTGCTTTGGGATATCTTCATGGAATCCCGCAGGATCAGCCGCCCGGCGATCTGGCGGCCGGGCAGCCGGCGCTCGCCCGTCTGGATCATGCGCAAGAGCATCTGCGCTAACCCCCGCCCCATCGCTTCCATCGGTTGGGCGGCCACGGTCATGGGCGGGGTGGTGAATCGGGCGATGTCCAAGCCCGTGCTGCCGACGATGGCAATGTCATCGGGAATCGCCAGCCCCGCCTCGCGGCAGGCGCGCATGGCGCCGATGGCCAGATAGTCGCCGGTGGCAAAGATCGCCTGCGGGGCGTCATGGGAGGCCAGATAGTCGCGCGTGGCGGCGTAGCCGTCCGGCTCATCCTTGCCGGGACAGCAGAGATATTCGATGCCGTTGATCGGGCACTTATGATGAAGATACGATTCGAGCAGGCCGGTCACTTTTTGCGTCCATGAGACGACCGGGGCCAGATCGGGGCTGAGGACCAGGACTCGCTGGATATTCTCCAGTATGAAACAGCGTCCCACCGCCCGGCCGGACGCCAGGCTGTCGGCCGAGACGTAGTTGTGGGTCATCTGTTCGCCGGGGCGATAGATCGTCACCCACGGCAGGCCCAGTTGATCCAGCTTCTGAGTCATCCGCTCCAGGTAGACCGGATGATTGAAATAAAGAACCGCTCCGGCCAATCGGGGCGCCAAGGCGTCGATCTGCCGCAGCATCCGGCGATATTCCTTCTCCGATCCCTCCCCCCGTGACGGCATCCGCGTCAAAGCGTAATTCCCGTTTTCGGCCAGCACGCGCTCGTTGGCCACAAGAATGCGCGTGCCCCATCCATCGGAGGGATCGCCCAGGGGAGAGCCGACCAGGGCGATATGGCGCATCTCCCCGCCAGCGGGCATCGGCACAGGGGCGGCCGCACGGGAGCCGCGCTGGGGATTCACAATCGCGCTGCCGGAGGGCTTGCGCTGAATCCACCCCTGCTCTTCCAGGAGGCGCAATGCCGCCAGCGCGGTATTGACGCTCACCTCATGATCGGCGGCAAGTCTGCGAATGGTCGGGACACGGGCGCCGGGCGCCCAGAGGCCAGACTCGATGGCACTGCGAAGTCGCGCGGCCAACTGCTCGGCATAGGATTGTCGGACCAATCCGGGGTTCATGGGCTTTCCTCTTGGAATGTTTCAAAGCTTACCTGAGTCTGAATTTCAAAGTCAAACAAATTTTTGTTTGATTAAGTCAAACATGCATCTCGCACGCAAAGGCCGATGCCTTCACATCCAATCGTGTTTGGCCGCCAGAATGGATGATGGGTGAAGTGTAGCCCCTAACCCAAGGCCGCCGCAGACCCGGTGGCGGCGCACATCGTCAGTTCCAACATCAGGAGGGCATAGAGACGCTGGGCGTGGTCGGCCTGATTGGTTTCGTGCTCCTCAATCAAACGGCGGACGACCGCCAGGTTGAAGTGGGTGGCGGCGAAGGAATCGGCCGCCAGAAGGTGGTCGTGGAGCATGGGGCGCAGCTGGGTGCGGAACCACTGGCCGATGGGCAGAGCAAAACCCATTTTCCGGCGGGTAAAAACTTCCGGCGGAAGTTGATTGGCAAATGCCTGGCGCAGCATCCGTTTGGACCCGCCCCGGATCAGTTGCGGGCCGGTGAGCGTGGCGGCAAAGGCGACCAGGTCCGGATCCATAAAGGGGCTGCGCACTTCCAGGGCGTGGAGCATGGAGGCGCGATCCAGCTTGGTGAGCAGGTCATTGGGCAGATAGGTGAGGCGGTCCAGCGCGGTGGCCAGGGGGACGGGGTCGGCCTCGCTCCAGGGGAGCGCCCCCCCCTGCTCGACCAGATACCGGGCGGCGCCCGGCAGCTGTGACTGAAGCGCCTCCGGCAGCAATTCATTCAGCGTGGCATCGTCGAAGAGGCGCATATAGGCGCTGTAGCGTTCCAGCAGCGGATGATGCAGGGTGGCCAGCAACCGTTTAAGATGGGTGAGGCGGGATTTGGGATGCGTGCCGGGGAGGCGCTGCCACACGGGAGAGGCCCCCAGCGCCTTTAACGGATCGGGCAGGCGCTGTGCCAGGGCCAGGGCGCGATAGCGGTCGTAGCCGCCAAAGAGTTCATCCCCGCCGTCGCCGCTGAGCACCACTTTCACGCGTTGGCGGGTCTGGCGGGCCAGATAATGGACGGCCAGGGCCGAAGAATCAGCGAACGGCTCGCCAAAGACCGCGGCCAGTTTCGGCAAGTCCTCCGCCACCTCGGGATGAATGATGAAAGACTCATGCGTGGTGCCCAAATGCCGGGCAACGGCGGCGGCGTAGGGGGATTCATCATAACGCGGGTCGTCAAAACCGATGGAAAACGTGTGGACGGACCGGGCGTCTCCCACAATGTCGCGCATGGCCAGGGCGATGACGGAACTGTCGATCCCACCGGACAGAAAGCAGCCCAGGGGCACATCCGAAACAAGCTGGCGAGCGACCGCGCTGCGGAGCAGGGACGGCAAACCAGCGGCCGCCCCGTTTCCGGTTTCCGTCTTCCAATTTCCCTGACCCGTGGCGGGGTCGAAATAGCGGCCTGTGGTAACGCCTGATGCCCGGCACAGAGCCCATGTGCCGGGCAGGAGCTGGCGGACGCCCTGGTGGATTGTGCGGGGCGCGGGGATGTAGCCCCAGCAAAGGTAGTGCGTCAGGGCAGCGGGGCTGAGGGTTTGGTCAATCCAGTCCACCGGGCGCAGGGCGGCCAATTCGCTGGCAAAGGCGATGGCGGCCGGCTGGGGCGCGGCGGCCGTGGCGAAGTAGAGGGGCTTTTGCCCCATCGGGTCGCGGGCGAGAAATAGCTGCTGGTTGGGGGCATCCCAGAGCGCAAAGGCGAACATGCCATTAAGGTGCCCCAAGCAGTCCATCCCCCATGCGGTGTAGGCGGCCAGCAGCACCTCGGTGTCCCCCTCGGTGCGCCAAGGGTAGTCAGGCAGACGCGATTGGAGTTCCCGCCGCAACTCGCGGAAGTTGTAGATCTCGCCGTTGAAGACGATCCATCGCCCGGCCGCATCGGCAAAGGGTTGGTTGGAGCGGGGGTCGGGGTCCAGGATGGCCAGGCGGCAGTGCGCCAGGGCGAAGGCGGCCTGCGCCGGACCGCCGGGATCGAGGTGTCGCCCGCGTCCATCGGGCCCGCGGTGCGCGATGCCGTCGGCCATGCGCTCCAGCCCCGGGCGCGACAGCGCCAGGCGATGATCCCAGGCCACGGCTCCGACGAATCCGCACATGGGCGATAGATTAACCGATGACCGGGCGGCCGTCTTGCGGCACGATCATCAACCGGCGGATGCCAGCCCAAACGAGCAAAAGAATTGACAGGCGAATGGGACTGGATGAAGCTGAATGAGGAGCGGGTTCAATTGCGATCACTGGCCCGGGGACAGCCGCATCCGCCGTCCCTTCAGCTCCTACACGGACAAGGCGATGGGCTCCCTCTGCAGTATCGCCAACAGAGCTTCGCCCTGCTGCCGGGCGACGAATTGAATTATTGGGTAATGGAGCCATTTTTAGACGAGGCATGGCTATGAGGCGATTTTGGATTGCAGGGATGATTGCGGTCGGGATCTGCGCGTGGGGGACGCGACAGGCGGCATGGGGGGCGGAATTGACGCTGGCCCGCGATGGACGGCCGACGGCGACGATCGTCCTGCCAGCCGATGCGCCGGAGCGGGCGCAGGCGGCGGCCCGGGACCTTCAGCACTACATTGAGGCAATCTGTGGCGTCCAACTGCCAATCCGGACCGACGGCCGGGCGGTGAAGGGAACCGGGCTTTACATCGGGCACTGCCAGCTGACGCGGGATTCGGATTTGCCCAAAGCGGGGATGAACCCCGAGTCGTATTCCATCGTCGTGCGGGATGGAAGCGTCTTTTTCACCGGACGCCATCCCACCCCCACCTACTTCGCCGTCGCCAGCTTTATCGAGGAGGACCTGGGGGTGCGCTGGTTCGTCCCCGGGGCGCTGTGGGAATATGTGCCACAGGGAACGAAGGGGGAGTTGAGGGTGGACGTGAAGAGCCGGGTGAGCGTGCCGGCTGTCTCGCCGCGCGTCTGGTCGGGGCACGCATGGTTTCCGGACTGGAAAGAGTGGGACCTGCGCAACAAGGTGGTGGAGAGCGAAGTGGTCCCGCGGCGCAACTTCCAGAACAACATGTACCGCGTCCTCCCGCCGAGCCAATACGCCAGGACGCATCCGGAATATTACCCGCTGGTCAATGGCAAGCGGTGGATTCCCAAGGAGGATGATGAGCGGTATTGGTGGCCGTGCATCAGCAATCCGGACGTGCTGAAGCTGACGGTGGCATACGCCAACCATTTCTTCGACACCCATCCGGATGTGGACAGCTTCTCGCTGGGGATGGATGACATCCGCTACATGTGCGGCTGCGACCAGTGCCGGGCGATGGACGCCGGGCCCGAGGATTATGCCCGCCGGGCCTTTTCCGACCGCTTCTACAAATTCGTCAACGAAGTGGCCCGTCAGGTGCGCCGGACGCACCCTGATCGGTACATCGGCACATTGATCTACGACATCGCCCACACACCCCCCAAAACCGTCAAGACGCTGGAGCCCAACGTCTTTGGATTCCTGACCGAGCGATGCTTCCAATGGTGGCAACCGGGTAGAAAAGAGGCCGACCACGCCATCAGCCGGCGGTGGGCGGGGATGTGCCGGCATCTGTCGCGCTATGACTACTACGGCATGGGGACCTTCACGCCGCGTTTCGCCCCGCACGCGATGGCGGAGCAGATGAAGTTCGACGGCGCGCTGGGCTTGGAAGGGATGTATGTCGAGGCGTACACGTTCCTGCCGGACACCGCGCCGATGATGTGGGCGCTGGCCAAGATGCAGTGGGACCGTTCGCGGGATGTCGACGCGCTGCTTGAGGAGTTTTACAAGGATATGTACGGATCGGCCGCTCCGACGATGAAGCGATATTTTGACCTGCTGGAGAAAAGCTGGAACGAGCCGCGGCCGGGGCGCACCATGCGCTGGGTTCACCGCAACCTGCTGGCGCAGGTGCAGGCGATGAGCGTGCCCGAACTGGATCAGGCGGGCGCGCTGCTGGATCAGGCGCTGGAGCAGACCCGCGATGCCAAGGCGCGCCGGCGCATCGAAATCAATCAGGCCGGCCTGCGGTACGGGGGGTACGCGATCCGGACCTATGCCCTGGCGCAGCGGATCGCCGCCACGCCGGTGACGGACCGCACCTCGGCCGATCAGGTGCTGGCGTTGTCCAACCAACTGGCGCAGTTGTCGGCCGAGCGCAAAGCCTTCTGGGCCCAGGCGCACCAGCGGAAGGACCTGCTGGGCGAAACCCTGCGCGGGTTGGGGGATCAGATGCATTATCTCCAGACCGGCGAGGTGGATCAGCTGGAGTTGCCGGCCGCTGCCGGCGTGGTCGAGGCGATGGACTGGTACAACCGCAACGATCCTCAGCAGGCGCCGGCCAGGCTCGCACAGCTCAAGGCGCGGGGAACGCCATTCATGGAACTGCTTGAGGCCCAGCAATGGGTGGCGACTCATCATCCCGGAAACCTTCTGCAAAACGGCGATTTTGAGCAGGCGGGCGGTCCGACCACCCGTCCGAAAGAGTCGGACTGGACCACCCAGGGGACTCCGGCGGGCTGGTCGTTCTGGGCACGCATGGGCTCCGCCCAGCGCGGCGTGGCGGGCGGGGAGGGGATGGATGGCTCCCACGCCGCCTTCCTGAAGGAGGTGGATGGCGCCACGTATATTCAGTTGCTGCCGGTCAAGGCGGGCGAGCGGTATCTGGTGGTGGTTTATGCCAAGGCCGCCCCGCAGGCGGGCGGGCTGGTGCTGCATGTGCGGTTCCACACGGCCGACGGAGCGTGGTATCCCAAGCGGGAGTTGGAATCGCTGGTGCAGCGCACGATCGCTCCCGGCGCGTGGCAGCCGGTGATCCTGCTGGTGCATGTCCCCGAGGGGGCGGCCGGCATGCAGGTCATGCCCGGGGCTTCGGGATTGAAGGGGACGACGCTCTATTTTGATAATGCGGCCGTGTACCGGGTGGGGGAATGATGGTCATTAGTTATTTGTATTTTTGGTTTCGTTTTTTGGGCAGTTACTTCCAGGAGGGGACCGATGAGCAGGAGCACTTGGCGGATTGCGGGCCAGAGGCGCATTCGGTTGTAGAGGCGCAGGGCCCGGACCAGGAGCGGGGAGGCGCCCTGGGGCGGAGCGATTTCCGGAGGGGAAATACGCGCGGCATAAAATGAGCGCATCATCCGGCGCAGGTCCAGGAAGGAGAGCAGGCGGACGTTTTCGTACGGGATGCCGATGCGCCGGCGCACGTAGGGGGCCATCCACCGCCGCGGCAGGAAGCCGACTCCCCAGAGGTTCACGTGCGGCTCGCGGGCGAGGCTGAATCGGTTGACGGTGACGGTGGAAAAGAGGCCGCCGGGGCGCAGCGTGCGGTATGCCTCGGTGGCGATCTGCGCCTGGTCGCGGGGGGAGTGTTCCAGGATGTTCCCTCCCATGATCAAGTCGAACTGCTCCTCCTTGAAGGGAAGATACTGGGCGCAGCAGCAGACAAGCTGCGCGGAGAGTCCCTGCTGTTCCAGCCGTTTTTTTGTCACGATCAGCCAGCGGAAGGCAATGTCGATGCCGACGGCGCGGCCCTGGCGGACTTGCCCGGCCAGGGCCGCCAGCGTGCCGCCGGTGCGGCAGCCCAGTTCCAGGACAGTGTCGGTGGGATTCAGGGGAGGGCGGCGGAGTTGCCGCTCCAGGGCCGCCAGCCACTGCCGCCCGCGCTCCTCGCCGGCCAGGTCAAACCGCATGTAGCGCTGCCACAGTTCGGGGGGCGTGTCGGGGGTGATCGACCAGTAAAATTCCATAAGTTGGCGGGCGTCGGACCGATCATAATTTTCGGCGATGCGCAGCCCCTTGCGATGGTCGTCTTCGATGCCGATATAGGGGTCGGGCCAGAGGCGGAAGTCGGGGATGCCCCAGACGATGGGGTAGCTGCGCTGGCAGGCGGGGCAAGTGTATGCCTGGGGGCTCTCCTCCAGTTCCCCCTTGCATCGGGGGCAGCGGTAGTCCAGGGGGGGCGGATTGGGTTCGTTGGGAAATACGCTCATTGGGTTTGGGGCGGCAAATCCTTGATTCTGAAGCGGGAAGAGGGTTTTGGAGGCGATTGGGTTGGGTTCGTTGGTCATGGAGCGGTTATTTTTTAGGAGCACGCGGGAGGGATTGTCCCTGGAGTTCCTGACCCAATTGAATCGCCTCACCCCGGAGCCGCGGAGAACGCAGAGAGAGCGTTATTTCTATCTTCTCGGCGTCCTGGGCGCTCTATGGCAAGATTCGTTGAAAGCCGTAATTCCATGAATTGAAATATATCATTTGTTTGGATTTTGTCAAGTATACTTCGGCCTCCGTTCAATCCCCAATAGTGCCGCCAGTGCCCCACTGGCGGATTAAGGGCCAGAAGGTTTGCAACTGCGATAGTCTTAGCTTCCGGGCCTCATGGAATGGAGAGGTATCCATCAGGATCGACAGGCCGGAAGCCTGTCCCACGATTCCGCCAGTGAGGGCACTGGCGGCACTGAATGGTTCCATATTCTCCGATGCCGGGGGTTGCGGCGGGGGTGATTCAAGGTGAACATTGGCCCGGGTCATGGAATTGTCTTCGGTTCAATCGCGTCGCCGGTTGGGGCGGGCGTTTTATCGGCGCCCGGCCGAGGCGCTGGCGCCGGATTTGATCGGCAAGGTGCTGGTGCGCCGGTTCGAGGGGCGGACGTTCCGGGCGCGGATTCTGGAGACCGAGGCGTATGTCGGGCCGCATGACCTGGCCTGCCATGCCGCCAAGGGGCGGACCGCCCGCACCGAGATCATGTTCGGGCGCCCCGGGTTTGCCTACGTCTACCTCATCTACGGCATGTACGACATGCTCAATATCGTCGCCTCGACCGTCGGCGATCCCCAGGCGGTGCTGATCCGGGCGGCCCGGCCGATTGGCTTCGAGGCCGACCTGGGCGGGCCCGGCAAACTTTGCCGGGCATTGCACATCACGACCCGGCGCGACAATGGGCTGGACCTGACCCAGGGCCCCTTGTTCCTGCTGGACGATGGCGCCCCCCCGCCGCCGATCCGAATCACGCCGCGCATCGGCATTGACTATGCCCGGCATTGGAAGGATGCGCCGTTGCGGTTTGTGGCGGTGGAGGCTGACCCTTGAACGCACTGCGGCCTCAGCGAGGCCGCCTGCAGGCTGGACGCTTGTGCTACGGTTTTTCAAAGCCCCCTCTTCCATTTACCATGGCCCCCATGCTCCTCTCCTCCGCCATCGAAGCGATCGGGCAGACGCCAATGGTTGAACTCTCCCGTCTCACGCGCGGCTTGTCCGGGCGTATTCTGGCCAAGCTGGAATTTCTTAACCCCGGCTTTTCCAAAAAGGATCGCGTGGCGCGGCAGATCATTGAGGATGCCGAGGCGCAGGGGCAGCTCCGGCCCGGGCAGACTGTCGTCGAACTGACCAGCGGCAACACGGGGACGGGGCTGGCAATTGTCTGCGGCGTCAAGGGGTATCCGTTCGTCGCGGTGATGTCCAAAGGGAACTCCACGGAGCGGGCCCGTATGATGGCCGCTTTGGGGGCGGAGGTGGTGCTGGTGGATCAGCTTCCCGGCTCCCGGCCCGGGCAGGTGTCCGGGGGGGATCTGGAGCGGGTCGAGCAGGAAACCCAGCGCATCGTGCGCCAGCGCAACGGCTTTCGGGCCGACCAGTTCCGCCTGCCGGCCAGCAGCCGCGCCCATTATCTCCACACCGGCCCGGAAATCCTCCGGCAGACCGGCGGGCAGTTTGACCTGTTCTGCGACTTTGCCGGCTCCGGAGGCTCTTTTGCCGGATGCACAGCCGCCTTCAAGGAACACAATCCCGCCATCGAGTGTTTCCTGATTGAACCGGCCGGCGCGCCGGTGCTGGCCGGTGGGCCCGCAGCCCATCCCAACCACCGCATCCAGGGGGGCGGGTATGCGATGGAGGAGTTGCCTCTGCTCCGCCGCGAGCAGATAGACGGCTTTCTGACCGTGACCGATGAACAGGCCATCGCCGCCGCCCGCCGGCTGGCGCGCGAGGAGGGGCTCTTTTGCGGCTTTTCCTCCGGCGCGAATCTGGGGACCGCCCTGCGCCTTCTGGAAACCAGCGCCCGGGGCAAAACAATCGTTGTCCTGCTGAATGATTCGGGGCTGAAATACCTCAGCACCGACCTGTGGCAATCTCCCTGATCGGTGCGTACATTCTGATTCCCATGAGCACCATCAACTGGACTGCCGGAACCTGCCGTCTTGCGCAAAATTCAAACACCCCCACCGCCCGGGTCACCATCGGCTCCGACTGGGGACCGCTGTGGGAGTACGAGCAGCCGATGCGCGAAAGCTCCCTGGGCATTTACGGCGATCTGCTGCCGATCCTCCGCAAGGGGGATTTGAACATCGTCAATGTTGAGTGCGTTCTGGGGACGGCCGGGGAGCCGATCAAGAAGGCCGGGCCGAACCTGCGCGGCGAGGCGATGACGGTGCGGTCGCTGGTGGATGTGCCCTTCCATGTCGCGACGCTGGCCAACAACCACACCTTGGACTTCGGCCCGGAGGGGTTGCGCCAGACGATTCAGGTGCTGCGGGAGGCGGGGCTCAAGACGGTGGGCGCGGGGATGAGCGGGGAGGAGGCGGCGAAGCCGCTGTTTCTGGAGTTGAAAGGGAAAAAGATCGCCCTGCTGAACTGCGCGGAGGGGGAGGCGTGCTGCTCGATCAACAACAGCCCCGGCGCCCACCCATTTGAGGTGCCGGCCCTGGTCCGGCAGGTGCGGGCACTCAAGGAAGAGGCGGATGTGGTGCTGGTGATTTTTCACGGCGGGCGCGAGCACGCCCCCCTGCCGCCGGCGTATGTCGTCG